>CAZQQB010000007.1:7500-11039 GCA_964595415.1 uncultured Nitrososphaerota archaeon | reverse complement strand
GTCATGCCTGATGGCGGGGAGGCTTCTGCTGCCCTTGACGAGTCCTGATGCCATGGCGTAAGGAACAACGCTTGATATGAAGTCTGAAGCCGTCGTGTCTTTTGCTATTCCGATGAATAGGACGTGCGCGGATCTCTCCCTGAGCATCTGGATCAATACGAGGTTTACCGCGTTTAGGTCCCATACGGTAAGCCACTCATCGCTCCCTGGTATGATGAGCGGGTGCCCAGAAGAGAAGAACATGTGGTGGACAACCTTGAGTGCAAGTTCCTTCATTCTGGGCCAGTAGTTCTTGACGGCCTCCTTCAGCCTAAGCAGGTCTTCCACGCCTCCCTCAAGGAAATCCACTGCAGTCTTCTCAACTAGCCATTTAACGCTCTTTGTTAGGGTTTCTAAGTCTTCGCCAAGGGTTTTGCAGAGCTCGCCCGCATCGGCCTCACCCTTTTCCAGCAGGTATTTTATGACCAAGTAGGGGAGATACCTTCTCCTGCTCGGAAGTACGCTCCGCCCATATCCCAGAGTTAGGACGAGCCCCAAGTCTAGAAGGGATGGGCGCCCGTAAGTGGTGTTGATGTTGAAGAGGGCAGACTTTTTGTTCCTTAGGATCGTCCTAAGATCCCGGGCGAGGGGCAAAAATGTTCCGTGAATGGGTCTGTCAAGGAATACGACCCTCACACCTGGATCCTCCGCAGCCTTCAGTGCCAAATAAAGCTCGGCCATTGTCATGACTGCAAAAGGGACCTTCTCGGCGGACCAGACGAGCTCCTTATCCGTTGAGTCGGTCTCACCTGTTACCGAGGAGACATCCTCCATCCACATGGGTATAGAGGCAGAGGCCTCCAACTTGGAGTCCCGTTCGACCTCACGAAGGTTGAAACGGATGCCATCCTTTACTGTTACAGGGCATCTGAAGCCCGTGGCGCAGGTGTAGAAGAGTATCATCTCAAGTAGCTCGTCATACTCCATGGATCCGTCCACGCCGACGGCGTAGTACTCCCCAGGCTCAATGGTGGGAACAGCGAGCGCGTCATGGCGCAGACACCGGAAGCACGGCTTAAGATCCCCCCTGTCGTGTAGATTCAGCATTCTCGAGACGAATATCTGTGCCATCTCGGAGGTCTGCGACCTGAGCCGTTCAGGGATCTCCAAGGCAGGTCACACATAAGATTATAACGGCATGGATATATTAGCTGGACGCTTCTTTGGTTTCAACATGTCCAAGACTTTTGAAACATATCCAAGACTTTTGGACATTATGCGGTTGTCTATCCATCAGTCTGCATTGTTTATCAAAAAACTAATCCATTTTTAGGGGCGTTGTTGAGAAATCATACTTTTGAGCCAAACTTCTTATGCTCTCCTTGGTTACTCTAGCAACTTCCTCCTTCTTGATGCCCAATGCGATTGTGTTGATGACGAGACGCACAGAGTCTTCTGGTTTTGATAGGGATCCGTCGATGTGTATCCCGTATCTCGACCCGAGCGAGTCGGTTCGCAGGTAACCGTTAGTTCCTCTGATGTATGCCTTTATGTGACCGATGCCCTTGGCCCCTTTTCTCATTAGACCGTCCGTGATGGCCTCAATCATTTCAACTGTGATGAGTTTGATCTCAGACGGTTCGACTGCCCTTTTGAATTGGATTTGGAATTCGCCGCCGTATCCTCCTATCTTCAAGTTTTCTTCCTCGTGTGGAACCGTTGGATGCTCATGATCTTCCATATTCGCCTACCCCTTGATCAAATTATCGCGTCTATAAGCTCCTGGAGCCCATACCCGCTTTTAGCCGAGACTCTGAGGATCCTTGCGCCAGGCTTGACGGATCTTAGTACTTCCTCATACGACCTGATCCTCTCTTCTTCCAAGATGTCGACCTTGTTAATTGCTATGAGGTCTGCGCCCATGAGCTGCCTCTTCACGAACATCCCTAAGTCATCATCAGATATTTGCTCATCGCCCCTCTCCCCGTCGAAGAGTACTACTACAGGACCCTTTTCGATATTGAAGGCTTTCACCATACTAATGCCATCCTTGATCGACGAGGGTATCGATACGCCGGATGGCTCTATCAAGACAAGATCGGGGGAATAGCACTTGACCAGCTCTTCCAAGGTATACGTCAGACTCACCAGCAGCTCGCAACAGATGCACCCACCGCCGATGTCCCTTACCTTAAGTCCGTACTCGCTCACGACCTTGGCGTCCACGGGAACGTCGCCAATCTCATTGACTATTATGGCCACTCTTTTGCCCCCGCTGGCTATTTTCTTGGAGAGGGCAATTATGGTTGTAGTCTTGCCACTTCCCAGGAAGCCGGCTATCTGTACCACCTTCAAGAGGATCCCCCTTTATCTTTGTAGAGTGCAGCAAAAAAATTAACCTGAAAATTAGGAAAAAGTTATTTTGCGTTTTACCTGTATGCCCCGTACTCGCGCGAAGCCTTTATCATGGCGTAGATGTTGATCGGGGGCGTCAGAGGTGGCATCTCGCAGCCCGGACCAAGGATGTAGCCTGACGGGTTCTTAGTGCCCCTCTCTATGTTGTCCTTGCAGAGCAACAGGATCTCATCGAAGCTCTTGAATTGGAAGGACGGAGGGTCGACGTTTCCCATTATTACATCATGCTCGCCAAACTCGGCGATCTGGGTCTCCAGTGGCGTCTCCGGACCAAAGTTCCATACGTACTTTCCCCTCCAACCGCACTCCTCTCTAAGCTTCCTGTACCATGGCATGTTCTTGTTCTGGTCGGCGCACGGGTGCTCGAGGATGATGTGGATGCCCATGTCAAGCAGTTTCCTGTGCACCCTGAGCATGTATGGATACACGAACTCCCCGAACTGTTTGGCGCTAATGAGCTTGTTAGACTCTATCGGACCACCGGCGAATGGTAGACACCTGTCTGCCCCGAAGGTGGATATGAAGTATTCCGCGGAGGCTATCAAGAACTCCTCGATCTTTCTGCAGACCTTGTGTACCAATTCTGGTTTCCTGATCATCCAAGTCATGAGCCTAGAAGGTCCAATGATGTTTCCAGCATAGGTCAGAACCTCTCCAGTCTGGAATACCGCCGGAAGACCGATCGCATTACACTGGCGGGCTATCTCCATCGCTATGGGCACAGAGCCGGCCGTCCTTGGATCAGGAACCTCAAGTTTGTCAACATCCTCCTCGCTCTCGACGGGCTCTTTGATGACGTAGGGGGCAGACTGCCCTGGCTCGTATGGGAAGCCAACCTTTCCACCAAACTCCCATGCCCCCACGGCTGCGTATCCGTACATGGGCGAGGCGTCGTAGCCGTGCATCTCGGCGCAGAGTAGCTGGGCCTTGAAACTCTTCTTTGGATCGGCATAGAGATCGCCGATTGGGAGGCCGACCACCTTTGCGGCATAGCCAAGGATGAATGGGCTGACAGGAACCCTGTCGGGCTTCTGCCCCATAAGTACCGCCATCAACCTCTCGCCAGGCCTCATGCGGTCTACCATCACATCAAACCCCTCCTGCCGAGTAGCTCCTTAGCCACCCTGACGGCGGCAGCAGCGTCC
>CAZQQB010000007.1:3679-7485 GCA_964595415.1 uncultured Nitrososphaerota archaeon | reverse complement strand
GCCATAGTTCTCGGCAAGTTCTGGGCTGAGAGGTCCACCGCCAACCATCGTTATCGTTTCGGGCGACTTTTGTTTGAGGTCCTTGATTATCTCAGGCATGAATATCATGGAAGTCGTCATCAGTGCGGACATTCCGCACATCTCCGCCTTCTCCTTAACCACTGCCTCAACGAATTTCTCGTTCGGGACATCCTTGCCGAGGTCTATCACCTGGAAGCCTGCTGCCTCCATCATTAGCTTCACCAAGTTCTTACCTATGTCGTGGATATCTCCCCTGACGACGCCAAGCACGACCTTCTTCGGGGCTCCCAAACGCTCTGCTTTTAGGTTAGGTTTTAAGATGTCCATGGCAGCATACATCGCCTCTGCTGAACAGAGGATCTCGGGCACGTACATCTCTCCCTTCTCGTATTTTTCGCTCACTGATGACATCCCTTTTGCGCAGCCATCCATTATGGCCTCATAGGCGTCTATCCCTGTCTCTAAGGCTTTCTTTGCAAAATTGATGCACTTTTCGACATCGCCAGAGATCACTGACTCGGTCAAACCCTTTAGAATTTCTTCCTTCATATATCTCCAAGACACCATTCTTTATTTGGCGCTTTATTAGCGTTTCTCCGACGCTTAATGTCGTGAGCATTTAATGCTATGAGCAAGTTAATGCTATGAGCAAGTACCCAATCCTTTCACGGCGGGTGGCGCACATAGCTACATATTTTTCAGATAGGCAGTTTAATTTGGTGGAAATTAACGAGTGTCGAAGCGTTGATTTTTAGTCGTCGGTCAACTGAAAGAGACAAAAAAATCACAATTTACAGTAGAGCACAACAGTAACGAGACGAGAGTGGATTAATTTGCCAAGACAATTTTCTCAATCTGCGAGATTCTCGAGGAAAAGTTGAGAGAGCGCCAACATCTTGCGAACAGATTCCATAACAACGCTAGTAATGTGGTACATGTATAAGACGCAACCGACGCCGATCTCTGCCCCTTTCCTGTCAGCCTCGACTTTGGCCATGGTCCGATACTTCATATCATTCGTCGTCGTGAAGAAATCAGCGTTTGGTGCATGCTCCACACATCGTGCATAGGTCTGCCAGTTTCCATTAATCATCAAATAAAGTATTAACACCTTTAATTCTTTTATTCTGTAGGATTAAAATGTTCTAGGAGGGACCCATAGGAAAAAAATGTTATTTTGTTTCAGGACTACCAAGTATTAAAAAATAAAAAAAGAAAGGTAAAAATTGAAAAATTACTCGATTTTTATGGTCTTGCCCTTCTCCTTTGCTTCCTTCTTCGGGAGAACCACTTCGAGTACGCCGTTCTTGTAAGATGACTTCGCCTTCTCTATGTCGACCTCAACGGGGAGCTCGACCTCCTTGTAGTATTTGCGTTGTGGATTGTCCGCGGAGATTGTCAACATTGTCGGAGTGCCTTGGAGTTTGATGTCCTCCTTCTCTATGCCAGGCAGCTCGGCAAAGACCTTCACCTCGTTCTCCGTAGTGATGATGTCCACGAGCGGCTCCCGCTCCTCCCGTATGTCGAGGCGCGACTTTATGCCAGGTCCGACCTCTCTCTTGATGTTACCAAACTCGCGTATCACTGGCTTTCCGTCAGGACCGATGGTCATGCTGTAGCCGTAAATGATTGGACCAAACTCTTGTACTCTAGTTCCGTCGGGGAGAACCCTCTCCCTGAATAGCTCTTTATCCTTGAAGAGACGGTCGAACTCCCTCTCCATCTCCTTGAACATTTCCTCTGCGTCCCTGAAGAATAGATCGTAGAAAGGCCACCTTCTTCTTAACCAACGGGGGAAGAACTCTTCGTCAAACATTGTGATCACCCAATAATATTCTTCTTTAAAAATTAAAATATATTGACCAAATTTTGACGAGAGTAGTCACATGTATTACTTAAAACAGGTTTGAAAGACAAAATGCCATAAACCGAGTTTATGGAGAAGGCTTGAAAGTAGAATTTGGTCACGAGTACGAAAGAATTATCCCAAAAGCACTATACAAGAACCACAATGAGAACGCGATTAAGAGGGTTGCAGAGACGTAACCCACAATCTTATAGAGGGATGGTATTCGGCTCTGGGCAAAGTATATCACCAAGGGGAAAGAGATGATCCAAACCATTATTCCGCTGAAGAACCCCAGGATTATCACCAAACCTATGCTAGAGATTAGAGATAGGCCTACGCTCATCCACCAGGCTATCTGGAACGGGTTGGTGAATCCGATGGATAGGCCCGTCAAGTAAGGTATCGGCGAGGCTCTTTTCGTTCCAACTTCTGGCTTATTCACGCCCCGGACTGATTTAATCGTCAGATAGGCGAGGCATGCCAAAAGTGCTGTACTGACCAAGGAGAGTCCTGCCCTGAACAGTTCCTCTATCTCGAAGATCTGCCTCAAATTATACGTGATTACTAAAAATGTGGCGTCCGAGGTCATCGCGCCAAGACCCACAAGAAACCCCCTGAATGCGGACCTGGTTGACTGGACTGCAATCATGGCATTCACAGGCCCAGGAGGCGCAGCTATGGATAGGCCTAAAGCCATTCCGACCAAAAAAACTCCGAAGATCTCCATGCCTAACTGCATGCCATCATTTTTTTGCAATCGTCCATATATATTTCACATTTTTGGGTATGCCAGATTTTTTCTTTTTAATATGTGTAGAAAAAAGCTTTGCTGAAGAGTGTATTCAATTTTAATGGTCAAGCGTGAGTCCATAGATTATTCATCCTTGAATAGCATTTGGTTTAGGATTTGTTGGTATAACATTTTATACCACTCAATGTTTTAAGATTTCTTAGTTTTCAATCGGAAGAAATAATTTTTGACCACATTGGTTGAAGTGTTAGATGAAAACTGCAAACTTAAGACGATAATTAAGGTTACAAAGACCACGGACGAAACAATGACCATAGATATTCAAAGCGATTGTGATGTAATCAGAAATCTTGTGGACGCTATTGGCTCAAAACTAAAGAAATCCGATGCTATAATGTCCTTCGAGGATAATGCGATTTACAAAAAAAGCAAGAGTCCATGGGAGGGTGTGTCCCGTGTGCCGTGCCTTGCGCCATAATTAAGGCCATATGGGCGGAATCTGGCATGGCTTTAAAGAAGGGAGCTAGAATTCAATTTCCTGACTGATCTCTTTATAGCTATCCCGTAGAGGTTGAGTCTAGTGCTGAAATCAGGATTGCCATAAATCTGATCTCTCTCGATCTTGTGTCTCTTTATGAGCAAAGCTTTAAAATTAAAATTTGAAGGTTGGTTAGGCAGAACTCTCCTCAATGCCCAAATAAGGCTGAGCGAGCCGAAGTATAATTTTTAAAAAATATTTTTATATCGTCTAAACCCATTCAAAACTAAGAGAGGATTAAAATGGGGCATGTCCATCTCGATGAGGTTGATCATGCAAGGCTTTACATAATCTCAGATAATTCGGTCCTCGCTAGCTCAAAGAACATACTTGGAGAACACGGTTTCTCCATCCTAATAACTTCCGAAAAGGGGGAGATCCTCTTCGACACGGGTCAGACGGGCAAGGTGCTGATAAACAACTTGGAGACCATGAAGAAGAGCGGGATTAATACCGTGGTTCTCAGTCACGGACACTACGACCACACGGGCGGTCTGCTCAATATGGTGAGGAGGGTGCCATCCCAGTGTAGCATATATGCTCATCCGATGGTATTTTACAGGAGGTTTAAGAAGATCAAAGGGGATCTCAAAGAGATAGGAATACCTTTCTCTAGGGCGGAGCTCGAGGATGCGGGTGCTTTGATT
>CAZQQB010000007.1:0-3664 GCA_964595415.1 uncultured Nitrososphaerota archaeon | reverse complement strand
CCATTGATAATTGGCTGGCAACAACAGGGACCATAGAGAGGAGCAACGACTTTGAGAGGCCGGAGACCGAGTTCTACATGGAGATCGATGGAAGGTTAGAACCAGATCCATTTCTTGACGACCAAGCAGTGGCACTGGAAGTCATGGGAAAAGGGGTTGTTGTTATTACAGGATGTGCCCATTCAGGCGTCGTCAACACGGCAGATTACGTAAAGAGGATCACAGGAAGGGAAGAGATCTATGCGATCATCGGGGGTTTCCACCTGAACGATGCCTCTGAAGAGAAGTTGAAGGTGACTGTAGGTGCTCTAAAATCCGTGAATCCGAATATGCTAGTACCGTGCCACTGCACTGGCAGGGACGCCGCTTACCTACTGAGGCAGGAGTTTGGCAGTGCTGTAATATTCGGAGATGTTGGGCTCACTATTGACTTGTGAGTTTGTTCTGAGGCCAATGCTCTTTGGCAACCCGATTGTTTATCAAAACGGTGAATAGGTTTTAAAACATTTAATGGTATAACGACATCAAAGAAATTGTGGCGATATAACTTATCAAAGAACGGTACTCAAAGTCTAAGGGACAGGATCCGTTTTAAAACCTCTTGCCCTTTCATTATCCCTAAGGAGCCCCTTGCGCAGAAGCGCTCACCAAAGGCCTCTGTTCCATCGCTTTTGATCTCGCCCCCAGAGACCATCAGTGGGACTGGATCCCCAGAATGTGCCTTAAGGGCGCAGGGAGTTGAGTGGTCGGAGGTGACTGAGACGACGGTCTTGGAAAGATCTAGACTGAGGTTGCCGAAGAAGTGCTTGTCTATTTGTTCGATGCTCCTCTTCTTTCGGTCGCAGTCGCCATCGTGGGCCGGCTCGTCGGGCCCTTTTATGTGAACGTACACCGCCCCATATATCTGAATGAGTTCGCTCGCCAGTTCAGCCCTCTTTCGGTAGTCCCAATCCAAGTCCCCAGTAGGCAGCGGTAGCTCGACAAGGTCCATACCGCATAACAGCGCTATGCCCCTCTCAACCGGCATCTCTACCATGGACGCAAACTCTCTGCCGTACTTCTCCTTGATAGACTGGAAGTTGGGCAGCTTTGAGCCAGCGTCCCTCGAGAGGAGAGCGTTTGCGGGGGGCTTATTCTCCCTTATCCGAATCATATTTAATGGATGGTCTTTGAGTGCCTCGTGGCTCTTTTTTGTGAACTCATTCAAGAGATCTGCAGCGCGCCGCGCCTCATCTGAGCTATCGAGCGGCTCGCATGACATAATCCTGTTTACAAATGATGCTGAGGCGATCCCCAGTCCCTCAAATTTTTGGTAAGCAGGATCGGTGTTTGTGATGTTGCCCGAGAGCGGACCCTCTTCACACTCTATGAGCAGGACAGCCCTGTGCCCAACGGTGTTTCGGAACTCAAATGTGGCCGGATGAGATTCAAGTGAGACGTTTCGGTTTATAACATCAGCCAAGATCCTCGCCTCATCGTTGGATAGGGACCTTCCGCACCGCCTGTCTATTATATTAAGGTTATCATCGACGGTTGCAAAGTTGCACCTCACGGCAAGGTCGCCATTATCCATAACCATGCCAGACCCAAAAACCTCGATTGGACCCCTCCCTGTATAGCTCTTTACAGGGTCGTATCCGAGCATGCTTATAATCGCCACATCCGACTCTGGGGCTATTCCTTCACCCACGGTATAAACGCTACCGGAGACCCCATTCTTTGCCAAAGCGTCCATGTTCGGGTGTTCTGCTGCCTCAAGAGGAGTTTTGCCTCCTAAGGGATCCACGGGGAGATCCCCGAGACCATCAAGCAGGACGTAGAGGAGGTGCTTCATCTTTTCTCATTCTGATTCACTAATTGTGTCTCATATTTATCGGTTTAGGATCTCGCCCTGCGGAAGATCTCGTCTTGGACGATAGCGGGTGCTTCGGAGGTGTTCGCGATGTAAACCTCGACCATTTCCAGCAGTCGCCTGTAGAAATCCCTCCTGAGAGTGTTCTTCCGGTCGTCCTTAACTAGTTGGTGAGGGTTGTAAAAGTTGTTACCGACCAAGATCTCTAGTGCCTCCTCTGGGTTTACCTCCCTCACCACCGTAGGGTCGGCATGATCCCTTTTCAGTAAGAAGATCTTTTTCATCTTCGTGAGGGGTACCACCCCGTCTATTCCAACCACCCATCTTGCATTGACGATAGCCCTTCCCCTTTTGTCCACAACTACCCTCTCCAGCATATCCTTGTACTTTGTCCAGATCTTGCTCAGCTCCGCGTCAACGTAGCAGTTCTTCTCTGAGCCATAAGCCAGAGCGCTCCTTTCGTAGACCCTCACAAAAAACCAGTCGTCAGCCACGAGCCGCACGCCGTTGTTTCTAAGCATTCCCCAGCTGTGCGTGGTCTTTCCGACACCGCTCGGTGCTATCAGTGCAACCCCTGAACCGTCTATGTCGAGAATCGCCCCATGGACCGAGTGAATTTCATGTGAGTCCTCGAGCATATCCCCGGCTATTGCCAAGGCTAAGCTCTTGATCCAACCATAGTAGTCAAAATTAAATGCGAAGGCAGTCTTTGTGAGGGGATCGTACTTCATGTTTAGTGGCTGGTTTTGGTCTTGTACCGCAATCAACCTTCCGTGTGACCGGACATTCTCGTCCGCTGTGTAGAAGTTGTCGGTCCATATGTCAACAAAGGGTCTGCTGTCCGTGAGAAATTTGATGCAGCAGCCGTAGATGTTGGCCTTCCTTGTGTATAGAGGCAGCTTTATCAGCTCAGAGTAGAGCCTGCGCTTCTCATCTGGAGAGATGAGCTCTATGGGATATGGCAATAGGATCACCTAACCCGATATATAGGCAAGCCCGTCGGCCACCGCCACCAGCTTGCCGTCTTCTTCAGTCACTTTTAGTCGATAGAGGGCTGTTGTCTTCCCCCGGCTCTCCTCGCGTGCCTCTGCGAAGAGGTGCTTACCATTGATCACAGGTCGCCTGTAATGAATTGTTACGCTCAAGGCCACTGCCTTCTGACCGTGGGAGTTGCAGGCAACAGCAAAGGCAACATCCGAGAGGGCATAGATGGCCGCGCCATGGGCTGCATCATAGGCATTGAGAGCCTCCTCTCTGACTGTCATCGATGTTTTTGCCCAGCCTTCCCCATATCCCTCCAGGGTTATACCAAAAACTCTGGCGATCCTGTCGTTCTTAACCAACTCATACATATCGGTATATGGAATTTCTCTAAACAAGTTTCCCCCTCCATAGCATGTAGAAAGATAATGTAGACAAAACTGATGCTGTTAAGGTATATTAAGGCTGAATAAATATAAAATCAACTCATAAACTCACCGGGTGTGTCATGATGAATGGAGAGGGTCTAATAGACCTATTAATGAAGGAAGGCGCAGACTATGCTGAGGTAAGACTCCAAAGAAATGCAGAGGTCAGTGGACTGCTGAAGAATGGGGAGCCTGAGCCTCCGGAGTATGCCGAGGCATATGGTGTAGGAGTGCGGGTGATAAAGGACGGCTCGTTAGCTTTCGCATCGACCAATATGCTGGATTGGGAGACTCTGAAGGAGACAGGGCTCAAGGCTTTGAGAACTGCCATCGCTTGCAGGTCCGATGCCTCAAGAACAAAACTTTCAGAGGAGCCAATTGTTAAGAAAGACTGGGGGGTAAT
>CAZQQB010000006.1:34637-41039 GCA_964595415.1 uncultured Nitrososphaerota archaeon | reverse complement strand
ATACGATCTTGCCTGTCAGGATTGGATGATTGTTGGTTACATTAGCCTCTGGATATCGTATGCCGTGCTCAAGTTCCACTTCTAAACCTATTCTGAAATTCTCCACGTCTATCGCCATATCGCCAGTCTCAAGTTCCGCCAAAATCTTCTTAGCCTCCTCGAGTGTGACTTCTGCCTTTTTCATGATGGTCCAGTCCCTAATTCCAAGGTTTTTACAAACATTCTTAACTTCTTCAACTTGAACATATTCAGGAAGTTTCATACAACTTCGCAACCCTTTAGATCTAGAGAATGTTGAAAGAATTTATACTTACTGGGCTTTCAAGATAATAGAACAATTATTACTATGAAAGATGGGAAAGATAAAATGCCAAATTTATTAAAGGAAGGTTTAGAGAGATCGCTGAAAACGATTCGTTCCGGCAAATTAGTTGGTTCCAGTAAGTCAGAATTTATTTCTTCCAGAAGAATGGGACTAACTTATTCGTGCTCTGTAAGCGATCCTGTAAAATCTCTCCAAAAACGCTACAAAAGTACCTGCACGCTCTTTCTAGTTCATCCCGACCCTTTTCTGAAACAGAATACACTGTCGCCCTGCCTCGCCTCTCCATATTTACCAAACCATTTTGCCTAAGACTCCTTAGAGCAGGGTATATGGTGCCAGCAGACGGTTTGCTGCCTCTTCGCTTTGCTAGCTCCTTGCACAACTCCTGTCCGTTCATAGATCTCTTTGAGAGAAGCCAAAGCATATAGAAAGATAGCATGCCACGCATATCACAGCAATTAGGTAATTCTGGGCAACAATCACTCATGGTTTAATATCGTACGCCCAATATATTTATATATTATTGGTGGGATAAGGTAGCCAATTACTTATGAGGGACGATTGTGCCTGAGGAAGATGTAAAGAGTTATGTAAAGAAGAGATACGGCGAAATTGCTAAAGATGGTGGATCTTGCTACCCCTCATGTGGTTGCAGTGTTGATCCTAAAGTTGTAGCTTTAAAGATAGGATACACTGAAGATGATCTTAACCTTCTGCCAGAAGAGGTCATTATGGGATTAGGCTGTGGGAACCCGGTCGCATTGGCGGGGATAAAAGAAGGGGAGACCGTCCTGGATCTGGGTTCTGGTGGCGGGATTGACGTATTTTTGGCTGCAAAGAGGGTCGGACCCAAAGGTAAAGTCATCGGTGTGGACATGACAGAGGAGATGATCAACAAAGCCAAGACTGTTGCGTCAAAGTATGGATATAATAATGTAGAGTTCCGTTTAGGTGAGATAGAGAATTTGCCCGTTGATAATGAGTCCGTCGACATAATTGTAAGCAATTGTGTCATAAATCTTTCACCCGACAAGGAAATGGTTTTTCGAGAGGCCTACAGGGTTCTAAAGCATGGAGGTCGAATGATGATATCTGACTTAGTTACCGAAGGAGAATTGCCTGAAAGTCTCAGGAAGAGCTTTGATGCTTGGGCAGATTGTGTGGCAGGTGCGCTTGAGAAGAATGAGTACTTGAGGATAATAAGAAAGGCGGGCTTCAAAGACGTCAAGATCGTTTCAGAAACACCCTACACTATAGATGTTGGTAGAGAACTACTGGGAAAGATCTCAAGTATCAAAGTAGAGGCTTACAAATAGCAAAGTAATCAGATGTTGTCCCCAGAAGGGGGATGGCAGATTTTTTAGGAAAAATCAATAGGCTTTTAATTACATTTGATGTAAAATGATCCTTGTTGGATCAAAATTTGGTCAAAATAACCGAGGCTGATGAAGAAGCTATCAGGATACTTAGCAGAACACTTTTGAGGATCTTAGAGGACAAGAATGGAGAGATTTACCAAGAGAATGTTGCCAAATTTGGAATACCAGAAGAATACGTCAGAAGGGCGTTTATCGAGGAGAACTTGCTAAAGGCCAGGAACATGGGAAGGTCAAAATTTTACTTGGCCATGCAGGACGACGGTAAAACCATAATGTGTTTCGCTCAAACAGTAATAAGAAATGAGGAGACAGTTGAACTAGATCGCATCATAGTATTTTCAATTTGCAAGGAAGGGCACAGGAACTAAGCTACTTCGGTATGTTATAGCCGAACTGGAACAGGCTGGATTTAAGAAATTAATTATAAATGCTGGAAAGGAAGAATTTCATGCAAGAAAGTTCTATGAGAAAAATGGTTTCAACCAAGTAGATGAATATACATTTGACGCGCCTTGGGGTAACAAATTGATGTTGGTTACTTACCAGTTTTGCTTAGATCGCAAATGATTGTGGACACATACTGCTTTTGCGCCTTTGAAGGGCTTATGAGAGAAAATAATAACTTCACAATAAAATACTAAATTGTTGTACTCTGCCAGCGAATAGAGAGTATGCCCCTAAAAAATTAAAAAAAAATTAGAGAGCGTAGGCTTCCACAAGATCTCTGGCAGTTATTATGCCAACCAGACGCCCTTCCTTAAAGACAGGCAACCTTCTAATATGTTTTTGAGCCATAGTGATTGCTGCCTTGTGGATGCTGTACTCCGGCGAAATTTTTACTAGGGGGGCAGACGTGTATTTAGAGACAGGGTCTTCTAGGTCTGCACCAGAGTAAATCACCTTAGTAAGAAGATCCCTCTCCGTGAAGATGCCCCAAGGCTTGCCTTCTTTTTTGACGATGACGGAGCCTATTCTTTCTCTACCCATCTTCTTGGCAACTTCCCAAACCTTGATGTCAGGTCCTATGCATTCCACTTTTTTTGTCATAAATTTTTGGACTGGGACAGAGGTCTCCGGGGCATCCGGCAATGCTCTTATGAGGTCCGAGGCTGTGACGATGCCGACCACCTTTCTACCCTCAGTGACCACAAGCCTACCCTTCTCCTTAATCATTGTTCTTGCGCCCTCCTTGATAGTTGCTTGGGGCTTAATTGTTATCAGCCTTGGGGATAAAACCTCGTATACTCTGACCACCTTGGGGTCTCTCTCTGCGGCTATCACACGGGTGAGTAGGTCCCTCTCTGTTACGATGCCGGCTGGCCTATCGGTTCCTCTAACTAACAGGCTCCCGATGTGTTTCTCGCCCATAAGTTTGGCAGCCTCAAACATGGTAGCCCTGCCATCTATGGAAACCGGATCTTTTGTCATTATGTCAAAGATGTGTTTGTGTTTTAGGTATTCTTGATAAGAGATATCTATAACGCTTGGGAATTCTTCCCTTAGCGTTTTTGCCATCTCCTCACCCTATATATTACTAAATGGAATCACTGCCATATAAAAGAAACTCGATAGAGATTTATGGAAGACCAAAATCAAAGGTCTCATCACGTATAAAAAAATTAATTAACCTTCTTATGTGGAGAGATCCCACAAGCCCCAGTGGCTCAGCCTGGTAGAGCACCGCCTTGGTAAGCACCCCCCAAAGAGGCGGTGGTCGCGGGTTCAAACCCCGCCTGGGGCTTCCTAATTCTTCTGTGGCGTCCTATTTCTAAAAATTTATATAATGCAGCCACATCCATGTGTTTTTGGTGGGGCTGTGGTCTAGCACGGTATGACGGCAAGGTGAAGGACCCCTTCACCTCGTCAAGGGCTCCAGAGGTCTAGCACTAGAATTTGACCCATAGGGGATGATTGTCTTCTGGAGCTGCTAGAGCGGGGTAACCCGCATGTCGGGGGTTCAAGTCCCTCCAGCCCCACCATTTTTTGGGCTTATTGAAGCATGTTGTCGGGCTTCTGTCCAAAGAAGTTATAAGTTAAATAGTTGAGATCATAATAGGGTGTAAGAATGCCGCTTGCTTTTGTATTGGTGAATGTGGAGGCGGGGACGGACAAAGAAGTTCTAGACAATATTAGAAAAGTCCAAGAGGTCAAGCAAGCGTACATGGTATATGGCGTCTACGACATAATCGTGATGCTCGAGTCTGACACATTGGAAAAGCTAAGGGAGACCGTCACTAAGAAGATACGACAATTGGACAAGGTTCGTTCTACGATGACTATGATTGTTATGGAACAGTAGAATAGTAAACTTTAAAAACCAATCTTTTTTCTACTATTGTGGTACGCCGGCCATAGTTGATGGGTTCCACCCGTTCCCATTCCGAACACGGTAGTTAAACCATCAAACGTCTGCGGTTGTACTGGATGCCGAGAGGGTCTGGGAAGCCGCAGAAGCTGGCGGCCATTTTAATTTAAAAGATTTGGGATATGGAAATAGGAAATTAAAAATTCAATGTAAATTAGAAATTAGAAATAAATATATCTCACATGTCTATTTTCTTGAACATTGTCGTGGTAAATATGGTCGTTCCAGTTGGTCAGGGGATATTTCCTACGGGCAACGATATGTCATCAATTATCCTGAATATTCTTTGGGTAGTATTTTTCTTTTCCATGATACTTCTCTTTAATCAGAGGTTACAGATTTGGACTTACCAAAGAAATGTAGAGAAGGCCACAATGAAGCTGCAGATGCTTGCTGATAAAAGCAGGGAGGAGGCTCTGAAGAGTGTCCAAAAGTTTGCGCAGGAGAACGCCGATATACGCTCACAGGTCACATCATTTCTAGACTTCTTCACTATAGAGCCTGTAGACAGAGATCCTTTCGGCGTATTAAGTAGATTGGAACATCTTCTTGATAATCGGAGAGACAGGTTCAAGGCATTTGTGTCGCAGATCGCTCCAAAGGCAGGAAGGGCAGAAGCGGCCAATACAGAAGACATCCTCGAAGCGGCCATGGCTTTAAACTTCATATTCAAAGTCGTCAGGCATTATTTAATATTGGGTAAAAAGACTAAAAGCCTGATGATATTTGTTCAGTTGGATATGCAACTGCCCCTGATAATGAAGATGGCGGAGGCGTATTTTAATGCTCAGAAGACTTTCTCGGCAGGAAGGCCTGTGGGTGACGGGCTTGGTCCATTGGTAGCATCAAAATTGATGTATGGGCTACCGAAGAAGATCGTAGCAGAGGATATCGTCTGCTCTGAGCTGGATATATCGAACAGAAAAGCCTATGTGCTCAAAGCCGAGGGACCAGGTGGTTTGCTCGGAAAACCTGGGGAGGCAGTAAAGAGGATTGTTGAGGAGATGGGAGGGAAGGTCGCGAGGATATTCATGGTGGATGCCTCATCAAAGTTGGAGGGAGAGACCACTGGTGAAGTGGTAGAGGGGGTTGGAGCAGCCATAGGCGATCCAGGCCCTGAGAAATATAAGATAGAGGAAGTTGCTACGAAGTACAAGATACCGCTGGACGCGATAGTCTGTAAAATGGATCTCGAGGAGGCTTTGACGACTATGAAAAAGGAGATTGTGGAAGCATCAGACACTATAGTCGAAAAAATAAAGAGGGCGGTCGTTGAGAGGACGAAGGAGGGGGAAGTTGTGATAATTGCAGGGATTGGAAATACAATAGGCATAGGTCAATGATGGTGATAATAATGTCAAAAGGGCGACAATCAAGATTTGCTATAATATCAATCCTTTTGACTTTGGGTGCCTTTGCTCTGTTTGTGCTGGCAACATTTGTAGATCTGCTATCGATTTACAGCGATGCTCTAATGATAGCAGGATTGGTGCTGCTTGTTGTGTCATGGGGCATTTATTTTATCGGAGGGCGTTCAATGCAAAGAGCCGAGGTCGCGACAGAGAACGTAATAACGGTTATAGGGTGCAAGGGTTGCGACATAAGGGAGGAGAGACCATTCTCGGAAGGAGATTATGTGTTCAAAGAAGTTGGGGCTTGCAAGAAGTGCGCGAGCATTTCATATATACGGGCAATATATGCCATTCCGATAAAGAAGGACTAAATGAAATGCCGCAACATAGGTTTGTGGCTTTGGGCGGAACTTTTGACCATTTTCATATTGGACACGAACGGCTTATATCGGCAGCATTCCAAAAGGGCGATATTGTAGTAATCGGGGTCACTTCTGACGAATTTCTGAGAAATATAGGCAAAACACATGATGAAGATCTGGAGATTAGGGTTTCAAAACTGACGAATTTTCTAAAAAATAAGGGGCTTATGGAGCGGGCTAGAATAGTCATACTGAAGGATCCATACGGTCCCACCATAACTGATCCTACAATCGAAGGCATAGTGGTCACCGAGGAGACTGCACGACGTGCCGAGGAAGCGAACAGAATTCGGAATAGGTTGGGGATGCCTAGGATGAAGATCTATATCGTGGATTATGTGGTTTCGTCGGACGGGCTTCCGATCTCTTCAACAAGAATTAGAAATAGAGAAATAGATGAAAAAGGTAATCTTATCAAACATTGAAGTTGAGATGGGGTTCAGGGGATGTCTTTAAGCGGTTCAGAGATCCGTCTTATAGAATCATTGAAAAAATTGGGTGGGAAGGCAGATGCAGCCTCTTTAGCCGCATCTCTGAATGAGCCGATCTCATCCATATT
>CAZQQB010000006.1:32934-34521 GCA_964595415.1 uncultured Nitrososphaerota archaeon | reverse complement strand
CCTGAAACTCGCCTTTATAAGATTTTGATCTCGGCTGACGGTAGGCTTAGGCTTAACGAGCTCAGAAAATTTTTGGATGAGCGAGAGATCTCGGCGGCGCTTGGATGGGGCAAACGGAGCGGTACAATGGAGATCGATAGAAGTGGCCCAATCGCAGAAGTCATCCTCAAGAAGAGAGAGCCGCCAGATATGGACGGGTTAATTAAAAAAATTGCTAACAAGCCCGAGCTGAAAGAGCTAATGCCTGAAGAATTGGAGCGACTTAAGGAGTTGGATAGAAGAGGCCTAGTTACTTTGAGATCTTCAAAGACTCTCATTGTTGAGTTGGTCGGTGAGGTCCCATTGCCAGAAGCAGAGATGTGCAGGGTCCTTACTTCAGATGTGATAAAAAGCGGCAGGTGGCGCAGTTTGAGATTGCCACCTTATGACGTTACAGCATCCCCTCCATCAATAATTATTGGTAAAAAGCACCCATACCTGGAGTTTCTAGAGGAGGTCAAGGAGATTCTTTTTGCAATGGGGTTTGAGGAGGCAGCAGGTCCTTATGTGGAGAGCGAATTTTGGAACTTTGATGTGCTTTTCCAGGCGCAAGATCATCCGGCGCGTGCGATACACGACAGCTTTCAGGTTAAGGGAGTTAGGTCCCACATCGATGCGCCTGAAGAACTGATATCGAAAGTTAAAGTTGCCCATGAAAGCGGCGGGGACACCGGATCGAGAGGTTGGAGGTATGCGTGGAAAAGAGAGATAGCAAGCCGACCAATCCTGAGAAGTCAGACTACGTCCGTCTCGGTCCGATATCTATCGGAGCACAAATCCCCTCCTGTGAAGGCTTTTTGTCTCTCGAAAGTTTTCAGACCAGACGTCGTAGACTCCAAGCATATGGTTGAGTTCTGCCAGCTGGATGGTATAATGGGGGATCATGGCATAAATGTAAAACACCTTTTGGGAATACTCAACGAGTTTGCGATGGAGCTTGGGTTTAAAGAGATTAAATTTAAGCCAAGTTACTTCCCTTTTACGGAACCGAGCATAGAGGCTTATGTGAGGCACCCGACTCTTGGATGGATAGAGTGTTTAGGATCTGGACTGTTCAGACCTGAGGTTACGAAGTCTTTGGGGATCGATTTCCCTGTGATAGCATGGGCTTTTGGAATTGACCGCCTGGCTATGATTCGATTGGGGGTCGACGATATTCGTGAACTGCACACATCAAATTTGGGCATGCTAAGGGAGAAGGGGTGGCTTTGATATGCCTACTATAAATATCGAGATTAAAGACCTGAGGAGGCTTGTTGGACTCGACCTAGAGGACGGGGTCATTTATGAGACGCTTTCCGCACTAAAGTGTGAACCGGAGCAGATCTTAGGAGAAGAGATAACGCTTGAGGTTACATCTGACAGACCTGATTTTTTCAGTTGTGAAGGGATCTCGCGTGGAATACGTATTTACCACGGTGGTTCAAGATCAGAGTTGAGGGTTTATGACGCAAAACCCATTAAGTTAGAGGTCGATGCATCAACGGCGGACGTTCGCCCATACATAGTCTCGGCGGCTGTTCGTAATGTAAACCTTGATGATAGGGC
>CAZQQB010000006.1:31364-32924 GCA_964595415.1 uncultured Nitrososphaerota archaeon | reverse complement strand
ACAAATGATGCAACTTCAGGAGAAACTTCACAGCACATACTGCTCAAACAGGAGAAAAGGGTCGATTGGTATTTATGACCTGGACAGGGTGTCGCCTCCCTTCACATATACAGCGCTTCCGCCCGAGGAGATAAGGTTCGTCCCACTCGGTGCAAACGAGGCTATGGATGGGGCTGAAATACTGAAAAAGACGCAAAAGGGGATCGAGTACGCTTGGATACTACAAGGAAAGATGAGGTATCCATTGCTCCATGACTCTAAGGGCAGAGTTCTCTCAATGCCACCGATAATAAACAGCGAAGAAACAAAGGTAACTAGAGATACTAGGAATCTGATAATAGATGTCACTGGGATTGATGAGCGGACAATTAATCTTTGTTTAAATATTTTGGTAACTTCCTTAATGGAGCGGGAAGGGTCTCTTCAGTTTGTTGAGGTGACATATGGAAAGAGCGTAGTCCGTACTCCAAAATTGGAAAATGTCCGTATGAATCTAAGCCTCTCTACTATAAAGGAGGTTTCAGGTTTAGACCTGAAGGCAGAAGAGGTTCAATCATTACTGAGAAGGATGGGGCATGAGGTTCTGCAAATAGAAGGGGATAGATTTGAGGTGTGGTCGCCCCCTTATAGAGCAGACATCCTTCATGAAGTTGATTTGGTAGAAGATATTGTGATAGCTATTGGTTTGAATAACATAAATCCAGAGGCGCCCAAAGTCGCGACCGTAGGAAGACCACTAAAAGGTAGCAGGATGAGGAGGAGGATAAGGGATCTTATGGTTGGGATGGGTTTCCAAGAGGTCGTTACATACATTCTAAGCAACAAATCAGTGTTAGAGGATAAGGCGCTAATGGAGAAAAGGGCCTTCGTGGAATTGGTCAATCCTGTATCGTCGGAGTTCGCAGTTCTTAGAGATTGCATTTTGCCCAAAATCCTTCAATTTCTGGGGCAAAATATCCATCATCCGTATCCACAGCGCGTCTTTGAGTATGGCGATGTGGTTTTTATTGATGGTGGCTTAGCAAAAGTTTCAACGTACTTGGCTGCAGCCATAGTTGATCATAAGGTAAGCTATGAGGATATACAAGCCGTGGCAGCTTCATTGTTCAGGAACTTATCAAAACAAATAAAGTTTGAGCCTTACGATAGGTACCCTTTCTTAGAGGGGCGTGCAGCAAAAATAATAATCGAGGAAATAGAGATAGGCTTTGTTGGAGAGATCTCGCCTCAAGTGCTCGTAAATTTTGGTCTCGAGTTCCCTGTAGGGGCATTGGAGTGCGATCTTTCCGCGATGCCGTAGTCTTTTGGGAAGGGTGTTCTAAGGAAAGTTCAAGCAACATTGTCGGTATTTTTATATTTTGTAATTTTGAAATTAGGGCAATTTAATAGTCATGGATGGTTGGTAGTCAAGATGAGAGTATGCTTTGGGGCGTTGCAAAGCTTATCTTTAGGTTGTAGCAAATATAATGTTGCAATGAGGTGGGAGCCGAGCGCTGTAGGGCGACAGGGCGGGTAAAAGGGGTCAAGTGAGTCGAGCGTTGCTCAGCGATGAGCATGACC
>CAZQQB010000006.1:17964-31354 GCA_964595415.1 uncultured Nitrososphaerota archaeon | reverse complement strand
CACACCCGCAACAGTCCTACAGCTCAAATAGTTAAATAGGGAAGTTTTACTTAGATTCATGGGCAGGCTGTCGGAGAGATCCCGATGAGAGAGAGCCCACCTGAGCAGGATGAAACGTCCTTCGATGAGGTTGGGTGTTAGCTTCGGGAAACACGACAGCCTGCCAAAAAGGTGGCGTTTGCAATGGACGCAGCATCAAAAGTGGAAATAATATCAAAAAATGCGCAAGAAGTAATAACGAAAAAAGATTTGCAACGTTTGTTCGAGACAGACCCTTCACCTAAGGGGTACATAGGGGTCGAGCCCTCTGGTCTGTTTCACGTAGGGTGGATGATCTGGGTAAACAAACTTAGAGATTTGATGAGCGTTGGGGTTAGGATGATGCTATTAGAGGCCACTTGGCATGCGTGGATAAATGATAAATTCGGGGGAGATATAGCCAAGATCAATGCCTGTGCTAAGTACATAGAACACTGTCTAAAAGCCTTTGGCGTTGATGTTGATAGGTTAAAGTTCTTAAAGGCAGATGAGATGGTTGCCCAAAAAGAATACTGGGAGGGGCTACTAAGGGTTGCAAAGACGCTCTCCCTTTCAAGAGTCAAAAGAGCAGTGACGATAATGGGGAGGAAAGAGGACGAGTCTGTTGTTGATTTCTCTAAGCTCATCTATCCGTGTATGCAGGTCGAAGACATTTTCTTCTTAGATCTCGATATATGCCTCGGCGGCATGGATCAAAGGAGGGCGCATGTGTTGGCGCGTGAGGTGGCAGAAGTGTATTCACACAAAAAGCCTGTAGCGATACACACTCCTCTGCTTCCAAGTTTGCAAGGAAAAGGGAGGATGGAAGGGCAAGTTACAGGAGAAGATGCGATGATTGAGCAGAAGATGAGCAAATCGAAACCAGAGACATGTATATTCATACATGATTCGCCGGAGGAGATAAGATCAAAGATGAATAGGGCTTACTGCCCCCCTATGGTTATTGAAGGGAATCCCGTACTGGACATAGCTAAGCACATAATACTTCACAAAAATAGAGAATTAAGCATAAAGAGGGCACCGAAGTACGGGGGAGATTTGGTGGTAGACTCGGCTCAGGAGCTATTGAACATGTATTCCCAAGGAAAGATACACCCATTAGACCTTAAAAATTCGGTTTCGGACGAGTTGGTAACGATGCTTGCTCCCATTAGGGAATATTTCGAGAGAAATAAAGAAGCCAGGGAGTTGCTCTTGCAGTTGAGATGAAAATAATATAGGAAGGTTTTTAAGTGAAGGTTTTTAATTTTTACTAAATCAAATTTAATTGATGATCAGATGAGGTGTCATGCTTACTATGTTGACTCATGTATCAGAAAAAATGAAGGAAGCACCCATAGCCCAATGGAGGGCCTAATAAGTTTTTGTAGGTGAGAGGTTATGGGTGGAACACCAACTACTGCAAAGTATACTATATATGCTGGAATAGAGATCGATGGTGTAGTCGACAAGCCTGATGTAATTGGCGCAATCTTCGGTCAGACCGAAGGTTTATTGGGCGAAGAGCTTGACTTGAGGGAGCTGCAAAAGAGCGGAAGGATAGGCAGAATCCAAGTCGATTTAGAGTCTAAATCCGGCAAATCTTTTGGAAATATGATAATACCCTCGAGCTTGGACAGGGTGGAGACTGCGATCATCGCGGCTGCAATCGAGACGATTGACAAAGTCGGACCATGTTCGGCCAAGGTTTTTATCAAAAAGATAGAGGATGTCCGAGAAGAGAAGAGAAGGAAGATAATTGAGCGCGCCAGAGAGATACTAATTCATTGGGAAACAGAAAGCACATTCGAGATTAAGGAGCTCTCCGAGGAGATAATGAAGTCTGTAAGGGTTCATGAGATAAGCAAATATGGGCCAGACAGTTTGCCAGCCGGACCAGAAGCGGACAAAGCAGATACGGTCATTGTTACAGAAGGGCGTGCTGATGTTGTTAATATGTTGCGCCATGGTTATAAGAATGTCATTGGTATGGAAGGGGCCTCTGTACCTGAAACGATAAAAGAGCTCAGTAAAAAGAAGACGATAATTGCGTTTGTTGACGGAGATAGGGGTGGAGAATTAATCCTTAGAGAGCTACTACAGGTGGCGGATATAGACTATATCGCGAGGGCACCGCCAGGAAAAGAGGTCGAAGAGCTAACTGGTAAAGAGATTGCAAAGTGCCTACGCAGCAAGATTCCGATAGAACAGTATCAATTAACGGTTCCAGAGAGAAAGCAAGAGCCAAGCAGACCAGAACCGTCCCAAAGAGAAGCGTATGCAGTGGAGCCAATAGTGGAAAAATCTACTGAGGTTTTAGAAAAAGTCAGCCCAAAGGTGGAGAAAGAGCGCCGTATGCCACCCGGCTTCGACATTGCTAAGGTAAGGAAGATAATCGAGCAACTTCAGGGAAGTCTGGAGGCCAATTTGGTTGACGAAGCTTGGGAAAGCAAACAAAAGGTGGCGGTCAGAGAGTTGGCGGATATTTTGCAAAATATTAATGATAAGATCTACGGAATAGTCTTTGATGGTGTCGTCACACAGAGGCTTCTCGATATATCGAGCAATAAAGGGGTCAATTTCATTATAGGAGCCAGAATTGGAAATATTGCTAAGAGACCACAGGGAATAACAATTCTCACTTTTGATGATCTGATGTCGACTCAATGAACATGACAAGCGCCGCTTCACCGTCAGGATAGTACCCCATTATTTTTTCCTTACCGACAAAACCAATACTGCGGTATAGGTTGATGGCTATATCGTTGGACTCTCTAACCTCTATTCTGATCTTTTTGGCGCCCTTGAGAGTGAGACTCTTGATCAATGCAATGAGTAGTTTTTTCCCGACCCCCCTTCTACGATAGTTCATCTTGACTGCTATTGAGACTACATGCCCTAATGATCTAAACCGAATTATGCCGATGGCATAGCCAACAACTTTATCCCCGGCTACTGCGACTAAGTATGCGCCAGGATGAAAAAAGAATGCCTTGAGAAGACCCTTGGGATATGGATCCGAGAATGCCTCAATTTCAATTTGGTATATATCATTAAGATCCTGAAGAGTTGCTTCTCTGATATCAACGGAATGGTTAAACATATCAGGGGATTATTATAGTAGAGAATCAAATATTTCTATTGATGGTTGGGGACTATGCTTATTATCGAGATGGATTGGGATCGCAAGACTCTGGAGGTGGAGGTAGAAGACAAGGAAGACCTTTGGCACCTTTACAACATCATAGACGTAGGAGACAAAGTTTGTGGACAGACGCTAAGAGAAGTAAGGGTATCGAGGGGTGATGGAAGGGAAGACAGGGGAGGCAGGAGGAAAGTATATCTTTGCATTGAAGTGGAGGATCTTTACTTCCAAAGTTTTACAGAAAGTTTGAGGATACGTGGGAAGGTTATCTCGGGACCGGAGGATTTACACGTGCAGGGACTGTACCATACATTCTCGGTCAAGGCAAGGGATAGACTCAAGATATTGAAGGATGAATGGCTATCATTTCATAGAGAGCGCTTGAAGGTTGCAGAGAGAAGAGAACGACCAAGGGTCGTTATAGCCACTATAGATGATCAAGAAGCAGAGATCTTTCTCGTTAAAGGGTATTCGATGGAGCATTTGTTAAGTATGCCTTCCAATATTTCTGGCAAATATTTGGAGTCTGGCGGACGTTCCATTGAGAAACTGAGGTACCTATCAAGGGTGGCAGAAGAGTTAGCGCGCATTGTTGATAAGGAAAAGGCCCACCTAATTGTTGGTGGCCCGGGCTTCGCAAAGAATGAACTGTTGACGGTACTTAAGGAGAGGTTTAGGAACATCAATGCCATAGAGGAGAATGCATCATCAGTGGGACCGGCTGGGGCGAGGGAGATCTTGAGGCGGGGAGCAATCAACAAAATTTTGCAGAACTCGGCGTTGTTGCGAGATTCCAAGCTTGTAGATGAGTTGTTGTTCCGCTTGGTAAATAAGCCGTCCTTGGTAACTTATGGCTTGGAAGACGTCAGAAAAGCTGTAAAGAGGGGTTCGGTGGACTCGCTTTTGGTATCAGAGCGCCTTCTAAAGGGGGCAGCCCCAGAGAAGAGAGCCGTTATCGAGGAACTATGTAAGAAGACGGAGGATTACGGAGGCAAAGTATATTTTGTTGGGGCAGAACATGAGAAAGGCTTGCAGTTATTTAATCTTGGAGGGATAGCGGCCCTGCTCCGCTTTTCAAGTCCTTAATGGGATCTCTGTCAACCTCTCCCTCGTTGCGGTCGGATACTCTTCAACATAGATTATTTCAGAGTCTGGTGAAATTTTGAGGACATCCCGTACTACCCTCCTATGGATCTCCAGATACTGTTCGTCTTTAGAAACGCCCAACATGTAGGAGGGGATCTTGAACTCTATCATGAGCTTGTGTTTCAATGAATATGGGTCTCCCGATTTTGGCTTGACCAAAAATTTTCCAAGGAGCCAATCTTCGCTGAAGTCTTCATATGGCCTGATTGCGTTCTTTCCTCTCCTCAACAGACGCATTCTCAATTGCAAGTTGTCCTTTGCACCACTGGAACAGTAGTGTATGAGTAGGTCGACTCCTTGATGGTTTGCCCAATCGATTATCTTGTAAGCGGTCTCTTCACTACCTTTAACTGCGGCCGTCCCCTCAAGCTCAAACCCCCTCTCCTTTAGCTGGTAGGCATTATTGGGTGTGAACTCAAGCTGGTTGATATTTAAGAAGTCCGCCCCGATTTGTGCAAGATGTAGAACAAGTTCCTTCAATTGATCCTCTTCCCCAGGGATCGCAGGGACCTCTGCGCCAACACTAAGGCCTAAAAGTTTGGCTTCTCTGATGCTGGGCCAAATCTTCTTCGTTGCGTGGAATCGTATCTCATCCAATCCAGCATCCTTTAGTCTGTAAAGGACATCGGCGCTTACATACATGCCGTTTGTGTAAAGGTGTATGTGGTGCCCCTTGCCGAAAAAGTCCTTAAGCATTCGGATATATTTGAGGGTTTTATTTAGTTTGAGTAGGGGGTCTCCTCCTGTAATCCCGGTACCTTCGGCATCGATTGCCCTTCCTTCGAGCAATATCTCAAGGTCTTTCTTTACCAAGATTTCATCCGCATAGACGACATCAATCCCCTTCCGCGTCTCCCCCAGTGGGCAGTAGTAACACCAACGGTTGCATAGTCCGGTAACAAAGAGGACGAGTTTGGCACCTCTTAAGCATAGTTCGCAGCCTTTGGGGAGGTTTTCAACCATAAGAGGATGTGCTAGTTTTTAATTAATAAGTCTGTCTTTACTAGAGCAGGACCTCAGAAACCAACGCCATAGCCAAAGCCCCAAGCATTAATCTTCTGCCCGTGTATTTGGAGAAGCCTGACGCCCACATCACAAATCCTGCAAGGCCTATAGTGAAGTAAGTGATCTTGAGGACCTTCTTCAAAAAATCAGTTACGGTGACCGAGAGCCATTGTAAGTTCGTCTCAAAAAACTTCATCCAGCTGTTTATTGCATCTTGGAATCTCTCTTGGACACTTTCTGCTCGTACTGTTCCCATAAATGTTCCAGCAAGTAGCAAAACAAGCATAATGCAAATGAAGACCTTCACTCAGCTCCCCTTAAAAGGTTCAATATATAAATCTCATGCCCCGTTGTGATAATAGCCTCCTCAGACTGGGATCCTTTGTTGCCCGTTCTTTTAACTTCTCTTCAAAGTTTTCATCTTCATTAAGCTCCACCTTGAAATAGATGCCAGTTCTTCCAATCTCGTCCCTTCTTTTCAGAACCCTTATACGCTCATTTATGAGATCCAGACCGACCCCAAGAATTCTCGACGCCTCAATGCTGTTGTATATAATTGAGTACTCGTAATGTCCATAGCTGGTAGGGATTATCATCATTAACCTTTTGTCTACTCCAGGAACTCGCTTTCCCGCATCGAGATCCTTGAGTCCAGCCTCTCCACCAAATTTGTAGAACTCCCTCTCTCTCTGCCTTAGAGGAAGAAGCGGGAATGTGACCTTGACCTTTTCGTCGAGGTAAATTATGGCTTTAACAACATGGTTTGGTGTAGCCTGAGTGATTTCCCTTTTTAGTGTTTGGAAGCCACCTTCGTGTAACGCCCCTTCAATTGAGTAAGAGGGTAAGACATCAGGTACGAATACGTCAACATCGCTTTTTTCGTTTACATCGCCGCGTGCAATGCTGCCATGAACTACTGCCTCAATTCCTTTAATGCTTAAAGCTTGCAGGATCTTTGTGGCAACCTCCCTGAGACCTCTAAGGAGGAGCCACCTCTCCTCGTTATAAATTGCTTCCCTTATCTCGTAAACCGGGGAGACTTTCCTAGCCACTCCACTCACACCTTATGAGTGCTGCTCTTTAACCACTCAAGGTATTCCTTAAGACCACCGTCTAAATCTATCCAAATGATCTCTGGTACAGAATAACTGTGCATTTCCTTAACCCTTCTGACGAGAGAGTCTAACCTTTCCTTTGTAGTCTTAACAAAAAGGAGTTGCTCTTCAGCCACCTCGGTCTTTCCTTTCCAAAAGTATACAGACTCTACTCCCCCTATTATATTGACGCAAGCAGCCAGACCTTCGTTTACAAGTTCATGAGCAATCTTTTGAGCCTCATCTTTGCCTCCGACAGTTATAAAAACCACAGCGTACATCCCAAGTACCACCAGATAATATACCTATTACGAGATAATTATGGTTTGAGGCGGGGAAAATTGGACCAGTGGGTCGTCTTTCTCTCCATTGTGCTTGCGTTCTGGTCTGCGATAGTGATGGCAAGGCACTTTTTACCCAAGAGTTTCGAGATCCGCCCGTTCTATTTGATGTGGCGGACAACTAAGTTTAACTCTTTTATTGATAGGGTTGGGGCGAGGCTGAGACCAGTTTGGAGGATAGTGTGGAATATCGGGATCGCGATATCAGTAGGGGGCTCGATCTACATTACTTACATACTTGCCAGAAATCTGTTCTTTCTCTTTTTCAAAACA
Source organism: uncultured Nitrososphaerota archaeon (assembly GCA_964595415.1). Classification (GTDB taxonomy): domain Archaea; phylum Thermoproteota; class Methanomethylicia; order Methanomethylicales; family Methanomethylicaceae; genus CAZQQB01. Next base: position 24,332 of record CAZQQB010000006.1, on the reverse strand, counting down.
GAGGAGGCTTCCCCTGTCTCCCTGCTCATCCCAGGCTTGACGTTAAGTCCAACGTTTAATACACTCTTTTTCTTTGGTTTATCGATAGTTGTCATTCTGGTGTCGCATGAATTTTCCCACGGCGTTGCCGCAAGGGCGGAGGGCATAAAAATAAAGAGCACAGGGCTTTTGCTTCTGGTGATAATACCTGGGGCATTTGTGGAACCCGATGAGGAGGATCTTAAGAAGGCTAGGAAATCATCCCAGGCAAGAGTATATGCCGCCGGCTCAACGGCAAATATTTTGATTGCTCTAGTCGCTCTTTCTCTGCTTTCAAACGGCACATTGGTGATCTCTCCTCTTTACAATACGACGCCATCCGGAGTGCAGGTCACAGAGGTTGTGCCCGGTTCTCCAGCCGATGGATTATTGAGGGCTTGGGATGCTATAGTAAATATTAATGGCTCGTGGGTGAGAAATGCCGGTGATTTGGAACAAGTATTGAAGGCGATACCTCCGAACTCGGTAGTGCCTATTACAATAAAAAGGGGTGCTGAGACATTAGTAACGGAGATCAGGGTTGGACAGTCGCCAACGTCAAACGCCTCTTATATTGGGATATACACGCACCCTTATTACGAGCCAAAATACGACTTTATGCCAACATATCTTCCATTTTATATCTTGGGAGCGCTCTCTTGGATTTACATCCTTTCACTGAACGTCGGTCTAATAAATATGATGCCAGTAACAGCGTTGGATGGTGATAAACTCGCAGAGGTTATGATAAATTTTGTGTTAAGAAGAAAGGATCTATGTGATAAGATTAGGCAGCTGTTGAGGTGGACTTGTCTCATGATATTAGTTTTGAACATCTCCATGAGTTTCATGATCTTTCCGTCATTTAGATTTGGGTAGGGGCGCTTACAGTTGGCCATTGTGCAATGTAATTGTGGAAGAGAGGCTTTCTATTTAAGGAGGCACTCTGGTGAGCTGCTCTGTAAAAGGTGTTTCGTGAGGAGTGTGGAGAGAACCGCTCTTAAGACGATCAAAAAGGAGGGCCTCTTCGAGCCCAAAGACCGGATAATGGTAGCATTATCTGGAGGGAAGGATAGCATAGCACTATTATGCATATTGTCCAAGATTGAGAGAAGATACGGAACAGAGATCTTTGCGGTCACTGTGGACGAGGGTGTCAAAGGGTATAGGGAAGAGGGGTTAATGATCGCCAAAAAAGTCGCAGAGGAGTTGGATATAGAACACCGTGTTGTGAGTTTTAAAGAGGCCTACGGATACGCTTTGGAAGAGATCTATAACATGGCAGGTTCAAAGGGCATAAAGCTACTTGGATGCACCTTCTGCGGGGTTCTCAGAAGGCGCCTGATAAATGAAGCCGCCCGGAAGTTTGGTGCTACGAAGGTAGCGACAGGGCATAATCTTGATGATGAGGCACAGACGATCTTCATAAATTTGATCCGTGGTGACGTGGCCAGAATGATCAGATTGGGTGCTAAACCGGTAAGACTAAGGGAAGGCTTTGTGCCGCGAGTAAAACCGTTAAGGTACATCCCCGAGAGGGAGCTTGCTATTTACGCATATCTGAAGGGGCATCCATTGTATGAGAGGGAATGCCCTTTTGTCCGAATCTCTTTGAGGGACGAAGTTCGGGACATAATCAATCGGGTTGAGCAGAGGCATCCGGGAACCAAATTTGCTATGGTGAAAGCGACCGATAAGCTCAGCAGTCTATTGAAAGGAGAGGTGGGAGAGGTGAGGTATTGCGAAAAGTGTGGCGCTCCTTCAGGAAGAGAGATCTGTAGAATGTGTGAGCTCCTTTCAATATTAGGAATAAGGATTGATGCTCTCCGCGATTAAAGGGGAGCTTTCTCGCGAGAGTTCGCGTAATTTTATTAGCAACCTCTCGAATTGATCAGATTGGTGCGACAGGCAGGGTCGGAGGGCTCGGCCTCCTCTACTCTACAAACGGTCGTCACGGTAGAACCAGTAACCCTTGGGGGCGGTGGCTCCACCCTTTGGGTCTAGGGGCGTCGACGTAGAAGTCTCGCCCCGCGGGGGCGTTGGCGCAGCAAGGGTCCGTCCGGAGGGATGGGCTCCCTGCATGCTGGGCGAACCGGGTTAGGCCCGGAAGGGAGCGGCCCTAAGTCCAGACAGCGCCGTTCGCGGGAGAACGGGATGGATGTCGACCACCCGAAGATCTTAAGGGAATGGGCCATCCACTCCAAGGGGGCTGTCGCACCATTTTTTTAACGCTCTCGCCAAAGTGCCTTCCGATGAGGAACTGTAGTTCACTTAACAATTTTTACACCTGTTTGGTTAGCCAAAATTCGGACTGTGATAATTTCTTTTTGAGGGCCGAGAGACTATCCAGTAAAATTATATAAAAATAAACTAAATGAACGATTAAGTCTGGGAAAATGCACATCAGTATGGATCAAAATGTCAAAAGGCTTTGAATGTGCCCCCAAAGATTTCTCTGAATGCGCCAATGGCCTCTATTTGTCCTTCGTTTAGCACAGCGACTCTTTTTGCAAGCCTCTCCGCCTGAAACATGTTGTGTGTCGTCATTATGATCGTGGTTCTATTTTCTCGATTAAGCTGGGTTAAAACCTCCTCAACTATAGAAACGTTTTTTGGGTCTAAATTAGCTGTAGGTTCGTCAAGGAGCAAAAGTTCAGGTTCTGTGACTAACGCCTGAGCGAGTGCAACTCTTTGAGCTTCGCCGCCTGATAGAGTTAGCGCGCTTTTTTGCTCGAGGCCACATAACTGCACCATTTCGAGCACCTTCCTTACTTTTTTTTCGACCTCTGTTTTGTCGTTTACTCCCCTAATCTTAAGGGGGTACGATACATTATTGTAGACAGACATTCCAAAGAGCACAGTCTGTTGGAAAACCACGCCTATTTTTCTGCGCACATTCACCCTCTCCTTCACATACTCCACAGGTTCTCCATTAAATATCACCTTACCACTCGTGGGCTCTTCAAGAAGGTCTAGTATTCGGAGAAGGGTGGTCTTGCCAGATCCGTTTGGACCTACGAGAACGAATAGCTCTCCTTCGTGGACGCTGAAGGTTATGTCGTTTAGGACAAACCTCCCAGAATACTCTTTGAAAAGGTTTTGCACTTCTATGATTGGCGCTATCTTTTTGCCCCCCTAAGCTGAAGAATTGTTAGGATAAGATTTATCGCAAATGCTATTGATAAGAGGATCGCGCCGAGTGTTAGTGCCATGTTGAAGTTTCCAAGCTCTGTTTCAACAACTATGGCAGTCGTGAGTGTACGCGTCACCCATCTAATGTTCCCTCCGCTGATCATTATTCCACCAACCTCTGATATCGCGGCTCCGAAAGCAACTATTATTGAAGTCAGGACCCCTATGCGGGCCTCTCTCAGTACTAGCCATGCTGCTTGGTTTTCAGTGGCACCAAGAGATAATGCCCTTTCCCTGATCGCTTTCTCGACACCACCTACTGCCGACATCGTTACGCCGATGATTATAGGGACGACCATTATGAGCTGAGTTATTATCATGGCGGTAGGGGTGTATAGCAACCCTAACCATCCAAGGGGGCCTGACGCAGTCAATAGAAGATAGACCACTAAACCCACAGCAACGGGCGGCAAACCCATAAAAGTGTTTATGATGCTCTTAAGCATAATGTCCACGAAGCGTATAATGGCCCTTTTTCCTCTAAATTGCCGAAAACCCAGAACCATCCCAATAGGTATGCCTATCAACCCGCCCATTAGAACTGACGTCCCAGAAACCCTCAGTGACAAAAAGGTTATGTTCAAAATCTCTTCGAGGAGGATGTTATCAGTCATTGGACCACCACCATTCAAATTTTTTATAAATTTAAAGGACTTAAACTAGGCTTTCTTTAACGACATCCCTCCCTATTGAAAGCCATTATGGTTTTTGTGAGTCGTACCATACAATCTCCATCTCTTGTTCTGGAAAACCAAGTTCCTGAGCTCTTTCAAAGTCGCGAGCAAATGGTACGAAAAATGTTTCGCCTTCTCTGGTGAAGTTTGCTATAAGATTTTGACCTTCATCGGAAATTATCCACTTTGCCAAGGCAAGAGCTCCCATGTAGTTCCTTTGATAATGTTTCTCTGGGTTGACAAGTATCAGTGCGTAAGGATTCAGCAATATTACATCCCCTTTAACATGTATGACCAAATTTGGCAACTGATTTTTAAAAGATGACCATGAGGCTCTGTCTGTAAGTGTGTAAGCTTTTTTCTCATTAGCCATACGCAAAACAGCACCCATGCCAGCGCCTGCCTCCAGATACCATCTCTGGGTCTTGCTGGAGGGGGAGATTCCAAGGGCATCCCATATACTTAACTCCAGAATGTTTGTACCTGACTTATCAGCACGGGAAATGAATATGGCTTTACCCTTCCTACCTTCCTCGGCAATCCTTTGGAATGCCTCTGTAGCGTTCTCTAAGCCATTTATTTTGGCTGGGTCGTCTGCAGGTCCAATTATAATGAAGTCGTTGTACATGACGCCGATTCTATGAATGCCATAAGTGCTGTTTATGAAGGCGAGCTCTAATTGCCTTGAGTGCACTAAGACAACGTCCGCGTTGCCTCTTTTGGCCGTTTCTATGGCTTGGCCTGTGCCGACTGAAATAATGTGAACCTCAGCATTATACTTACTTTCAAATCTAGTTATCAGATACTCCAGTAGTCCTGAATCATAGGTGCTCGTTGTTGTAGCCAAAACGATGATTGATTTTTGAGATTTTGTGTACTGATCATAAGAGAGCATTCCTATAACAGAGATTATGACTATGAGCAATAGTGTCAGATATTTTGGCATTTTCTCCATTCCAAGAGCCCCCAACCGTTATGTCTGGTCGTATACATCGATGCCAATATGTATTTATAAACATAACGGGAGATAATGGATTGTATGTGTGCCCAAGAGAAGACGAAACCTACTGCAAAGATCTGGCTTGAATACAGGGGAGAACCGATTTTGGGCTACGGCGGAGCAAAGATATTGGAGGCAATAAAGGAAGAGGAATCTATCTCAAAGGCTGCCAAAAAAATCGGAATGTCCTATAGGTACGTCTGGAACTACATAGCAAGAATAAAAAAAGCAGTCGGTGCCCCTGTTGTGGAGACTTTTAAAGGTGGGAAGAGTGGAGGCGGAGGGGCAAGGCTAACTCCATTGGGAGAGTATTTGCTTAAGGAGTACGATAGGGTTGAAAACTATGTTGGAGAGATCTTGGGTGATAACGAGTATTGGGAGGCGGTAGGATTGAAGATCAGTGCAAGAAATAGGCTGAAAGGAGTTGTAAAAAGTGTGGAGAAAGGTGATGTCGTAACCAAGGTCAAGTTAGAAATCGATGTGCCAGCAACAATAACTGCGCTTATATCAACAGAGGCCGTTGAGGAACTGGACATCAAGGTTGACGATAAGATCGAGGCAGTGATAAAGGCTACAGAGGTTATGATAGCCAAGGAGAAATAGGATTCAAAGCCCTTCAAAGAGCCTGATTGGCGGTTACTTTGGGATATGACATTACTTGTGCATGGACGCCTTTGTTGTAACCTACTTTGAGTAAAGCTTTTGCTTTCAGAGCATGTACATTTACTCTCTTCCAGTTTAGCATTCTGGTATTTATTCGGAATACGTGTTAGAACTGTATCGTCCCCACGGCTCGTGATTATTAAATGTTTCCAAAGGAATACGAATTTTTATTTTTTAAATCATCTTTTTTTATGAGGTTGTTCAAATTTTGTCTTAGGATCCGGGTGCCGCTACCCTTAAATAATTTACCTAAAAAAGATAGCCAGAGAAAATATCTGCTGCCAATACTGAAGTAATCCGCTGCTATAAAATGCAGCAAGGTTAACTTTGCCGGGATACCCTAGCCTGGTAGGGGGCTGGCTTGCTAAGCCCGTGTCCAGCAATGGACTCGGGGGTTCAAATCCCCCTCCCGGCGCCATGCCTTTTTGAATTTTATATCCCAGCACAGAAAAGAAATTCCAATAAAGTCAACTGAAAGAGTCTGTCGAATATTTAAAATGATTACGTAAATATGCTAAAATTAAGGAAAACGATATCTATAAAAAGCGGTAGATGCGGCATTTCAATAGTTGGGGCTGTAGGCTAGCTTGGTCTAGACTGCCAGGCTTGGGCCCTGGTGACCCCGGTTCAAATCCGGGCAGCCCCACCATAAAATTATAAATTAATGCTTTTTAGCTTCGCAATGCGAGATTCGTGATCTTTTGCAAGCTTTTCCAGTACCCTTTTCACGTCTGGTAGGAAGCCAAGTTTCTTAGAGGCATCCGTGTAAAACCTAGTGGTTTCTTCCTCTAATTCTAAGGATTTCTTTAAGTGATCGCTGA
>CAZQQB010000006.1:17687-17907 GCA_964595415.1 uncultured Nitrososphaerota archaeon | reverse complement strand
CGAGGATCATCTCGGCGACGTTCATCCTTCTCGTCTTCTCTAAAAGCTGTTGATTCTTCTTCGATCCTTCGGCAAAAGAAGCAAATAGAGTTTTCAATGAGCCTTGGGTTTTATCCGAGATCTTGCTGTAGAAAGCAACGCTGCGGCTCTCGAGCTCGTTGGCGAATTTGAGGATAGCACCAAAGGTGCCGAGTTCCATGCTAGAACCACCTCGATATTA
>CAZQQB010000006.1:14069-17603 GCA_964595415.1 uncultured Nitrososphaerota archaeon | reverse complement strand
GGTTCCGAAAAACGAATCCTTCCAGCCAGAGAATGGAAAAGTTGCTACTGGGGCAGCGATTCCAAGGTTAATGCCTATGTTTCCAGCTTCGACCTTGTAGGTGAAGTCCCTTGCCCACCTTCCGTTTTGCGTGAAGATTGAGGAGGCGTTTCCATAAGGCAGTTTATTAATTAGTTCGATGGCTTTATCGAGTGTATCGACTTTCATTAAACCTATTACTGGACCGAAGATCTCCTCCTTTGCAATGGTCATTTCGGGCGTAACTTCATCGAATATTGTAGGTCCTATGAAGTATCCATTCGGATAATTCGGGACTTTAATGTTTCTGCCGTCGAGTAGTAGTTTGGCTCCTTCTTCTACACCTTTGTTTATGTAGTATAGGACTTTCTCGTATTGTTCTTTGAATGCCAAGGGACCCATCTGCACCCCTTCGTCGAGTCCATAGCCCACCTTTATCTTTGATGCAGCATCCACCAATGTCTTCTTGAGAGGCTCGTAGATATCGCCAACAGCAATGAATATCGATCCAGCGAGGCATCGCTGTCCAGTGCATCCACAAGCAGATGTTATCAATGCAGGGATCGTACCCTTTAGGTCTGCGTCGGGCATTATAACGAGGTAGTTCTTTGCTTCCCCTTGGCATTGAGCCCTTTTTCCTGTTTCAGCCGCCTTTTTGTACACATGCAATGCCACTGGTGTAGAGCCAACAAATGACACGGCCTTAACAGTCTTGTTTTCCAATAATGCGTTAGAAACGTCCCTGCTTCCATTAACGAGGTTTATTACCCCAGGCGGGAAGCCGGCCTCATCGATCAGTTCCATTATCCTTTTCATGGTTAGAGGTACTTGGCTCGATGGTTTGATGATAATGGTATTTCCGCATGCGACCGCGTATGGCAGGAACCAGAATGGAACCATTGCGGGGAAGTTGTAGGGTGCGAGGACGCAACATACCCCGAGCGGTTGTCTTATGCATATTTCATCTAGCCCTGGTGCCACGTCCTCGATGTTGTATCCCATCATTAATGTGGGAATTCCGGTGGCGACCTCAACATTCTCGATTGTCCGCCTTGTCTCTCCCCTAGCCTCGTCAATTATTTTACCGTGCTCCTTAACTATAATCTCAGAGATCTCCTCAAAATGCGCCTCAAGAAGATTTCTCAGTTCAAACATGTAACGAGCTCTTGTTAATGGAGGGGTTGACCTCCACTCCCAGAAAGCATTCTGGGCAGCGGTCACAGCCTCGTCCACATCCTCTTTTGTTGAAAGAGGCACCTTGGCAAGCACTTCCAAGGTTGCAGGATTTACAACATCTAGAGTTTTTGTTCCTCTTGATTCAACCCACTCGCCATTAATGTAGTTCTTCAGTACCTCTACCATTTATACCACCAATATTTTACCATGTGCAAGGCTTTGTAAATCTACTTTTTGAAATAGTTGCACTATTTAAAGTTTTGTCACAATACATACATCTTATAATGATAAAAAGCCAATAGGTAATTTCTGATAAATTGTTCGAGTAAAAAATTAAGGAGGCTCAAATATAATATCATGTGGGGATCTGATTTGGAGGTTAAGAGTTCTGGTAAAGAGGTTGTCATTCGATTGGACGAGGGTGAAGAGGTCATCTCGTCGATAGCCGAAGCAGTCTTGTCGGAAAAGATAATCTCGGGCACTATTGTATCCTGTGTCGGGGCTCTCAAAAGTTCTCGGCTCATACTCAGAAAGGGTCTTGTGCGGACCATAACTCATCATTTGGAGGTGGTTGGGAATGGAAATATCTCACAGTACAAGGGCAGACCGCTGGTGCACCTCCATTTGGCGGTTGGTGGAGAGGTTGGCACATGGGTTGGACATCTATTAGAGGGGGTTGTTGATGTTTTCTGCGAGGTTGTTATCTTGAAGAATGAGGTTCAGATGGTCCGTGAGCATGATAAGTCTTTAGAGGTTAAAGGGGTAACTGTTCCATACATTTTAAAGTTTGGTGAGAAAGATTGACGGTGCTCTCAGATACGGACATACTCAAATACCTCAAAGAGGGGCTTCTAAGGATAGAGCCTCTCGCCTTAGATTCAATATCCCCTTCGGGATATGACCTTAGGTCCGCAACATCGGCGAGGGTGGAGCCGAAGTCTACAATTTTACTACATACTATGGAGACGGTTGAGCTCGCCCCTTGTATATGTGGGCAGATATTCATAAGGTCCTCATTTGCAAGAGAGGGGTTGTTTGGTAGTTTTGCATTGGTTGATCCAGGTTTCAATGGGCAGCTAACACTTACCATCTCTAACCTCGGTAACGCACCCATAGAAATAAATGGTGGTGAGAAGGTCGCCCAAATAGTCTTCTTGAACCTTCTCACACCGTCTGCTCACCCGTATGGGGGAAGGTATCAAAACAGCAGAGGCGTGGTTAAAAGTAAGAGGTCTTCGGTTTTTTTTAATCAAACATATAAAAATTAAAATAGCCCTTTTGTGAAAAGTGATACAAACGATAGAGAAGGGATATAGACAATTGATTTCTGAGAATAGATATGACTCAATAAAGGTGCAGATAAGATCCGTAGAATTTCTTCGTCTTGCAAAAGAGGTTTACAGCTATCAAGAGTTGATGAAGCTGACGGGGATACCGATAACCGTACTCAACAGATATGTAAAAGGACACATTCTTCCCAGTCCTGAAAGGGCAACATCTATATTGATGAAGCTGGAGAAGGGGTATGATGTAACTAGGCACATAAAAGAAAGGCTTGGTTTTGATAGGGGAGGGTTTTTGGATAATACGAAGATAGTAGGAGATACCCTGCTGCTGAGGTTTATAGCCAACCATGTTGTGCAGATGCTTGCTGGAAGGAGGGTCAGCAAGGTTCTTACAGTAGCAGTAGACGGCATCCCGCTAGCTGCACACATAGCCGATGCGTTTGGGGTGCCATTCATGTATGCAAAGAAAGACAAGGAGATAGGGGTTGCAAGTTTTATTGAGGAGACTTACACAGTCTCGAGAGCAGGTATACAAGTATCTCTTTATTTGCCGAAGGGCTGTATAGAGCGGAGGGATAGTTTACTAATTACTGATGATGTGGTGCGCTCGGGTGAACAACTTAAGGCACTTGTTAACATGGTCAAAAAGAGTGGGGCCGAGATTGCGGGGATCTTTGTTCTTATAGCTGTTGGGGAGAGATGGAAGCGGGAGGTAGACGAAACATCGGAGTACCCGATACAGGCGTTAGTCACATTGTCCGAGCAGGAGTGAGAGGTCGTAGGGAGGGCGCGCCACCCCTCTATCGGTTATTATTGCGCTCACCAGTTCACTTGGCGTCATATCGAATGCGGGATTGAGGGCATCAGTACCCTCAGGGGCTATTCTGACGTTATTGATGCACAGGACTTCGTTTGGGTCCCTTTCTTCGATTATAACTTGGTCAGGAGAGAGATCTAGGTCTATAGTTGAAACAGGGGCGGCAACATAGAACGGCAAACCATGTGCCCTGGCAATAAGGGCTATGTTGTAAGTGCCGATCTTATTGAAGACAAA
>CAZQQB010000006.1:13285-14059 GCA_964595415.1 uncultured Nitrososphaerota archaeon | reverse complement strand
TTATCCTGTCTGCTCCTACCACGACTTTGTCAACGAGGCGCTTTTGCATCAGATATCCAACCATGCTGTCAGCGACAAGTTTGAACGGGATACCCTCGGTCTTGAGCTCAAAGGCGGTGAGCCTAGCACCTTGTAGCAGAGGCCTCGTCTCTGAGGCGTACACAAATATCCTCTTTCCCGAGCTGAATGCGGCTCTAATGACGCCAAGGGCCGTCCCATACTCAACACAGGCCAAACTGCCAGCATTGCAATAAGTCAGAATGCGGTCGCCGTCCGAGATCAGCTTAGCTCCGAATTCGCCAATGGCTCTGCATGAAGATACGTCCTCTTCTGCGATCTTGAGGGCTTCTTTTATCACTTTTTCAACCACCTCAGATGAAGATGTGGTCCTATTCCAAACCGATCTCATCCTTTCCATGGCCCAGAACAGGTTCCTGGCGGTTGGTCTTGTTTTAATCAAACGGTTCCTTGCCGTCTCGAGCGCATCTTTAATGTCTTCGATGGGTTTTCCAGCAGCGTTCTTGGCAGCGAGGGCAATACCCATAGCGGCAGCCACACCTATTGCTGGTGCTCCTCTGATCTCCATCCTTTCAATGGCAAGTGCGATCCTTTCAAAGTCGGCACATCTTATCAGGACTGTTTGATGCGGGAGTTGGGTCTGGTCGATTATGTATACACCATCGTCTCTCCAGTCGATGGTTCTCATCACTCATACCCCAATATTTTTAGCAGAATGTCGACTAATGAGCTTACGCCCCTATCAACAGGGCGACT
>CAZQQB010000006.1:10687-13275 GCA_964595415.1 uncultured Nitrososphaerota archaeon | reverse complement strand
TCATCCGCTTTCCGAAATCAAGGCATTTGGGCTGGATTCCTATCATAGAAATCTTGACGTTTGGGATCCCATGCCTCAAAATGCGGAAGAGAATTCGCAATGACTGTTTGTGGGTGGATACTGTGCCAGCAAACATTTCATCCTCATTTATAAAGGCATATGCGCCAGGATCTTTGCCCATCTCTACAGCATCGAAGAAGATAATGTGCGTAGGTCTTATGCGCTTTATCTCCCCAGTGAAGTTTTCCGGAATGCTACCGCAGTCCATGAGAGATGCTTTTTTTACTTTTTTTCTTTTGAGTCTTGAGATGACCATCACACCTGCAGCATCGTCGCCTCTTAACCTGTTACCTATGCCCACGAGCAATAGGTGGTCCGCACCCTTCAGAAATGCTAATAAGACCTCTTCGAATGGCATATAGATAACACCTTTCTTAATATGATCTAAAGGTGTTCATATTGTCTACTCTCCCAAGATTAACCCTGATCGAAGACAAAGCCGTTCTTACGGGGGCAGAAGCGGAGAGCCTATATCAACAGGGTTTTTTTGGAGAGCTGGAAAGTGGACGACTGACTCTGTTGGATGTCGAGGTGTTATTTCTTCTTGAAAAAGAGAAAGTGGTTGTTGCAGATTCGGCTGGGAAGTTGATGACTTTTGCTGAGCTGGTAAATTATTTCTCCGTAAATAACCCAAATCTTTGGCTCAGATACCTACTTTATTCTGACCTGCGCCGTCGTGGGTATGTCGTAAAACCAGGTTATGGGCCAAAATTGGAGTTCCGGGTGTACAAGAGGGGAGCCGCCGTAGGGAGGGAGGCTGCAAAATATTTGGTTTATGGTTTAGTCGAGGGCAAAACGATCAGTATTTCAGAACTGAGAGCCATATCGAACACCGCAAAGCTCTCCAATAAGGAGCTGGTTTTGGCAGTGATAGACCGACAAGGGGAGATAACCTACTATGATACAACAGAGATCACATTCTGAGACCTTCCAGCCATATATCATGCTAATCAGGCCTATTAATGCATTGATGATGGGCTTGGCTGTGGTTGTGGGAGAGGTTGCAATTTTAGGAGCAATTCCCCAGATACCGAAGATCACATTCGGTTTTTTGGTCTCCTTCTTTCTCACTTCTGCTTCTATGGTAATAAATGATGTCGTAGATGTAGATATAGACCGGATAAATGCACCCAAGCGCCCGATACCATCTGGAAAGGTCTCCGTGCGATCCGCTAAGCTATATGCGGCATTACTTGCAATCCTTGGCATATTGTCCGCAATTCCACTCTCAATATATGCGGTTCCACTGGCGGTCGTAACCTTTTTGGGGTCTTTGGCTTACAATATGAGAGGGAAAAAAGCAGGACTAATTGGCAACATGATGGTCGCTTACTGTGTGGCAGTGCCGTTTCTCTTTGGAGGTCTGGCGGTTGCAAAGAGTATTGACGTTAAGATAACGGTCTTCTTTTTCTTGGCATTTCTTGCCACGGCGGGTAGGGAAGTCGTGAAGGGCATTGCTGACATGGAGGGGGACCGTACAAAGGGGGTTGCCACAATAGCGCTATCCCGCGGACCTAGGGATGCAGCCATTCTGGCGGCGTTATTTTACCTGAGTGCAGTCACTATAACGCCCGTGCCTCCAATACTCGGGGGCATAGGTGTGTGGTACTCAATTATTGTGATATTCGTCGATTTGGGGTTTATTTATTCGTCAATATGCATCTTGAGAAGACAGGATCGGGTTATGGCTTTGAAAGTGAAGAGTCAGAGCATGCTTTGGATGCTCCTTGCTTTATTTGCATTTTTCTTCGGTGGATTGTTCGCGTGAAATAATTTTTGGGACATCCTCGAGCCTGACTGAATGTTCCTTCTTGTTGAGCATATCCCTCAGTTTGAATATGCCAGTTTGTAGTTCCTCAGGACCCACTATTAACACAAATGGGATCTTTTTTATGTCGGCGTATTCCAATTGCCGCCCAAGTTTTCGCCCCATCAGATCTGTCTCTGCGGTTATCCCCTCTCTGATAAGCATTCTACAAATTTTGATGGTGCTCGATAAAACCTTGGCATTTACACTGGCAACAAAAACCATTGTATCTGACAGACCAAGAAGGTGTTTGAGGTCTTCGTTTAATACCTCGTGGAGGCGTTCCACACCAAGAGATATGCCTGTGGCAGGGGTAGGTCCTCCTCCAAATTTTTCTATGAGGGAGTCGTAACGTCCACCCCCTGCGACACTCCCGATTTGAGCCTCTCGAACCTTTACCTCGAAGACCGGCCCAGTGTAGTAGTCCAACCCCCTAACCAAGCTGAAGTCGATGTGGAGCAGATCTTTTAGATCGTAAGGTTCTGAGAGCTCTATCATACGTCTCAGCTCTGTTATCCCTTCCATCATAAGCTTGGATGATCCGAATGATTTTTCTGCATTTTCCAGCGCCTCCGACCCTCTATAGTGGGTGAAGTCTAAGATTCTCTTTATGATTTCATTTTTAAGGCCGATATTCACCAGCTCTTTAGCAATATTTTCTTCACCCATCTTCTCCATTTTGTCGAGTATGCGGAAGACTTTTGTAGAGACCTCTGAAGGT
>CAZQQB010000006.1:5224-10677 GCA_964595415.1 uncultured Nitrososphaerota archaeon | reverse complement strand
TGATCCTCACCTCAAACCCTTTGAGGTCTAAAGCCCTAAGCGCATCAATTGCGGTAGAGATGCACTCCATATCTGCTTCCATCTTTGTAGAGCCCACGATGTCTATGTCTGCTTGGAGAAATTCTCTGAACCTACCACTCTGGGGTTCCTCGTAACGCCATACCTTGGATATGCAGTATCTCTTGAAAGGTTTTACGAGATTGGGGTTGCTGGCTACAACTCTTGCCAAGGGCACGGTAAGGTCAAATCTCAGACCTATCCATCTTCCTCCTTTGTCTTGGAACTTGTATATCTGACGCTCGACTTCATCGCCACCCTTGGCTGAGAGGACCTCCCATAGCTCAATAGCAGGGGTGTCCATTTCCTCAAAGCCGTGTCGCTCGAAGGTCTCTCTAATCTTGTTCAGCATGTATTTTCTAGCCCGCATCTCATCGGGTAGAAAGTCTTTCGTGCCCCGTGGTCTGCCAAACTTCATCTAAAGGCACCTCAAGCCAATTTTTCACTTATCCACTAATATGGTTTTGGACTGATTGTTGAGCTAGAGTGTCGTTTAATTAAAGAGGGTAAAGTTCCGATAGCGTTAAAAGTCTGTCCTTAGTCCCCTTTTATGGGGCCCGTAGCTCAGTACGGTAGAGCAGCGGGCTTTTAAAAAATGAAGAAACCCGTTGGTCTCGGGTTCAAATCCCGACGGGCCCGCCATTTAACAGGAAAGAGTATTCAATAGAACATATCGACGAAAATTTTTCTGGTACACTCTGCTTGAAATTATATGCATATTCCTTAATAATTGAGAACGGATGTCGTCATTTTTAAATTTAGAAAGTAGTTTATGTTAAGTTTAACTGAGGAAAATTTTGGAAGGGCCATTCCGTGGCTTAGATAGTTTGGTTTATATTATGGCCATCATTGTGAAAGAAAAACGCATTTATGGCGCGGGTATTCAAACACCCTTTCTTCTCCTTTGACATTAACCAGAATTCCTTTATCTCCTTCCTTTAGGTTACCTGAAATTTTTTCGGACGGGAGTTCAAAAAACCTATTTTCATCCAAATCCAAGAGTGTAACAGAGTTTTCGCTCCTAGAGCCTATGCTGACCCTTTTTATATTCTCGCCATCTATTTTTGTAACTGCTATGAGAGATCTGCGAGTGAGCGTCCTCCTTTTGTGTCCGTCTAGATCTTCGACCACAAGGTTCCCAGTATGGTAACCCACGATCATTAATACCTTGTCTTGAAGAGAGATCAGATCTCCGATTTTGAGAGCGGGTAATTTCACCGAAATAGTCGTTCTGTAATGTCTGCCACCCGTTCTTCTGTCCATTCCTACCAATCTTGCACTCTCCTTAACTTCTGCTCCGGTGGATTCTGAGAGCTTTTTTGCAAAAAGCTTTGCTTTGCTTCTTGTCAGGAATTTGATGTCTATGCCCCACTCTCTCTCTTTGATCTCAGTTATGTCTAGTCTGTCACTTTCCACAACTTTCCTGTAAAATTGATCAATGTTCAATTCAACGGCTTTTCTGTTCTCCTCACTAAGTCGCCCCGTTTCACTCCTGATCTGAACGAGTGCTTCGTACTTACCATCTGTGATACCTTGGCAGAAATTGCACAATTGGTATGTAATCTGTGCCTCTCTTTTTACGGTGTGAAAAGTTCCATCGGCGGAGAGGGCTATTTCTAATGCTATTTTTTTTGGCAGTCCATTCTTGTTCCATTCTGTAATACTTCCATCAATCTTAAGAACCTTTGTACCACTAGGAAGCCTCACAGTTCGCTGAATTTCGTTAATGGTACCTTCGAGGGCTGCCGATTCAGGATTTTTTTTCCTGACCCATCGCTTTCCCTGAAGATAGGAAAAACATGAGCTGCAGAGAGTTACAGTAATATCATTAGGTATGTTTTGAGCTCTTTCCTTCCAAAAACATTCTTCACAAAGATTGTTTATGATGTTTTTCCCTGTTGCTCCGCATTTTGGGCAAAACCTATCCATGTTTGCCCCTCATGCCATCATTACAAATTGGGCGTGTGGGACTCCGCCTATAGTGATAATAGCATCTCTATGAACAAGACCGGCTTCAATTCCACACTTTACGGCAATCCTTCCGACAAAATTGGCTATTGTTGCAGATTTTAGGATGTCTATGGCTGCCTCTTTAGACATCTTATCTCCGCCAAAGAATTCTCTAGATATGTCCAAGATGAGTCTGCCATCTTGTATTTTTTTGCCCAAAATATCGCAGTCGCAGATAGCCATAACCACCTCGCCATCTTTTGCCTTCCATATTTTTAAGAATACGCTCTCCTCGTTCATTTTGACCCTCTCATACAAGCGTCTTTGCAGGGTTCTTGGCGCCGCAGACCTCACAGAGTATAAAAGTTAACCGGCCCTCTTT
Source organism: uncultured Nitrososphaerota archaeon (assembly GCA_964595415.1). Taxonomy (GTDB): domain Archaea; phylum Thermoproteota; class Methanomethylicia; order Methanomethylicales; family Methanomethylicaceae; genus CAZQQB01. Next base: position 8,288 of record CAZQQB010000006.1, on the reverse strand, counting down.
GACGAGCTTGGTGTCGGGCTTATTGCAAGAGACGCAGATAACGTAGGATTTTACATAACGCATGAGAAGTTCGTCAAGCTGATTTTTTGTGAATTTTCCGTGCAGGGCTGCCCTTGTCTCTTCGATGGTACCTGATGTGGCGAGTTCTCTCACTATGAATTTTAGGAGGTGGTTTGGATCTCGGTTTAGTTTTCCTGCGACATCTTTGAAGTTGTATATTACGGTCTTAGATCCAATTATATTGCTTTCCGCTTGGGGTAGTTCATACTTTGAAGACTTTATTGCCTTCTCAGGTATTTTTGAAAATCCTCTCTCCAAGAGTGCCTCGTAGCCCAACTCTATCCCACAATATGAAAAAATGGAAACACCTTAATAAAGCTTGAAGAAAAAATTAAGAGCCCTGACTCATTTAAATATACTAATTTCGAGGTAATATCTATGGCGCCTACCGTGATTACGTCTGCGTTGCCGTATAGTAATGATCGGCTTCATTTGGGTCATTTAAGGTCCACTTATCTTCCAGCGGATATATACGCAAGGTATCTCCGGAGGGTTGGAGAGGATGTGATATATGTTTGTGCCACAGACGAGCATGGAACGCCTATAGCGCTGAGGGCTGAGAAGGAAAAGGTCAAGCCCAAAGACATCGCTGATCGCTATCACCCACTAATAAGGGATGACTTGGTGAGGATGGGATGCAGCTTTGACTTCTTCTCGAGGACGACCCAAGAGATACATTATGAGACGACGAAACACTTCTTCAGAGAGTTGTTGGAGAAGGGTTACATATATGAACAGGAAATTGAGCAGCTTAGATGCCCCAGATGCAAAAAATTCCTACCTGATAGGTATGTAGAGGGGATCTGCCCATTCTGTGGGTTCGATGGGGCGAGGGGGGATTCGTGTGATTCTTGCGGGAGGTATCTGCGCCCAACAGATTTGAAGGAGCCGAAGTGCGCAATATGTGGGGCTGCGCCAGAGCCCTCGGTTACTAAGCATTGGTTTTTTAGACTAACTGCATTTCAGGAGGCACTTAAAGAATGGCTGGAAGGGAACGAGAGCATCCCGCAAAATGTAAAGAACTATGCATTGAACTGGATAAGAGAGGGGCTAAAGGACTGGTGTATTACTAGAGACATGGGCTGGGGAGTGCCTGTGCCGGTCGAGAGTGCTGAGGGGAAGACAATATATGTTTGGTTCGATGCACCGATAGGCTACATTTCTGCAACGAGGGATTTATTCATCAAAAGGGGGGAGGCGGAAGGATGGCGGCGATATTGGCAAGGTGAAGGGAGGATCATACATTTCATAGGTAAGGACATAATATATCATCATGCGATATTCTGGCCGGCAATGTTGATGGGCACGGAGGGATTCCATCCACCAAATTGTGTAGTTGCAGGGGAGTATTTGACGTTAGAGAATAAGAAGATGTCTAAGAGCAGGGGCTGGTTTATCGGGATTGATGAGTACTTGAAGAGCTTTGATCCAGACCCTATGCGGTACTATTTGGTTTCGGTGGCGCCACTTGAGAGGGATGCAGACTTCTCGACTGATGAGTTCATAAAGAGGTATAATGACGAGCTAGCCGATGTATTAGGGAACTTCATACACCGAACATTAACTTTCATCGAAAGGTTCTTCAATTCCATGGTCCCAGAGGGTACACTCTGCGAAGAGGACAGAACCATACTATCCAAGATAAAGGAAGCTCAAGACTCTGTGGCGGCTTCCCTAAGCAAATATCACTTTAGGGATGCTCTCATGTCAGTGATGTCTTTGGCACACGAAGGGAACAGGTACCTCAATAACGCAGCCCCATGGTCAACGGTGAAGACTGAGCCACAAAGGGCTGCGGCAGCGCTACATGTCTCGGTGCAGGTTGTCAAGGCGTTGGGTAGTATGTTATCGCCTTTTTTGCCATTTACCGCTGAGAAGATATGGGGGATGCTGAACTTGGACTCTTCGGTGCACAAGGAGCGTTGGGATGTAGCCTCAAAGTCTTTGCCACCAAGTCATATTATAGGCAAGCCATATCCGCTATTCAAGAAGATTAGACAGGAGGATGTGAAGAAGGTGAAGGAGAACTTAATACCCTATAAGGATGTAGGTCCAAGGGTGAAGATAGAGGAGTTTGCGAAATCTAAGATTGCCATAGGCGAGATCGTAAAGGCGGAGCCCGTCAAAGGCTCAAAGGAGCTGATATTTCTTGAGGTGGATCTGGGGGAGTATGGCACGCGTCCCTGCGTCGCTGGATTAGCGAAGTACTATTCGCCAGAGGATTTGCTCAGGAAAAGAGTCGCTGTTCTGATAAACATAGAGCCTGTTACGCTCTTCGGGATAAAATCGGAGGTCATGTTACTGGCAGCAGAAGGGGGGGACAAAGTCTCATTGCTCGTGTCCGATAGAACCGTGCCACCTGGTTCTAGTGTTAGGTAGGTTAAGGGATTCTAATTGTTATTAAAGATAGATTTTCATGTGCATACCAGAGAGTCCAAAGATGGTGTCTCCTCACTTCAGGAGATAATTATTGCTGCCAAGAGGAAGGGCTTGGATGGGCTGGCGGTGACAGACCATGATATTCCAATGAGCAAAGAGCATGCAGAAAGGGTTACAAGTGAAAGCGGTCTGATCGTAGTCCCTGGGATTGAAGTCTCAAGTAAATCGGGGCATGTGATACTGCTGTGCCCCAAAGAGCAGTCCTTTAAGGATCCCGCATTGAATGATGTGGTCAAAGTTGCTAAGGAGTGGGGGTGCCCCTTGATAATACCTCACCCAGCCGACCCTCTGAGTCATGGTATTGGCGAAGAAGTTGTTAGATCGATCAAGCACATTAATCCTGCGTTAGAGGTATTGAATGCGTCCACTTTTTCCATTTATAATCACCGCGCGAAAAAAATTGCTGAGGAGTTGTGTCTTTATGAAGTTGGAGGGAGTGATGCCCATGTGGCCTCGGCGGTGGGATCCGCCTATACACTGGTTGATGTTAAAGATAGAACGGCCGAGGCGGTGGTGGAGGCGCTCACGGCAGGTAAGACGCGTGTATGCGGAGGTCAAGTATCTG
>CAZQQB010000006.1:4188-5214 GCA_964595415.1 uncultured Nitrososphaerota archaeon | reverse complement strand
AACGGGTTTTGAAAATCGTTTGATTTACATATTAGTAGTTAAGGGTTCCATGAGCGAATTCACCAGAAGACAGGCTTAAGAGGGGCGCTAGTTCAATTTTTTTGTGGAATTAAAAATGCGAGTTTATGTGAAGACATTTGGGTGTGCTTCGAACAAGGCAGAGAGTGGTGTCGTTAAAAAGATGTTAGTTGATGATGGGTTCGAGATGGTGCAGTCGATCGCAGATGCCGATGCCATCGTGGTAAATACGTGCACTGTTAGAAGGGAGACCGACCTAAAGGTTATAAAATACCTAACTTCCATCAGGGACAGAAAGGTAGTGGTTACGGGGTGTATGGTTTCAGCCCAACCTGCACTCATTTCGAAGAATTTCCCTCTCTTCTCGATAGTCTCACCGAACTGTCCGTCCAAGATCTCCACGGTGTTGAAGCGCGAAGGGAGATCGGTCTTTTTAGAGAAAGATAGCTCATTAATGGAGCCAATTCCATACTTGCATGGTGTAAAAGGAACTATTGTGATTTCAAGGGGTTGCTTTGGGGACTGTTCTTACTGTATAGTGCGGGTTGCGAAGGGGAGCCTAAGGAGTGTGCCAGAGGAGGTAATAAAGAGAAGTGTTTATGAGGCGGTCGAATCAGGAGCGTGGGAAATAAGGCTCTCTGCCCAAGATACAGGGGTTTATGGCAGGGAGATTGGCACCGATCTCCCTTCGTTGTTGGCTAATCTAGTAAGTGTGAATGGGGACTTTAGGATCAGGGTTGGGATGTTTAAGCCCTCTTCGGTTTTTGGTCTGATAAAAGATCTGATTAGGAATTACAGATCTGAAAAGATCTACAAGTTCGCACACATTCCTGTTCAAAGTGGTTCCGATACCGTGTTGGAGAAAATGAAGAGAGGGTATGGTGTGAAGACCTTTAAAAGGGTCGTTGATGAGTTCAGGATGGCATTTCCAAATATCACGATATTTACGGACATAATAGTGGGATTCCCAGGTGAGGAGGAGGTTGATTTTGAGGAGACGTGTGAGTT
>CAZQQB010000006.1:2519-4155 GCA_964595415.1 uncultured Nitrososphaerota archaeon | reverse complement strand
GATCCAACCGGATAAGGCGCATATAGCAAGATTTTCTCCAAGACCGCACACCATTGCGGCAACTATGGCGCAAGTGCCTGAATCAATAAAGAAGAAAAGGAGCGAAGTTTTGCACAGGATTTCGCGCGAGATACAAAGAGAAAAGAATGATGCGTGGGTTGGAAGGATGGTCGAGGCTACGGTGGTAGACTTCTATGTAAAGGGCGGGATGGTTGCTAGAACGGATGAGTACAAGACCATTGCGATCCCGGGTTGTGATCCTTCCATGCTTGGGCGCAGGGTCGAGTTGAGTGTGGAGGGAGCAACACCTTTTTACCTTATAGGAAGAATCAACCGCCGCTGACTGGCGGGAGGATCGAGATCTCCTTAAGGGTTATTGGTTCCAAAAACTTTTCTTTTGAAACTTCCTCTGAGCCCGCCAGGATCTTGTAACGCTCGTTGAAGATCCCGTCCTTCATCAGGTATTTTTCTAGTTCGGGGGTGTTTGAAATTAGTCTCCTGATTACTTCATTCGGAGTGGGGGGGGTTTCGAATGTCAATGGGAGCATTGAGCTGCCAACGATCTCTTTAAGGTTGGCGAAGAGCCTTACCCTGAGTTCAAACATTTGGGCTATTCCTCGTTGACAGATTTGTTGATCTCTTCTTCCATCATGTGCCCTTTGCATGTGACTTTAACTTTTTTTACGCCCTCAACATTCAGCGCTGCCCTCTTTATCTCCATTGCGAGGTAGAAGGCTATGGGGCACATCGGACTTGATGGGACAAACTCTATGTTAACATGTCCTTCTTTTTCCTCCACTTTATTCACTAGCTGCATGTCTACCATACTCATTCCGGTTTCAGGGTCCATAACACCTTTAAGCGCCTCCATCACTTTGTTTTCGATTTGGCCACCCATATCGCACACCTCGAATTTAATTCCGCAACGCATTATAAAAACATGAGTGTATCAACCAAAAATCAAAGACCACAGTTGCGAAGAAGGTAATTTAAAAATTCATTTTGATGGTAAATAATTCGTGGCTTCTAAGCTCATGGTTTTGAAAGCGATTTCTTCAGCATCCTATAACTGAGGCACATTGTTCTCGGATGATTTGCAGAGACCTCGTCCAGTCGACCTATTGACGTATTGGTTGGAGTGTTTTTGAGGGTAACGGGGTCGGAATATGCAGTATCGGAGATCTCTTGTAGGGTCGAGATGTACTGGTCTATGTTCTCTTTAGTCTCTGTGTCGGTAAATTCGAACATGAGTGCCTCCTTTACGATCAGTGGAAAGTATATGGTCGGTGGGTGGAGACCCTTATCCAGAAGTGCCTTTGCCACATCCAACGCGGTCACACCCGTATCCTTTGCCAGAGTCTCGGCGCTGATTACCACCTCGTGTTTTCTGTGGGCATCGCCATAGGGGATACTAAAACCCCGTATTTTAGAGACTTTTTTGGCAAAGTAGTTCGTATTGAGGACGGCAATCTTGCATGAAAGTTTAAGCCCCTCGACGCCCATTGATAGTAGATAAGCATACGCTTTAACCAGCACAGGGAAGTTGCCATACCACCCTCTCACCTTACCAATACTCTTGGATCGGTTCCAGTCCAACTCGAATACCTTGCCATTGAACTTAACGAGAGGAACTGGA
>CAZQQB010000006.1:0-2509 GCA_964595415.1 uncultured Nitrososphaerota archaeon | reverse complement strand
GAGATGTTCTTTGACGCCCACAGGACCAGATCCGGGTCCGCCCCCTCCGTGCGGTGTAGAAAAGGTCTTGTGGAGGTTCAGATGAACTATGTCGAATCCGAGGTCGCCAGGTCTTGCCAAACCAATTATTCCTTGCAGGTTTGCACCGTCATAGTACATGAGGGCTCCTGCATCATGAATGATCTCAGCGATTTGAAGGGCGTTCTTTTCAAAGAGACCCAATGTGTTTGGATTAGTCATCATAAGACCGGCCGTTCTGCTGCTCACAGCTTCTTTTAGCATCTCTAGGTCGATTAATCCATCATTGCCAGTGGGGATTTCTATGACTTTGAAGCCGGCCATCGCCGCGCTGGCAGGATTGGTGCCATGAGCAGAGTCCGGCACAATTATCTCGTCCCTTTCTTGATGGTTATCGCGGTGATACTTTCTGATGATTAAACAGCCAGTGAATTCCCCGCTGGCCCCCGCCGCAGGCTGCAACGTGAATCGCTTCATTCCGGTTAATGAAGAGAGAGCGATATCGAGTTTGTACATCAGTTCTAAAGTGCCCTGCATATCTTGCAGAGGATGTATCCACTGGACCTCATCTAGCCATGCGAGTTCTTCATTCAGAGAAGGGTTATACTTCATTGTACATGAGCCTAACGGGTACGGACCGAGGTCCACGCCCCAGTTCATTTGTGATAGGCGGGTGAAATGCCTCACAGCCTCTACCTGAGAGACCTCGGGCAGGTCCAGGTCACCTCTCAGGAGCTCTCTTGGAATGTCCTTTATCTCGCATTCATTGATATGGACGCCGATTCTCCCCTCTTTGCCTATCTCGAAGATTAATGGCTCATAAAAACATGCCTGGCTGAACATAATTCATTGACCCCTCCCGATCTCGATCATTTGGACAAACTCATCTAGATCCTCCTTGGTGTGCAGCTCAGTAACAGCAAATAATCCCGCTCCTTCTATCCCGAACTCGGCGGAGAGGTCCTTTCCACCCATGGCTCCTCGCCGCAGCATCGCTTCGTTCACTTTCTTTAGGTTACCAACTTTTACTGCGAAATCTCTGAAATGCGTCCCTTTAAAGAGAGGAGAGATGCCAACCCTACTCAAAGCACCAATGACATATTGCGTATTATGCAAAATTTTTCGGGCTACATTGACAATACCTTGTCGACCCATAATTGTGAGGTATATGGCTGCTGCAATTGCGAGTAGAGCCTCGTTTGTGCAGATGTTTGATGTGGCCTTCTCCCTTCTGATATGCTGCTCCCTAGTTGCTAAGGCGAGGACGAAGCCCCTTCTCTGTCCGTCTTTGGTTCTGGTGAGACCGACGATTCTTCCTGGCATATTTCTGATCAGCTTTGAGTCTTCGCGGCACGCCATTATTCCTAGAGTGTTTCCGCCTGCGCCTGGCGGTATCCCCAAGGGTTGCCCGTCTCCAACTGCGATGTCCGCACCGTATTCCCCGGGAGGCTTAAATATTCCAAGAGAAAGTGGGTCGGCACCAACTATGGCTAGGGCACCTGCATCGTGTGCGATCTCTATTAAAGACCTGAGATCTGGGTTAACCGTGCCGAAGTAGGTGGGTGTTTCGACATAAACTCCAGCAGTATCTATGTCCACAGCCCCCTTCAGGAATTCAAGAACGGGGCACCCGTCCTCTCTTGATAAAGGAGCCTCACTCAGCCGGATCCCCACCGGCTCTGTGTAGCTTCTGATGACAATTTTTCGCTCTGTTGGAAGGGAGGCGGGAATTATAATCTTGCGTCTGCCAGTTACCCTCGAGGCGAGTAGCGCAGACTCGCCAATGGCGGTAGGAAGGTCGTATAGGCTCGCGTTAGCGACATCCATCTTGTAAAGCTCGCATACCATGCTCTGGAATTCAAAGAGTGATTGCAGCACTCCTTGGCTTATTTCGGGCTGGTAGGGAGTATAAGAGGTCAAGAATTCTCCTCTACTGACAAGGTACTTTATCGGACTAGGGATGTAGTGGAACCAAGGACCGCCTCCTGTGAAGGAACGAGCAAAGATTCGGTTCTTTGAGAGGATCGATTTGATCTCTTTTGTGATAGAATACTCGTCCATGGGGCAGTCGGGTATGCCTTTAAGGGAAAATTTCTTATCAGGTAGATCATTGAATAGATCATCGATCTTAGTTATCCCAATTTCTCTTAGCATGTCATTCAGTACGGATGAGGCGTTTGGTAAGTACGGGTGACTCTTTATCAATAATGTGACCTCGAGTTGTTAATGTAGAGAGGAGGGGCAATAAATAAGTAATCTTTTTGGGATCGATTTGCATGATAAAAAACAAACCTGTATTTCGATACAAAGTGACGGCATTTAGGCGTTTCCAATAGTTTTAGCCACATCATGGTCCTAAAGAAAGAAAATTAAAACCGAAACTGTAAAAATTGTTTATAGTTATCAAAGATGACTCTGAAGTAGTAATTAGTGTTAGAGGGAGAATTTGCTTAAGAGTAATATGATGGACATTAGGCAGTATGTCTGTGTG
>CAZQQB010000005.1:33979-42527 GCA_964595415.1 uncultured Nitrososphaerota archaeon | reverse complement strand
TCTTTTGGTGCGCACAAATCTCCCCACAATATGATCAGAAATAATGGTGTGAGCAGACCCCATGCTATGCCCTCTAAAAATGAAATTCTTATCAATGCCCCTCCCGATAGCGATATTGATGCGTAGACCAGACCCAAGTACGCATATGAAAAAAGCAAAAGTTTTTTCCTCCCGAAATAGTCAAACATGCCCCCGCCAATGATCATGGTAAAGAGCCCCATTAACAAGGTAATAGAATTTAGCCAAAGTAGTTCAGATCTGGTAACCAAAAAAGAAAAAACGATCACAGAAAAATGATCCACAAAAATAAAGATTAGCCATATGAACAAGAAATACGCCTTTATAGTCATTGCCGAAGGACTATACTCGCTTTCATGAATCAATAAAGACTTTTCTTCCTTTAAAAGAAATGTAAACACTTTTAAAGCAATTATCGAGATTCCTATTTCAAAGACTCCATTCGTGAAGGGTGACAATAAGATAACGAATAAATAAACAATAAATACAAACAGTCCCGCAACACTCCCCCTGTTTTCAAAGTTAGTGCTATTGATTATTAAAGTGATAATACGGGGTACATGGAGCCCCAAGGAAATAGGGCCAATAAAGCACAATAAAAAGATCTTGAGAGGCTCATACATTGGAATAAACAATATTATCGCAAAAATCACTCCAAGAGCATCAAACAACAGGCGTTTTTTCCCACTCAATGGAAATTTGTAAAAGGCCCCTATCAATATTGTAAAAATACTAAGAATGCAGAACAGGCTCACAAACAAAGAATGGGCGCCCTCGCTTATTGAAACTGCTATTGTATCCAGCCTTGCGAACACAATGTAAATGATTGCCAAATTGATTATCGAGTATGCTGCCAAGGGTCTTCTGACATAACTGGTTCCCCCCTTTAATGAAGATGCTAGTTTATTGAAATACGACATCGTAACCATCTATATGACTGTTCATTTAAAATATATCTTTTCCTGAAAATTTAAATAAAGAAAATGCATAATTAATAAATAATAATATGAAGCAACGACCAAAACATACCGAAAGGTATTTATTTTAGTAACCAACCTCTACTATTAGTAGATTGGAATACTGTTGGGGAAAAATATGGGAAAATTTAATGTAACCAAAATGAAGTTGTGGTTCCCCTGGTAAATCCGCTACTTAAAAACTGAGGTAAGTACTTTCGGATCTTTTGTTTTCCTTGCCTCCTTTTTAGCCCTTCTCACTAGTGAATTTATGGTTTTTTTCGCCTTGTCTTCACACTTGTTCTTCTTCAACAAATATATGAGCCGATTTATATCCTCATCATTGGGGGCACTAAACATCTTTCTGATTAAACTTTTACATCCTTCGTCATGTAGCGAGTAGACTATTGGTAGTGGAAGGCTCTCCTTGGTTATCCTTGACATCAGCTCATATTTATCATAAAAAGTGTCATGAAAGTCATCCCTTAGTATTGCAATCATGCCGAGCAACCTCCCAAATTTAGCCAAGGCCTGTATTTCATCCTTGGAGCCCCCTCCTATTATCCCCCCTACCTTTGTGTAAGCCTCTACATCCGCGGCTTTCATCCTCACAATGTTGAGATATTGCTTAGGAGTGACTTCAAGATTTCTAACGAACCTAAGCTCTTCCATCTCAGCAGAACCAAGCTCAAAGAGCCCCTGCTTTATTGCTTCAATGACGGCAACCGACTTATCTCTTGACAATGTTTGCCACAGTTCATGGAGACAGTTAAGGCCGCCTACAATAAGGCAGTCTCCGATCAAGAGCGCCTTAGAAAGACCGTATTCCCCAAGCATCGTTTTACGTCCCTTCTCCGTCCTAAGATATGAAGAGTCCACAATATCGTCATGGATGTCTAGCCCCCCGCCTGTGAGTATCAAAGCCCTTGCTGCAGGATAGACCAACGAGGGATCTCCCCCTACCGCCTTACATGCAAAGATCATGAGGGTAGGTCTAGAGTAGTCTTTCCACCTCTTTGAGAACTTTTTTAGAATTCTGAAAGCGGTCTTGGAACGAATTTTATTTGATAACAAATCTTCAAAAGCGGATCTCACTAATGGTTCTCCAAGCTCCTTTATGGTTCTTGAAATATCGGACAAAACAATCACACTTTATTAAGGCGCGTTTCCCCCATTTTGAATTTACGCATCCAGGGGTTTGGTTTTGCCGTACAACCCAAAAAAATGAACTGCAGCATAGAGTAGTGAGAACAGTCCTAAGTACACCGTAACAAAATATACAAGGATAATGCGCTCCAGTAGTAATTGAAAAACCAATGCAAAAGAATTGCACTATCGAATCCATACTTTACAGCGCAATACCCTATGACGAGCCCGGCAACGAAGGTTGATGGGATTTTCCCCCAATTCCATATCCCAAAGAGTACATGCGCATACGAAAACATCACAGATGATATAATTATGAGTAAGATCGAAAGCGTTCTATAAGCTTTATCTAATTGAAAATCAGTTTTCTTCTGATAAGACTCAGGTTTAAAAACCGCAACTAAAATCAGAATTAGCTTTGCCCTTTTGGGCATCCCCGCCAAGAGATTGCTACTTCTGAATAAAAGATATGCCGCCAGCGGAACAAGTATGGGCACTAATCTGAACCCTACTTCCTCAGAGAGGACCGAATAAGAGAGTGTAAAGATCTCCGAGAATGGGTCATTAAAAGAAGGACCCCCAACCTCTACACCAGCGTGCTCCTCAATAAGGTTTAGAGCAGTCGTAACTAGTAGCAGAGCAGATGAGATAGCAGGCATAAGGACCAGAAAGTTCTTTCGCAGAGCATCTTCATCACCTTTAAAAAGCAAACGCTTTATTGCAAAAAAATAGCGCTCATGTGTAAAGAACGCCGACAAGAATGACAAAGCAAAGAGTACGTTGAGTGCCAAAAAAATTTGCCACGTCCTCGCCTCGATTGGCACACTCAAACTACCAAAGTAGAATAAATTGAGTCGAATTGTTTTGTAACTCTGAGCCGCAAATTCCACTCCTTCTGGTCCAAAGAAGGAAGACAAAGCAAAAACAAATGCCAGTACATAAGTACTCAACATCAACAAAGCAAGGAGACTGTACAAAGAAGTCAACAATCGGTTATAAGGACGTTCCTTAAGGGCCATTAGAATAACCATAGATCAAAAGTGAACTCTACCTACAATAACTCTATTTCTGTTCGCATCCGTCATGAATTCCACACCCCTAAGCTTTGGGAGTTTGAGCAGGAGATCTCGCTCGGTCAAGATCCCTACAGGGACTCCAGAAGATATCACAATTAGTGATCCCACATTGTACAAATTCATTATCTTTACGGCATCGCTGAGATCAACATCGGGACTTACCGTTTTTGGGTTCAATGTTGCGATCTTTGAGACGTTTGTATTCAATAAATAGTCCGATAGCCCCTTACTTATGGCCTTCTCCACATATTGGCTAGCCAAGAACCTAATTACATCTTTAACAGTTACGATGCCCCAGAGCAAACCATCGCTCAATATCGGGATTCGCCTTATGTCTTTACTTATCATCATGCGAGAGAGATCCAGCAACGTTGCCTTAGTATCGAGTGTAACAAGGGGCTTAGACATTACTTCAAAAACTCTTACGAACATCTGATTGCTCTCAAACAACTTGAATAGATGCCTCTCAGAAAGCGTCCCCCAAATTCTGGATTGCTCGTCCAATAGCGGGAGCATCCCAATATCATGCTTTGCCATGACAGACATAAGCTCAGGGAGCGAGTCTGTAATTCTCGCTAAGATCGGTCTCTTGTTTACAATCGGCTCAATTGGCGAGTGGAGGGCTATGTATAGATCTCCCTTGTATACCTTTTTCAGAATTTTGAATTTGTCCCCGCCACCAAGATAATTAAGTATATCCTTTGCAGAGACCAATCCGTCAATCCTCTGCCCATCATTAGAGACTATTGCATGTCTTACGCCCCTTTCATTCATCAACTTTACCGCGTCAATCACCCTGGTGTTCGAGGGAAGAACTACTGCGGGTGGACGCCTTGCTATTGACGTTACAGGGAATGACGTCATTCCTACCACTGCCTATCTCTTTAAATTCAGTTAAAGTTAAAGTTGACGGCGAGTCATATCAGGTTGGTGCTTATGTTCCTACTCCTTTACGATATAGAGGGCAAGAAAGACCCTCATGGCATACGAATAAGGTTGGTCCGTGCACTAAGGAGTGTTGGTGCCTTCCAATTTCAGAGGTCTTGTTGGGTTGTGGAATCTTTTGATGATCGCTTGACTAGTGTATTGGAGGAGCTGAGGCGAGCTGGTGGATCTGTTAAGATCATGGAGTGGCTGCCCAGAACCTTGGACGAAGTTTTGGAGGGCAAGACCTCTAAAAAAATCGTCCTGGCTCCCCTTTCAGCCGAACCGGTGCTCGAGGGTTGGCACGAAAAGATAAGGATCGCATTGGAAAACGCAGGCTTCAAAGTTGCAACAGAGGCGCTTTTAAGAAGTGGAAGACAAAAAACAGAGAAGAGCCACAGCCGAATTATCGACGAGGTCTCACTGATGGATATCGATGGCCTTGTCCTACTTAATCACGGCAGGAGCACACAGAGCGGGCTTCTCTACGTTGCTCAAATAATATCCAACACAAAACTTCTCAAGAATATCTCCTCTCTTCCGTTGATTCAGATCGAGAGGGCCGGAAGAAGGGATGGCGCCATAATCCTTTGGAACGAGGTTGTTGGAAAGTTGCTTGACAACGTAAAAAAAATAGTCGGGCTAGAAGTCATCCACCCAAGCATAGAGATGAAGAGGATCAGCAAGGAGGGCAAAAGAGAGATAAGACAGATTCAGTACGCAGAACCCGGGGACAAAATCATTTTGAATGGTAAAATTGTAGGCAAGTGCCTCACAAATCAAGTGTATCTCATAGCTGAGAAGGGTCGACTTATAGATATTATGGGTGGTAAGATCTTCAGGGGGGCAGCGAGAAGGGTTGCCTTTGATTCCCTTGCCACGGCTATCGTTAAGACGGTCCCGGACAATCTTTAAACAAATTGAAACATTCAGCTAAGTTCAATGGAATTCTTCAATTGATTGAGGTTCAGATCTCCTCTTCCAAGTTTTGACATGAGGAGTCTGAAATTAAACTCAAAACAAATTAAGCCTTAAACTAATTCAGCGATAGCCTTTCAGCTTTCAATCGTCGGAGGATCAAGGCTTGTGTATTTCGATCTTCCTTCCTTCAAAGAAAGCCGATATGACTTTCTCCTTTCCACTCTCAACCATCCTCCATATCGTATTCCTTGAAACTACCATTACAATTCCTGCCTCGTCATAAGAAAGCTTCTCAAGCTCCACAAGACGCATGGCTTCTAGCTCTGCCAAATCGAGATGTATCGGAGGGCTTAGCTCTTTGGGACAAGGCACTAAGGCGTCTACGGGGGGAAGGTTGTGTATATTAACCGGTTTGGGCGTCCTACCTACAATTCCTCTTCGACATCTGCAGCAATAACATTTTGGCATGGACAATTCCTTTGTTTAGACATCTTATATCCTTGCGGGTAACACATGCAAATCTATCCACAAAAAAGCAGTCTGTTGGCCTTTGTACTCAACCTTCTTTCTTCTTCTTTTCTCCACGAATCTCTCAATCTCATCTTCAATATTTAAGCTCTAGTCTTAGACACTCTCGTCATTAAGATCATCCAACGGAGGCGCCGTGCGCCACCATGGATATGTGTAGGGGGGCCAAGACCACATCTACAGGGTCCGAGCCATGGATAATAATAACAACATCTACTCATTCAACTACCACCCTAATAAATAAGACAAAAGATTTTTTATTTTGTGATATATCCCATTATATTATGGGGATCAGCGTAATGTAAAGCGAGCATATCACAGCAGTTGTTATAACTCCTGCAACGTTTGGTCCCATGGCATAAAGTATGATGTAGTTCTTTGGGTTTATCTCTTGGGCCATCTTCTGGGAGATCTTAGCTGTTGTTGGAACACAAGAAACGCCGGCTGAACCGAGAAGCGGATTTATCTTTTTTCCGCTCATGTAGTATAGGATCATCCCCCCGATCGCTCCTCCAATGCAAGAGAGAATTAGGGACGTTATTCCCAGCACCAGTATGAGGAAAACTTTTGGATTCGCAACTACGTCAGAAGTGGTTAGCATTCCCAACACAAATGCCAAGAAGAACGTCGATCCTGACAACACCATATCGTCCAAGAATTTAGAGTACCTCTCAATCTTCACTTCTTTTATAACGACACCTAAGAAGAATGATGCAAAGAGAGGGGCTGCCGATGGGAACATCAAGCAGAGCACGCTGCCCACCAAGACTGCAAATACTATCTTCTCCTTCTGACCCGCCTTGCCTATCTTCATCGGATCCATGTAGGTTCCCATCGCCGACTTTGGGATTATCGCCTTATTTATGTAAGGCTGTAGTATGTATAAGACGCTCAAATATATGTAGGCAATTATGCCGATCGGCACAAACAACTCTGGTGCAAGGAAAAGCGAGGTTAACAGCACAACTGGGCCATCTGCTCCGCCCACTATTGATACAGCAGCTGCCTCTCTCAAGCTCAAACCAGCCATAACTCCCAATGGCAATGTGAAGACTGTCCCCAGCTCTGCAAATGAGGCCAGGAAAAGACTCATAAGCGGTTTGGAGATGAGAAAGGAGAGGTCGGTAATTAATCCAATCCCAAGGAAGATCATGCACACTATAAGCGTGTTCAAGAAGGCCAAGGTGTATATGGGTTGCAGCCAGAAGATCTGCAATGCTTGAATCACATCTGATGGCGAAGACACCATTGGGTTAACATGGAGCGTTCCTATAGCTCCGTTAGGCAGAACGAGCATTGACATGTTTGAGAAGAGTATGCCCAAGCCCATTGGGAGTATTATCAGTGGTTCGACTATCTTTTTGTATGCCAGAAATATAAACAAGCCACCAATGATTATGAGGGCCAATCTTGCTAAAGCTTGATAGGGATGAACTAAGAAGAAAGTCCATATCCCTGGGAAAAGCGGACCTAATAGGTCTAACAGATTGAATGGCATATTTTTACCTCTTTACCTCCTCCTTGGTTAAACGCCTTATGAGCGAAATCATTCCCGCCACGAATAATGAAAAAATAAACAAACTTACAAATACGACCAGCGAGAATAGAAAGACACTTTGGATCTCCAAATAGATCAACCCTCTATCACTATGAGTGTGGCTCCCAGTTCTACCTGATCGCCCGGGGCCACTTTAACTTCCTTAATTTTACCTGACTTGGGTGCGACGATCTCCGTCTCAAGCTTGAGTACATCCATGGTCAAAATGACATCATTTTCCTTGACATAGTCTCCCTCTTTAACCTTAATCGATAAAACTTTACCGGCAACGGGGGACCTCACTGGCTCTTCCATGTTCCTGAACCCCAAGTGAAATATGTTCCATTTAATCTTAAATTTTTTTGTATAAATGGAATTTAATATTTATGTAAGAACTGAGAAAATAAAAGTCAAATTTTAACTATGTCTTCCATGTTCAATACTATGGCGCCATAAGTTTTTACCTATGTAAATATACTGCTTACCTTATCAACAGTCTTTATTCCAGTCCCAGTCATTGGTATTAAAACATTTTTTAAGCCTTTGAGTTTTTTAAATGCCGCATATGCAGTTGCGGATGTGGGTTCTGCTATTATGCCCATCTTATATAGCCGCATGAGCGCCTCAGCTATCTCATCATCATTTACTGTGAGTGCATCGCCATGAGTCGCTCTGATCACATTCAAAATCTCTTCCTTCCTTGGCGGGTCCTCAATTCTAAGACCGTCAGCCAAGGAGCTTCTTTTTAATCTTTGTATCGAGCCATGGATCGCCTCATATATCGGGGCACAACCCTCCCCCTGCACTGCATAAAAAGTTGGGATCCTGTCCATAAACCCCATCTCACTGAGCTCAGTAAAACCCTTAAACAATCCTAAGAACAGTGTACCGCTTGCAACGGGCACCACGAGCGCGTCAGGGATTCTACCTCTCTCGAATAACTCGAATGACACGGTCTTCATACCCTCGATATAGAAGGCATCCCATGTGTGCCCTATGTATAGATCTTCTTTCCTCAATTCGCCTACGGCTCTGATCGATGCCTCCTTCCTTGTCGCACATTCCACAACTTCGGCACCGCATGAGCGAATAAGAACGCGTTTTGCGACAGGCGCATCCTTTGGAACGTATATCCTGGCGTGGATGCCAGCCCTGGCCGCATAAGCAGCTGCAGCGATCCCCGCATTCCCAGAAGAGTCCTCAACAATGCTTTTAACGCCTATGCGCCTCGCTCTATTAACACTCACCGCCGCCCCTCTGTCCTTAAACGATCCCGTTGGCGAAAAGTACTCCAGTTTTAGAATAATCCCCTCATCTTTTATCTCAACCAACGGGGTACACCCCTCGCCCAAAGTCATGTGCCCTTCTGAGAAGGGAATGAGCTTTTTGTACCTCCAAAGTCCTATCTCCTCTTTCTCAACCAATTCTTCAAATTGATTACA
>CAZQQB010000005.1:33376-33958 GCA_964595415.1 uncultured Nitrososphaerota archaeon | reverse complement strand
CTTGGATATTCCGTGAGCAGATTTAATGGATGTTTGCACGATGGGCAGCTCCAGCACCTGATATCTAGGGGGTACTCCTTTCCGCACCATCTGCATAAAAGCCTAAATGCCAAAGGGACACACACCACTAACTAGTTTTTGTCTTCTGGTTAATGCGCTTTTTCCTCCTCTGCATGAACTCGAGGGCCACGTTTGGCAATAGCGCATAACTCAGGTAGTCCTCCTCCTTCTCCACCAAATCTATCGGCATCTCACCCCTGATCTTTTCCCACATCGAAGGTAACAGATCTGCTGGTCTGACCTTTATGTCCTCCTCCTTTGTCAGCTCCAAGAGCTCCTTTGATATTGGTGCAGGGGGTCTTCCATAAAGTCCCCTTATATAGTCTTTGACCTCCTTCGGTATCAGTCTGTATTTACCAACCAAGACATTAAGCACTGCCTGTGCACCTATTATCTGACTAGTTGGGGTGACTAAGGGGGGCCATCCAAGATCCTCTCTAACCCTGGGCACCTCCTTCAGAACATCATCAAGTCTGTGTAAGGCTCTTTGCTGTTCAAGTTGGTAGATAAGGTTGCTGAGCA
>CAZQQB010000005.1:23868-33239 GCA_964595415.1 uncultured Nitrososphaerota archaeon | reverse complement strand
TTCAAAGCGTAGTAGAGGCTCTCGATAGGAGGCTGAGACGTGGCTCCAGACATCGAAGATATGGCACAGTCTAATATCTCCGCCCCCGCCTCCACAGCCTTCAAGTAGGTCATGGGTGCAAGACCAGCCGTACAGTGACTGTGCAGATCAATAGGAAGCCCTATCCTCTTCAGCGTAGTAATGAGTTGGAAGGCAACATTTGGCGTTAATATTCCAGACATGTCCTTTATACAAAGGTAATCAGGTTCTAGATGTGCCAGCTCTTCGCCAAGTCTTGAATAGTACTCCAATGTGTGAACTGGACTTATCGTGTACACGATTCCACATTGAACCTCGGCCCCAGCGCTCTTGGCAGCTCTGACGGCCGTCTTCAAATTCCTTATATCATTCAGCGCATCAAATACCCTCACAATGTCAAGTCCATTCTCAACGGATTTTTTTACGAATCTTTCCACAATATCGTCAGGATAGTGACGATAGGCGAGCAGATTCTGACCACGGAATAGTGCTAAGAGCTTGGTCTTTCTCACTTTGGATCTAATGGTCTTGAGCCTGTCCCAAGGATCCTCGTCTAGGAAGCGCATGCAGACATCGAATGTCGCTCCTCCCCAGACCTCCATGGCAAAGAGACCTATCGAGTCCATGTCCTCAAGTATTGGTATAATCTGGTCAGTTCGCAGGCGCGCGGCTATCAGCGATTGATGCGCATCACGTAGGGTTGTGTCAAGGAACCTTACCATTATGTCCACCAGAAAAAATTAGGGGGCCTTTATGAACCATTTTGGCCCCTCTAATATTCTGGCCATTAATGTTGCGACCGCAACATCACCTGATGCATTTATCATCGTCCTCAACATATCGAGTATCGGGTCTATCGCCACTATGAGCGCTATGCCCTCAAGCGGTAAGCCCGCGGCAGCCACAGTCATGGCGAGCATGAGCAGACCTCCGCCAGGTATCGCGGCTGTGCCAACTGCAGCCAGTGTGCCTACAATAATGATCGTTGCAAACAAAGCAGGGTCGAGCGATATGCCGAATGCCTGTGCTATAAATACTGCACATAGGACTTGGTACATTGCAGTCCCGTCCATGTGACAAGTAGCACCCACGGGCAACACCAAGTTCGTTACATAGTCTGGTACGCCGCTCCTTTGGGCTGCCCTTATGTTGACCGGCAATGTCACAGCGCTACTCCTCGTCGTAAATGCTACCAAAGCTGGCTCGATTATGTTCCTCCAATAAACAAGCGGGTTTAGTCTGCTCAGAGCTACTACGATGGTATATACAATAAAGAAGAAAGCCAAGCTTACAGAATAGTTAAGCGTTATAAGCTTACCGTAGGCTACCAAAATTGCAGTGCCATAAGTCCCCATTAACCATGCCGCATAACCAAATACACCTATGGGTGCAACCCACATAACTATAAAAACAATCTTTAGGACCACGTCTGAGAGGTAGCTGAGGGCTCTGGCTACAGGTTTTCCTTTCTCTCCCGCTAGACTTACCGCTAGACCGAGCACGATGGAGAAGAATATGGCTTTCAGCAGCCCCGCAACAGAGAAGATGTCGACAAAGTCGAAGGGGATGACTCCCAATATGAGATCCACCACCGAAGGAGGTGTGGGCGGGGTGTAACCAGCAGGAGGCGTTAAGCCCACTCCGACACCTGGACCAAATGCCAAGGCCGCTGGAAGCATTATCGAGGCACCAAGTCCAGAGAGGATAAGGAAAACGATGAACATTCCGATAACGAGCTTACCCAGCCGGCGAAGATCTGCAATCTGTGCAACGGCTGCTGCTATAGTAATGATCACTAAGGGGGTTACTATCATGCGCATAAGCCTTATGAAAAGGTCACCTAAAGGCTTAAGAACGGCGGCAGCTTTGCCTGTGGCTAAACCAACGCCGAGACCAAGAAGGAAGCCGATACTAATGGCCACGATTAGTGCGTACTTTTTCCAGTCCACAAGGAACCCCTCAAATTTTCATTGTAACATTAAGCATTTAAATATTTGCTCGATTTTTCTTTAAAAAATGCTTGAGGTTGATTAAGGATAAGATACTCTACACCTTATTGCCGTACCCTTACTCGTGAATAAGTTGAGGAAATAGTCTGCTCCTTCCTTGTCAAGTTGGTAGGACAGAGGAATCTTGGTGGCATTTGCCGTGTAAAGTATTATGGGTGGGGAGAATCTTGACGAGGTCAATGTTATCCCTGACTGGATCTTTACGAGACTTGCCCCTTCTATTATTAGGGGCGGTCCATTGTTCATTAGCGTAACGCTTACAAGGACTGCATTCTTCTTGTTAACCTCAATTTCTACCACTTCGACGTTCTGCTCCAGTGTTATAGAATACTGCTGCATCCTGCTGTATGCGTAAGCAATACTGACTATTACAATTGCCACCGCCGTCAGGATTATTACCATCCTTGCTGGCGATACCCTCACCATTATCACCTAATGCACCGGTACAGCCGGTCCCATGACCTGCATTATTGCTGGTATAAGCGCTACCGTCCCCATAACGGCAAATCCCAGTGCCAGCGTTACGAGTTTTCGGATGGTATCCATCCCAACATTTTCCATCTCTGGCACCCTCCTCATAAAATATCTCACGACAAAGCTCCATACCACTAGTGATATGGCAAGTCCGTAGCACACTATTACAACGATGAACATCGGCGCATCGTGAAACACAAAGCAGTAAGGACAGGGAATGGGAGACTCTGCAGTAAAAACTACCCTGCAGCAGGGCACGGTCACAGCGCTAACCGTAAAGTAGAACCCCAGATCGAGAGCAAGGTCAAGTACGAGGATGGGCGCCAGTAATAAGAAGAGCCTTGACAATGACTGCATCAGCGGAGCGCCCTTAACCCTCCTGTTGAGGAAGTCAAGACTGAGCCAGATGCCATAAACTAACAGCACGATTAACTTAACACCATTATCTATCCAAGAGTATGGTGCCCCTGCTTGGTTTACGCCGAACTGACACATGGCGCCTGGAATCAGCGGGATGAGGCTCTCATTCGTGACCCAGAATAGTGAACTGGCGAAAATCCTCGTAATGAGGATTACCCAGACCACAGTGGAGAGGAGGTAGTATTCCTTCTCAAGACCATACTTCTCCTCTAGCGATGCCCTTGATACCCTTCTGCTGATGTTGTATGCTTTTGGAACTGTATATAGCATGAGCGCTAGCCCGAAAACGCCTAATACGATCATTACGGCCGTGAGGGGTGTCCATATCATCTTTCATTATGCCTCTTTTTTCGTTTCTGTGGGCGCCGATGGTGCCTGTGTTGGCTTTGCTGGTGGCGCTGTTAACTTCTTCCAAGCTAGGATCCCTATTATAAGGACTACCACTCCAATTACTACAATGCTTCCCAAGAACGCCACCGATGGCGGCACATACTGGATGCCCATCTGCTTGAGTCCTGGCAGCGCTTGAGCCACCGTCAGAACAGGCGTGCCTTCGGGTATCTGATTCTTGAATACGACCAACGGGTTGTTGGGGTTCCATCCGTTTTGGAGCAATAGCGCGGCAGAAGTCTCATTTATAGCGATCCTGTTGTTTGCACAGCTCTTCACGATCTTTGAGCCAAGCAGTATCCTTGCGGTATCTGGCGTCACGCTCACAACCTCGCTGTTCCTTATTTCTATCACGATCTTTGGCGCAACTGTCCCGTACCAGCTATCCAAAGCCTCTATGTGGATATTCGGATGGGACACGACAGATCTAAGCATGCATCCGGGGCAGCAGGTCCATACCCTCTGGTTGGTGCTCAGGTCGATAATCTTTATGTTCGCATCCATCTCCGGCGTAATCAGCATACCGCAAGCCTCGCACCTTGGCGTCCCGTAATAGGTGTAGTAGTAATATCCGCCAGTTCCTATCAAGAGCGCAGCAACTACTATGAATACGCCCGCCGTTAAATATCTGCCTCTCATAAATTTCACCAACCTACCCTTATATTGTAAAGAAATAAACATGATGGAATTGAACTCTTCTAACACAAATTCGAGGGCACATATTTATTAGAACCACACTAAATTTATTGGTTGATAAAATTGAGAGGTATCACACATCCATTCAGAGTTCTCCTACTCGTAGCCATAATATCCGTATTTGGTATTTCTGCAGTTGTTGGGGTCTTTATCTTCGCTCATCCTTATTTTAATCCCTTTCAAAAGACCCCGCTCCCGAAGGGATGGATCGACGAGAACACCTACGTCTCAAACAACTTTACCATAAGGGAGGGGGAGACCTTCAAGGACGTATTCCAGTACACGGGTGCTGGCGGTCAATCCATAATGATCCTTGGGATCCAACCCCTTAGCGTTGAGCGCAAAGGTAATGTCTTCATAAAATTCAACGGAATACCATTGGGCGAAACGTACATAGAGACGACACTAGTGGTAAATACTTCTATCGCCTCGTGCTGCTTCGTCACACTTATTCAAGCAGGCGTAGATAATGTCGTGGAGATGACATCATATGGATACGAAGGCAAGTTTAGATACCTCATAATAATTCCAACAAAATGATGGTGATCGCCAATGAAAAAAATCCATCTTCTGCCTCTCATGGCAGTAACCTTAACGGCCCTGCTCATGATTATATGTGTTACTAATCAGACATCTTGGCAAACACGTGAATACTTCCAAGACCTAAGGGCAACAATAGGTCTCCCCAGCATCGCCATAGGTACCAACTACGAGGGCACCAGAAACCCGCTTACTGAAGTCTTTGTCCGCTCTCTCTACGATATACCGGGAGGGTATGACTATGTTGTGGCATCCAGCTTCATAGACACTCCACTAAAGTTTAAGGAATACTATGAGACCGTGCCTGGATTTAACCTCACAATGAGGAGGGATTGATCTGATAAAGAAGCAAAAAAATCTGCTACAGTACTCCTTCGATTGTCTCAGAAGGTATAGGATGAGGAGTGCGGTCATAATAATAACCTTTCTCATAGCGACGACGATGGTCTCTTCGGTCCTGTTCACCAAGGAAGGTCTGGAGAGAGAGGCAGAAATCAGCGTCAGCATGGCTCCAGACCTTACGGTTCAGTATCTGAGGGCTGGGAGGGTTGAGCTGGTTCCACTGGAGTATGCAAAAATGATCGCAAAAGTGGAAGGGGTCGAGAGGGTCGTTCCCAGAATATGGGGCTACGCTGGGATATCCACCTACACCTTTACGGTGGTTGGACTGGATACGTCGTATATTTCCACATCAACAAATATCGGAGGCATAGAGAGCGGGCGCTTCCTCTTGCCTGAGGACGCAGGAAAGGGTAATATAGTCATAGGTAAATTGATAGCAGGTCTACTAAAGGTAAAAGTCGGAGATGACATAATTTTACTAAGCGAGTCAGTAGAGGCAAACAAGTTTCACATCGTCGGTCTATTCTCAGACGCCTCGTCAATATATACCGCAGATATGATTGTCATGTCCATCGAGGATGCAAAACGTTTCTTCAAGATCCCAGATGGATATGTAACTGATCTTGCCGTCTACGTGGCTGCAGACGAATTTCCGGCGAATGTGGCTGCCAAAATGTCATCGCTTCCGAATGCCAGAATACTAGACCAAGATCTCTTACTGCGAGGGTACAAGGCTGCTTACGGTGCAAGGGGTGGGATCTTCGTTACCCTTTGGACGATACTGCTAGTCGGAGCCGCCTTGGTTGCATTCAGCCAAGCAATAGTTGTTGGGCACGAGTCAAAGTTTGAGGTAGGGCTTTTGAAGACCTTTGGCTTCTCGACGCTAGACATCATCGAAGTTAGGTTGGTGGAGAGTCTGTTACTGGGCTTCTTTGCAACCTCGTTGGGTATGGTGCTCGGCTATGTTTATGCTGCCTATTTTAACGCGCCTGGCCTCGTTGACATTTTGTTGGGATGGGCATTTCTCCCTCGAGAGTTTAGGCTTCCCGTTTATGTAAGCTGGGTCTCAATACCCCTTCTAATAACGACCGTCGTACCGGCTTGGCTAAATGCGATCACAGACCCCGAGCTAGCCATGAGGAGGGCCGCTGCATGATAGAGCTGCTTGAAGTCACAAAGATCTACAACAAAGGAAAATTCAACGAAGTGGTAGCGGTGCAAGATGTAAGTCTAAGAATAAGGGACGGTGCGATAATAATTCTAACTGGTCCAAGCGGATGCGGCAAGACAACGCTTTTGAGCATAATGGGCCTCATACTCACTCCTACATCAGGGGAGATCTTATACGATGGTGAAAACGTCTTGGGCTTCTCAGACTACTGGAAGACTAACTTCCGGAGAGAGAACTTCGGTTTCGTATTTCAGCACATCAACCTATTGCCGCAGTATACGGCACTAGAAAACATCCTTTTACCACTCTATGCAACGGACTCGGATCCAAATGACTTTATGGAAAGGGCAGTCGAGCTGCTATCAAAATTAGGGATTCTTGAGAGGGCAAAGCACCTCGTAGAACAACTCTCAGGCGGGGAACAGCAAAGGGTAGCCTTCGTGAGGGCCCTCATAAAGGATCCAAAGTACATATTCGCCGACGAACCCACAGTATTCGTTGATGAGGAGACTTCAAGGGTAATCTACAAATTGCTGAAGGATCTCAGGGATAAGGGCAAGACCATAGTTGTATCGACTCATGACCCTGAATTGATAAAGATCGCAGATCAAGTGTACAGGATGAGAAATGGGCGTCTGCTTGAGGTAAAAAATACATAAAAAATTATTGCGCCACGTGAACATAACCGGCAAAGAAATAGCCGTCAGAAGATACGCCTAATGGAACGAAAGTTTTAATAGTAATATTTTTTCTAAAATTAGTAACATTTGAGGAAAAAAGTGGACAATATGCACATTCCAGACGGCTTCCTAAGCCCTAGCATAATTGTTGTGAGTTATGTTATCGCCGTAGCCTTCTGGGCATACTCGTTCAAAAGAGTTAAAATTGAACTTGATGAGAGAATGGTCCCTCTCACGGCCCTTCTGACAGCACTTTTCTTTGCCGCTCAGATGATGAATTATCCCATTATTGGAGGCACGACTGCTCACATTCTCGGTGGGGCATCATTAGGAATAATACTTGGGCCATCCACCGGACTAATTTCCATGACAATAATATTGGTGCTTCAGTGCCTGCTATTTGGGGATGGCGGGATAACTGCCCTTGGGGCAAATGTTCTTAATATGGGTATAGTCGGGGTGTTTATTCCCTACATTTTATTCACTTTTATCATGAAGTCAACGAAAGGTAAAGGCGTATTTATTGGGGCATTAATAGGAGGACTGGTAGGGGATGTTCTAGCAGCCTTAATGGCAGGTCTTGAGCTAGGTCTTTCAGTCCCGACCTTTCTGTACGGAATATCAATAGCGGTCCCAGTAATGGCACTACACCACTCTGTTATAGGTGTGGCTGAGGGGATCGTGACTGCGGTACTGTTGAGAGTCCTTATCAGCTCAAAGCCTGAAGTCTTGAGCTTCAGCCCCACCTTTAGGAATCTCTCAGTTGGGGCTTTGAATCAGCACCAAATGGCGGGAGAGAAACCTTGAAAAGTGTAGATACCAAGATGCTCTATGGTCTCATAATCGCAGTCATATTTGTCATAACGGGAACCTTCATTCTTCACGAATCCAGGGAGACGCTAGACTTGGTTGCAGAAAGACTTGGACTCGAGGTGGCAAACATGCTTCCGGCTCCATTTCCAGATTACACGGTTCCTGGGTTTGAGAGCATCTGGGTAGTAGTAACTCTGGGGGTACTCTCCACACTTGTAATATTTGTAGTGACATACGGCATTGGAAAGCTGTTGGCAAAAATTAAAACCAAGAGCGAGGCATCCTGATGTCATCAGTAGTCAAGGACTTGTTCAGAGGTCTTGAAGAGATCCTCCAGGTCGATTCGGTCAAGGGCATAAAGAGCGCCCTGAGTCCATTGGGCTTAATGATTGTGGCTTCATTGATTATAATCTCATCACTATTTACAGGTTCCTTGTTGTCGCTTTCAGTTCTTGGTACCTTAACTACGCTGTTAGCCACATTCTTGAATATACCGCTCCGTAGGTACCTGAGCAGATCAGCAATATTTGCCCTCTTTGTTTTCTTTATTTCCATTCCTGCAGCCTTTCTAACAGAAGGGATGACGTTATTCACAATCAATATAGGGCCTCTAATCCTATCGCCCTCATTTGAAGGCACATATCGGGTCGCCCAATTTGTATTTAGGGCGTGGGTATGCATAGCCTCATTGACGATGCTAACATCAACCCTGGGCATTGATGGCATTATTGGTCTTCTATCCAAAACAAAGATTCCGAAGATAATACTCCAGACGATCTCTTTGACCTACAGATACATCTTTTTATCTATTCATGAGGCTCAAAGTATGCTTTTGGCCAGAGAAGCAAGGAGGTTCCGAAGAAAAAAATTCATGAACATGCAGGACCTTCGGGATCTTGGGAAGATACTGGCTGCGCTTTTCATAAGAACATTTGACAGGTCAGAAAGAGTTTATCTTGCCATGAAAGCAAGGGGTTTCTCATCTGAAGGGAGAAGCTATCCCAAAATCCAGAGCCTTAACATGAACGACCTTTCCTTGATTTTGATAGTTATAGCGGTGATTTTCGTGACACTCACAAGTATTTTTTAGTATGGTGAACTTTATTGAAGAGTGTAATAGAGGTTAAAGATGTAGCCTATACTTATGCCGGTGGAATAGATGCCCTCTTGGGCATTTCTTTTGATGTTAATGAGAGAGAACGATTGGGCATTCTCGGACCAAATGGTGCTGGAAAATCCACGCTAATCTTATTAATGGCTGGTTTGCTTAAACCCAAATACGGAAAGATTACAGTCTTTGGAAAGGAAACTACCACCAAGGAATTTGAGGGTTTAAGGAGAAAGATAGGTTTAGTTTTTCAGGATCCCGAAGATCAATTATTCAATAACACAGTCTTTGACGACATTGCCTACGGTCCAATGAGTCTCGGACTAAGCGAGGACGAAGTTGAAAGAAGGGTGTATGAAACCCTAAGTATCATGGGTATTACACACCTTGCGGAGCGTCCGCCACACAGACTCAGTTTTGGTGAAAAGAAGAAGGCAGCCATAGCAACCGCCCTTGTCTTAAAGCCAGAAGTTCTGCTTTTGGACGAACCTACCGCCAATTTGGACCAAAAATCAAAGAAAGATCTTTTACTTCTTCTTCAAGATCTTAATCGCAAAGGAACAACTATTGTTTTGGCAACTCATGATGTGGAAATCTTGTCTGATTTCGTGGAGAGGGCTATTTTGATGAACGCTGGAAAAATCTTAGAGACTGGTCTTGTAGGTGCCATCCTTAATAATGAGCGAGTGCTTCAAGAAGCCTCTATTGAA
>CAZQQB010000005.1:21466-23858 GCA_964595415.1 uncultured Nitrososphaerota archaeon | reverse complement strand
TAATCAGCCTCTTCATGAAGCTGAAAGCAAAAGGGCTTTTAGAAAAAATCCCTTCAAATATAGACGAAGCAGTAGGTATTATTGAGGAAGCCCTAGCTTCCTCCGCCCACCAAGAGAGTTTAAGCTTGAGATCAAAATAAAAAACAGCTGTAACCTAAGCCTCATCTGTTTACATGGATAATGGATGTAGTCGATCTGCCTACAACCTACTTATCCAAATCGAAGGCTCGATGAACCGCCTCAACAGCCTTCCTCATATCCTCCTCGAGTACTGCGAAAGATATGTTCAGTTCCGATGATCCCTGCGCTATAGTCAGAACATTCACACCAGCCTCCGCCACCGCTGAGAAGGTCCTTGCTGCAATGCCCTTGGTGCCCCTCATCCCTTCGCCCACGATAGCAACCACCGCTACTTTAGGAATGGCATGTATGTCTCTGATCATCTCTCCATTTCTAAACTCTACCTTAAGGACCTTAAGCGCCCTCTCTAGGTCTGTTGATTTTACTATCATTGATATGTTTGCCTGAGAAGAACTCTGAGAGATCATGGCCACGTTAATGTCGTTTGCCGCTAGGGTTGAGAAGACCCTGGCAACCACGCTCGGGACACCGATCATTCCTGCTCCCCCTGTGGTTATTATACTCAGATCTTTTATTGCCGTCACTACCTTAACCTTCTTCGTTCCCTCCCCTTTCTCTTTTATTATTGTCCCGGGGTTACTTGGGTTATACGCATTTCTGATTCTTATGGGAATTCTCCTCTCTTGGACTGGTGTGACGGTCAATGGATGTAGGACCTTTGCCCCAAAGTAAGCCATCTCCATGACTTCTGCGTAGGATAGAGTCGGTATAGTCTTTGCTGTTGGAATTAACTTCGGGTCTGCGGTCATTATCCCATCCACATCCTTCCAGATCCAAACTTCATCAGCCTCCAGAGCAGATGCGAGTATGGTGGCCGTGTAATCAGACCCGCCCCTCCCTAAAGTGGTTATAACCCCGTTCTCATCCTGCCCAATGAATCCTGTGACTACAGGCGTGACGCCTCCCTTTAATATAGGGAGTAGCCGGTCCTTCACCATCACTTCTGTTATATTCAGTAGGGGCTTGGCATTTCCATAATTGCTGTCGGTAATTATTCCCACTTCCCCTCCGTTAAGGTCTATCGCCTTAATCCCTTTGGATACGAGGGCACCTCTGATCAGCGGTGCAGAGAGTCTCTCTCCAAAAGACAATATGAGGTCCCTGGATCTGGGCGTGAGTTCTCTTAAGAGGAAAACCCCAGTAAGGCATTGACTGAGCACATCAAAGAGCTTCTTTATCTTTGCGTTCGTCTCCCCGAGGAGCTTCTCCTTGCACAGCTTCTCTGCAGCCTCAAGGTGCTTCTTTTCAAGCTCCGCTATCTTCGTTCTGACACGCTCCATGTCTCCAAGCTTAGCGCTCTCTCCCATACTCATGAGTTCATCCGTGACATCAGCCATTGCTGATACAACAACGATAACCTCATCGCCTTTCCTTACCCTATCCGCTACCAAGTTAGCAGAATTGTCTATCTGGTCGGCCCCATCCATAAGTGCTCCGCCGAACTTCATCACAATCCTCATAGCATCACCAATCTTGTATCTCATATCAAATCTTTAGCTTTTAAGAGTTCAGCAATTAGTATGGCGTTCCCTGCCGCCCCCCTGATGGTGTTGTGGCTGAGAAGTACATACTTTATACCATTGTCGAGCGCAGGCTCGCTCCTAACCCGACCAACAACAGTAGCCATGCCCCTGGCCCTCTCCGGTACCCCTGACAACCTGTCCAGCCTGGGCTGTGGTCTGTCCGGCTCCTCCCTCACTATTATCGGTCTTACAGGTGCCGAGGGCAGCGAAAGCCTTTGCGGCTCCCCCCTAAACTCCCTCATGCATTCCTTGACAGCCTCTGGCGTCGCTCCCTCAACAGTCTCGAGAAATACTGCCTCGGTGGGTCCGTCCAGAACGCAAACTCTGTGGCAGCTCGCGCCGACCTTAATGCTGGCAAACCTGAAAACCCCCTGATAATCCCCTAGGATCTTCAGGAGCTCTTGAGCCACTTTCTCCTCCTCGTTCCTAATGTAAGGGATAAGGTTGTCCAAGATCGCCATTGAAGGAACCCCAAAAAATCCGGCGCCTGAAAGTGCCTGCATCGTTGAAACCAACACCCTCCTGAGACCAAATCTCTGCTGAATCGGCTTTAGGGACATCGCGAGACCTATTGTTGTGCAGTTTGGCCCTGTCACAATAATGCCCTTACCTTTCTTTCTCTGCTCATTCACCGCGGCAAGGTGTTCGCTGTTCACCTCGGGGATCATTAGTGGTACGTCTGGATCCATTCGGTGTGCGCTTGTATCCGCAACCACAGTAAACCCCGC
>CAZQQB010000005.1:10458-21456 GCA_964595415.1 uncultured Nitrososphaerota archaeon | reverse complement strand
CGATCATCTTCGCCTCAAGTACTTTGGCGACCTCTGATGGGACGGCTGAGAAGACAAGTTCAACCCCTTCTTTTTTGAAGGCCCCTGCCTCTGCAGGGCTAATCACGATTTCTTTTACGTTATCTGGCATATCACAGTCAAGCACCCATTTAGCAG
The DNA here is from genome assembly GCA_964595415.1 of uncultured Nitrososphaerota archaeon. GTDB lineage: Archaea > Thermoproteota > Methanomethylicia > Methanomethylicales > Methanomethylicaceae > CAZQQB01. The sequence goes on along the minus strand of CAZQQB010000005.1, from coordinate 21,300 downwards.
CCTCCATGTACTTTTTACCGACCGAAGCACTTGATGCGGATAGCACTGATATCTCAAACCACGGGTGGGACTCCAGCATGTTCACATATCTCTGTCCTACAGAGCCTGTGGACCCTAAGATTCCAACTTTAACTTTGTCCAAAATTAAACCTCCATATTATTGCTTTGCCACAATCGGGAGATTGTGCTATAGTCTCACGCAAGCAAACTAATGGGTTTGGTAGGCTGTCACCGGTTCCATCCTCCGAAAGTAGCAGGTTGTTCTTATATATTTAACATCAGAATTTAACTTTATCGGCAGATATAGTTTTGCTCTACTCAAACGCACACATAAAGGATCATTGAACCTTTTTCACAAACATCGACCTTAAAAACCTCGGTCCCAACTCTAAATTCACTTAAATGGGCCCTCATAACATAAAGCTTAAAGTAATAAGTCCATGTGCTCTAAATTAGGACTGTTTAAGAGAACTTTCGGTCTTTGGTGTACTAGACCTTAAAAAACTTTAATAATCCTGAACGCTTTCTATTTGTCAATCCAAGGTGCGGCTGATGAAACACCTTATCACAAAGAATTCTCCCGGTGAGCGAGTTCTCCTGCTTGGTAATGAGGCAGTTGCAAGGGGTGCTGTAGAGTCTAATATTGAGATCGCTGCCTCTTATCCTGGGACTCCCGCATCAGAGATAATTGGCACGCTTGCGACTGTTGCTGACGAGATAGGCATGCATGTACAGTGGTCCACAAACGAGATGGTAGCTTTTGAGGTTGCAATTGGTGGTGCACTTTATGGAAAGAGATCCATGGCTTCCATGAAACATATAGGCGCCAATTGGATCGTTGACCCATTAATGCACGCCGTATACCACGGGTTCAACGCATCTCTTATAGTTGTATCGGCAGACGATCCCTCTGGTCACAGCTCTGCAAATGAGCAAGACAACCGCTACATGGCCTTGATGGCAGAGATCCCCTCGCTAGAACCCTCAGACGTCCAAGAAGCCAAGGACTACGTCAAGATAGCTGCTGAGATTTCAGAAGAAATCCGACTCCCTGTGATGATCCGCTTGGTAACAAGGATCTGCCATTCAAGGGGTGACGTAGTACTTGGCGAAATAAACAGAAAACCGGCGGAACCGAATTTTCATGATGACTACTTTAGAGATTTTGTCCTTGGAGATGGTATAGTCGGTCCAAGGGTCGTACCTCAACTCCACAGCATCCTTCACGAGAAACTTAAAATGGTGGAGAAAATTGCAAAGGAGAAGGCTCTCTTCAAAGAAGAGAGATCGTCTGGCGGACCTTATGAAAAGGTTGGAGTAATGTCCTCTTCTGTGGCATTGAACTATGTATTGGATTTTCTAAAATACCATGAACTCAGGGGAAGGATCAACCTTCTAAAACTTGGACTTACGAACCCATTCCCAGAGGGCATCGTGTCCGATTTCATAAAGGACTTGGAATCGGTGATAGTTGTCGAGGAGGGAGAGCCATTCATAGAAAGACATTTGATAGGTGTGGCAAAGGATCATAACCCAAAACTCAAGATCCTCGGAAAATTATCTCATAATCTTCCCAGAACAGGTGAGCTGAACTTTTCCGCTGTAGATGAGGCCCTCTCCTCCTTTCTCGGTCTAAAGTCTAATCGCCTACCCCCACAGGAGAAATTGTCGGTAATGGAAGCCTCTTCAAAAATGCTTACGCCGAGGACTCTCACTATGTGCTCAGGATGCCCCCACAGGGCTAGCTATTATGCAGCAAAGAAAGCCACAAGGACCGTATCAAAAGCCAGATACATTGCCATGGGCGATATAGGTTGCTACACTTTGGGCATGTACCCTCCTCTAAAGTTCATGCAGAACGTGTTCTGCATGGGAGGGAGTATTGGTATAGCAAATGGCATTGCCAAAACAGGGATAAGCGATCCTGTGATTGCCACAATCGGTGACTCCACGTTTTATCACGCAGGGATACCCGCCCTCATAAACGCGACTTTTAACAAGGCGAACATAAAGGTTATGGTCTTGGACAATTATGTCACAGGGATGACGGGTTACCAGCCCCATCCAGGGAGCGGTCTTACGGCTACTGGCAAACCAACCAAAAAAATCAACATCGAAGACATCTGCAGGGCGTGTGGAATCGATTTTGTGAGGATCGTCGATCCTTACGACCAAAAAAGCAGCGTAGCAGCGATGGAGGACGCTCTTAAATTCAACGGACCTGCTGTCGTCATATTCAGAAGAATATGTGCGCAAGAGTTTCTTAGAATCGCAAGGCACAAAGGTGAGAGGATAATCCCCTGCTTGGTTGTCGAGGCGAAGTGTACTGGTTGCAGGACCTGTGTGGCTGCTTTTGGTTGCCCTGCGATGGGCTTCGACACCAAAAAGAAAAAGTCCTACATAAATTCTATTGATTGCACTGGGTGTAAAGTCTGTATTTCTATATGTCCACAGGGGGCAATAAAACAATTGGGGGGCTGAAATATCATGACTAATCAAGAGTTGAACATAATTATCTCTGGAGTGGGCGGACAAGGTAACGTAAGGGCTGCCCAAATTCTTGGGACGGCTGCGGTAAAGGCAGGATACAGGGTCAGGATCTCCGACGTTTATGGAATCGCCCAGAGGGGAGGCCCTGTTGTAAGCCATGTAAGGCTTGGGTATGAGATTTATGGATCCTTGGTCGAAGAGCACAAGGCAGACATTGTACTGGGATTAGAGCCGATGGAAGCTCTAAGAGCAGTTGCCAAATTTTTGAGGTTCGGCGGTCTCGCTATTGTCAATACCAGCCCTATCCATTCCGTTGAGGTCAACATAGGTAAGGCCGTTTATCCAGATGTAAATGATATGCTCTCTATAATTAGCAAAGTTGCTGGATCTATTATCACCTTGGATGCAACCAAAATTGCCAACGAGGTAGGAATCCCAATCGCCTCAAATATAGTAGTGCTCGGCGTCCTGGCTGGCTCCGGAGCCCTTCCATTCTCACACGAGTTGCTAAAGGATGCTATTAGGGAAAATATGCCCCGATTCTTAGAGGAGAATCTTAAGGCGTTTGATGCTGGTTTTTCTATTGGCAAAAATAAATCCCTGAATGCATGAAGATCTAAATGTACTGACCCGAACTTTTCATTACTTTCATTCTACCCTCCTTTAGCCTGCTGTAATTTTGAATGGATAAATGGCTAATCGGATACAAGCCATACCCGATTTCATGATTGAAAGGTTTAAATCCCCCCTCAGCCGCCCTCTAAATTAGGAGAATAGATTTGGCATTAAGACATGAACTAGAGGATGTTGAGGGTGTTGGACCTGCTACAGCGGAGAAGCTCAGGTCTGTAGGGATAACTTCAGTTGAAGCCCTTGCCGTAACACCGACCCGCACCCTCGTCGAGATTGCTGAATTGACAGAGGAGAAGGCCTCTGTTATCACGCAGAACGCTAGGGCGCTCCTCAACATAAAATTTACAACAGCAAAGGATGTTTTGTCAAAGAGAGCCAATATCGGCTTTATAACAACTGGGACGAAATCTCTAGACAACCTTCTTGGAAAAGGCATAGAAACACAGGCAATCACAGAACTAATAGGGGAGTTTGGATCAGGCAAGACGCAGATCTGTCACGAATTGGCTGTAACTGTCCAACTACCAGTTGATAGGGGAGGTCTTGGAGGTAGGGCACTATATATCGATACCGAAGGCACCTTCCGACCTGAACGTGTAATGAACATCGCTAAGGGTCTCAGTGTGGATCCTGACGATACTCTGGGCAACATAATATATGCCAGGGCATACAACTCTGATCATCAAATCCTCTTGGTTGACGAAGCCACAAATTTGATACCCGCAAACAACATCCGTCTTGTAATAGTAGACTCTGTGATCACACACTTCAGGTCGGAATATCCTGGAAGGGAAGCCTTGGCCCCTAGACAACAGAAGCTAAACAAACACCTGCATCAACTACTCAGAATATCAGACATATTTAACATAGCTGTCGTCGTCACGAACCAGATCCAGTCCGCCCCAGATGTTTTCTTTGGGAACCCAAACAAGCCTGCCGGAGGAAACATACTTGCTCACGGATCAACCTACAGGATATGGTTGAGGAAATCCAAGGAAAATCGCAGGATAGCCAGAATTATCGATTCGCCCATGCATCCTGAAAGCGAATGCCTATTTGCCATAACCACTGCAGGACTGGTGGACGTTGAAGAGGTCAGGTAAAGAATCCCTACCGTAGTTATCTTTGTAGTTGTCCTCATGCAACAATCAAACGATAATGGGGTGTTGAGGCAAAGCTGGGTATCTTTAGGTTTGCGACATCTTAAAGAGGATTAAGAGTCATGTACTGGTAGGGAATGAAACTCTAGCAGATAAGTAAAATATAATATACCTAAATTCAATTTTTAGGTGCACTACAGTTTGCTCATATTCCTTACCTCAGTTTCTTGGCTCGTCCTTCTGATCGGGATTGTTTAGAAATTCTATTATAAACTCCACCAAAAATTATTGCGCTACTAGTTATAATGGTGGATATCTAGAAAGCCCACAGCCTTTGAATGAGGTGACATCGATTATTCGAGTTATCTCAACGATCCTTCCAAAAAATAGAAACGACATGAAAGCAAAGTTCCCTTAAAATATTGACTATGGAAAATGACCTTAACTGGGCACTTATGTCCAACAAATTTGACTTGTTTGACATAAATATCCTCCTTTACTTTATCGGCCTCGCATATTTCTGGCGATCTCTTCTGCCATTTCGTTGGTACTCGCATTCCCTCCCAGATCATAAGTCAGGACTTTTCTTTCGGAGAGCGTCTTTATAACAGCATCCTCGATCATCTTTGCACTTTCAGCTTCTCCGAGCCATTCTAACATTAGCTTGGACGCTAAGATCATGGATGTTGGATTGGCAACTTTTCTGCCCGCCTTTGATGGCACAGAACCGTGTATCGGCTCAAATAGACCTTTATCATCCCCAATATTCGCCCCCGCAGCGATCCCTAAGCCGCCACCTATCTGTGCAGCCTCATCAGACAAGATATCGCCGAACATATTTGGTGTAACGATGACATCGAACTCGTGTGGTCTTTTGATCAGGTGCATCGAGGCAGCATCGACATAAAGCTCCTCGAATGTTACCTCTTGGTATTTTTTAGAAACTTCCCTGCAAACGTCGCGGAATAGACCATCGGTTATCCTCATAACGTTTGCCTTATGAACTGCCGTAACTTTTCTCCTTCTCTTCATGGCATATTTGAATGCCATTTCAGCTATCCTAGTGCATCCCTTTTTGGTTATGACCCTGAGGGCGACCGTATCCTCCCCCACATAGAACTCGTAACCCTTGTACAAGTCCTCTGTGTTCTCCCTCACAAATAGCAAGTCTATGTCTGGTCTCAGCGCCGGTATACCTGGATATGACTTTACAGGCCTCAAATTTGCATAAAGGTCGAATAAAATCCTCAGCTTCACAATCACGTCAGCGGCACTCTCCCCGACGGGTCCTTTCAAGCACGCATCAGCCTTTCTTATCGCCTCTATGCTCTCCTCCGGGAGGGCGGTGCCCCTTTTCCTAAGACACTCGTCCCCACCTTCCACTTCCACAAATTCTAGCCTGAAACTTACAAGCTCCTCTAGTTTAGAAAGGATCTTCAACGTAGCCTCAGTCTGCTCAGGTCCTATGCCATCGCCCCTCATCAATGCTATCCTGTAAATTTTTGCCATGTTTTCATTTCCTCGCAAATCTTCTCTTCATGTTTGGTAGGAGACCGCCATCCTTCAAGATCTCCAGCAAAAATTCGGGGTACCCCTCTGTCGGCACTTTCTCGCCATTCTCTCTCACAATGTACCCCTCTTCCAAATGTATTGTTATCATCTCGTTATCTTTTAGGATCTGCCGAGCCCTTTTTGATATCACCACCGGCAGCCCAATGTTTATGGAATTTCTAAAGAATATCCTCGAAAAAGACTCAGCAACAACCGCTCCAACACCCGCGTACTTGAGCGCAATGGGGGCGTGCTCCCTGCTAGAACCACATCCGAAGTTCTTCCCGGCGACTATTATATCTCCCCTCGAAATCTTTCTGTAAAAGTCTTGAACTATACCTTCAAGTGCATGCTTTGCCAACTCGCCAGGATCTGTGAGAACAAGATACTTTCCTGGCAGTATTGCATCGGTATCTACATTGTCCCCAAACAACCACGCTCTGCCTCTAATGGTGCTCATGCTCATCCCCTCACATACTTTAACGGATCTGTCAACTTTCCTTCAACTGCTGTGGCCGCCGCAGTCTCGGGCGATACCAAGTACACCTTAGATCTTGGGCTACCCATCCTTCCAATAAAGTTTCTGTTGGAAGTGCTAACACAAACCTCTCCATCTGCGAGTATCCCCATGTGCCCCCCAAGGCAAGGTCCACAATTTGGGTTACACACCACGCCGCCTGCCTCCATGAAGATCTTAAGGTAACCCTTCCTCTCAGCTGCAAGGTAAATGCTAGGCGAAGCAGGGATTACAATCAGCCTCGTTCCCTCCTTGACCCTCCTTCCCCTGAGTATCTTTGCAGCAGCCTCAAGATCTTCAAGCCTGCCGTTGGTGCAAGAACCAATGAACACTTGGTCCGCCTCCACTTCCTCCACCTCTGAAACTGGCTTTACATTGTCAACAGAGTGAGGCATCGCCACCTGTGGAACCAACCCTTCTAGATTAACCTCCACAGCCTTCATATACTCTGCGTCTTTATCGCTTCTGAGGACCTCGTACGATGTTTTCGTGTATTCCAAAGTCTTCTTGTCTGGATTTATAATTCCAGTCTTCCCTCCCATCTCTATAACCATGTTGCAGATCGTCAGCCTACTATCAACGCTTAGCCCCTCCACACCCTCTCCTGTGAACTCTGCCGCACAGTACAACGCCCCATCCACTCCCATCTTTCCAATTATGTGGAGTATAATATCTTTAGCAGATACGCCAGGTCTTAAACTACCTCTTAACACGAATCTTATCGTCTCCGGAACCCTGAACCACAGTTCTCCAGTAAGGAATACCGAAGCCATCTCAGTTGAGCCTATTCCTGTTGCGAACGCTCCTAACGCACCCAATGTGCAAGTATGTGAATCTGCCCCGACGACCAACATGCTGGGCTTGACGTAACTTTCAGCCAAAATCTGATGACAAACTCCTTGTCTTCCCACATCGTGAAACTTAACCTTGTACTTATTAGCGTAGTCCCTAAGTTGTTGGTGAAGTGTTGCTGTCACGGTGGAATTTGCCGGAACTTGATGGTCCAGAATTATGACGATCTTCTCAGGATGCCAAGGTTTATCATGCCCTACCTCTTTTAAAACATTCAGCGTCAAAGGACCCGTTAGATCATGCACCATTGCTAGATCGATCTTTCCCACAACATAATCGCCCGGCTCAACAACGTTCTTTCCAGACGCCCTCGCTAGGATCTTCTCTGAGATGGTCATACCCATTGAAGGTCACCAGATTTTATCTTTCTAACATTTTTCTTCTTTTTAAAGACTTCCTATATAATGCTGGGAGGATTAATTTCATTTTTTGTTTTTCATTCATCTCTGGTTTATAACCTTCACTATGGTTCCAACATCGTAAGATTCATATATTTCACTCAAATATATTCAAAGGGGCGTGTCATGTTTAGCGATCCGATTACTAGGAGCCTGGAGTGGAGTAGGAAGGGCTACATGAGCATGGCCCTTTTACTAATGATAAATGAACGCTCCATGACTGGATATGAAGTAATGCAGGTGATGCGTGAGATTACGGAAGGATCTTGGAAGCCGACACCAGGTGGAGTTTATCCCGTGTTGAAGAAACTGGAGAGAGAAGGACTCGTAAAAGGAGAATGGCTATCCTACAAGGGCAGAAAGAAAAAAGTTTATGCGATCACCGATAACGGAAAACGGGCACTAGAGCGAGTTATACTAAAGCAGAGTGAGATCGCATTTGGCATAAACAGACTCTTTGAAAACTTCTTAAGGGATGTTTTTGGACTTGAGCATCCGCTTGTCGCCCCCCCAAGCGTCCTCAAAATTCTCTTACCTGATGATGAAGAATTTGATGAACTTGAGGACCTTGAAGAGCGGAGAGAGATGATAATTGAGATAATACGATCTCTAAAGCGACTATTAGAAGAGACCGATGAAAAAATAAGAGAATTGAGAAAGTCTACCTTCTAATAAGCCCAAGCGCATAATCTATAATTTTGCTCGGAATATCAACCTCGGAGACCGACATCGCTCCCTTGAATTCAACAGTACTGTTCACCTCGTGGATCACTATGCCCCCCTCTGTCTCCATGGCATCTACGCCGAGAACCCCGCCTCCCACGGCCTCTGCAGCCTTTAGTATGATGTCCGTCATTTCACCAGTGAGCCTACAGACCTCCGCCCTGCCACCCCTTGCTATGTTGGTCCTCCAGTCCTCTGGCGCAGAGTATCTGTAGATGGATGCGACGATCTCTCCCCCGACAACGACGGTCCTGATGTCCCTGGGGGGCCTCTTTACCATCTCTTGTATGTAGTAGATTTGGTACAATGGGTTTCCCATCTCTTCCCTATGTTCCAATATTGCCTGTGCAGTCTCCCTGTCCTTGAGTGGAGCTATCAGCCTGCCCCAACTCCCAAAGACTGGTTTAATCACGGAGGGAAACCCCAACTCTTCCACAGCCCTCATTGCCTCCTCCCTGGTGAACGCCACCAAAGTTTTTGGTGTGGGGATCCCGTTTTTGGCTAATACAATACTCGTGAGCATCTTGTTTCCGCATATGTTGGATACTGAGTATGAATTTATTACCGTGATGCCCTTGCCCTCCAAAGCTGCAGTCAGGTGGAGCCCCCTGAAGTGGCTCACACAACGCTCCAGTGCCGCATCGCCAAACAATTCCCTCTCCTTTGAAAAATCGGTAACCGTTAGGTGGAGCTCCTTGGCATCGACTGGCTTCAGAACCACGCTCTTCTTCTCTGCCGCATTGATAAGCATTTTCTCTTCTGTTCTTATTCTATCGTAAAGGAGAGAGAGTGTTGGCACCTAACTTTACTCTCCCCAATCCTCACCCTCTGACTCGGCAACTTTCAGCTCGAGAGTACCATCCTTCTTTTTGTTTACCTCGAGCTCAGCACCGCAGTCATTGCAGCCAAGGATCTCTCCCTCGATAACTTCCTTGACCTCAATGTCCCCGTCACACTCTGGACACTTTAACTTCACGATTATCCCTCCTAAAGCAATTTTGCTTAACACTTATTTTTATTAATAAACATTTCTGTAAAGTTCTATTAGTCAAATATTGATTTTTGATTTAATACTCCACAGTTTTACTCTCGACCCTGTTCACAATAGCAGAGTTCAGCTCCTCGAGAAAAACTTTGAACCTATCTGCGGGCACCCTCGCCCCTGCTGCCTTTGCATGACCTCCACCACTCCCACCCATCCTTCCTGCTATCTCGATGACCGCCTTATTCAATTCAAGACCCTCCATGGGCGTCCTTAAACTCATATCTACAAAATCCTTTCGTCTCTCGGCTCCCACTCCTACCATCGCATTTTTAGCTGCCCTGGCGTATATCGCAGACTTTCCCAGCGACCATTTCAGATCCATAACATATGCTATGTGGCCCACAACCTTGGCCTCCTCCTCTATAATTTTACGCATATCTTCCTCTACAATAGTCTCAGAAATAGCCCTCTTTACGATCTTCTCGTCTCCGCTTGGAAGGTTGTTTTCTGAAAGATACCTTGCCAACTCCCTCTTCGCGTCATGATTCCTTCCCATCGACTCTATCGCCTGTACCAGCAAACCGCTCTCAAGATAAAGAAGCCTCTTATCCCAAAATTCAAGCAGGCGCTCTATATTGTATGTCCTATCCAGATAATCACCTATCGCTCCGTATATGGCCACTCTACTCATGTCCGGATCGAGGCAACTCTTAAACCTTATAAAAGTTAGCTCGGATGCGCTAGCGTTTAAGGAGTGAATCAACTCTCCAGGAAAACCCTCCGGGGTGAAATCCGGGGGATATGGGTGGTGGTCTATATATATGACGTTGTGCCCCTTTTCGTGGATATTGTGCAATTCTTGGACCACTTCTTGGTAGCCTTTGGACGGTAGTGCAACATCCACCACTAACAGGTTTCCGTCTACTTGCCCTAAATCTGTCACAAGTCCGACAGGATGGGTAAAGAAAAGTCTCGCTTTTTTAAATATCGAGAGGGCGATCGCGGCGGAACATATTCCGTCGCTATCTCCATGCGCAAGGATCCAATCAATATTACTCTTCATTTTCGTAAAAATCAAGTTGCCTTGAAGTTTTCAGCCCACACCTCATAAGCTTTTATCATTTCTTGGGTAATGCTTGGTTTTCTACTCGAGATCACGTGACTGAAATCGTCCATAGTAATTGGGCGGGGCTTAGCCTGCATGTCCGAGATCCTGCCCGATTCGAATAATTCGCTCACGACTATGAGCTGTACCGCTTGGCAAATGTCCCTTATGTCGCTTCCAGAGTATCCTTCAGAGACTCTGGCGACCTCGTTCAGATCAACCCCCTCCATGACTAATTTCTGTGTATAGAGTTGATAGATCTTTAGTCTTGTATCAAAATCTGGAATAGGTACATAGATCCTCTTTTGGAATCTCCTTATGAATGCCCAGTCTAGCGCCCATGGTTTATTGGTGGCACCGATCACGTAAAGGGGCCAAGTCTTGCCCTTATCAATTATTCCATCCATCTCCTTCAGGAATTGGTTTCTGACCCTCACCTCCCCACCAACTTCGTTGTAACGCACCCCCAATAGCGAGTCTATTTCATC
>CAZQQB010000005.1:4584-10448 GCA_964595415.1 uncultured Nitrososphaerota archaeon | reverse complement strand
AATAAATATTATTGCAGCACCTTGGCTCAGCGCCGCCTCTCTTGCTGACCTGAAGAGCTTAGCCACGTTCTTTTCAGCCTCGCCCAACCATTTTGACATAATCGACGCTGCATCAACAGAATAGAATGCTGCATCTATCTCGGTAGCCACAGCAGCCGCTGTCAATGTCTTCCCACAGCCTGGAGGTCCATAAAGGAGTATCCCTCTGGGAAACCCGAGCGGGAATAGGTCAGGTCTTTTTGACGGGTAAATAATTGCCTCTTTGAGGGCCTTCTTCGTGTCCTCAAGACCCGAAACATCGTCCCATCTCACGTTTGGTTTTTCAACAATCAGTAAATCCTCATACCCTGATTTTCTTTGAGGTGCCACCCCCTCGGCTTTTTGACCAGTCTCCCTGTTTATGGGCTTAACATCTAAATCCTCCTCAGAAGATTCTGCCACCGCTCCAACTTGGAGTACCTTTATCCTCTCCTGATACATCATTGCCCGCTGGATGTATACCTTATTTAGCTCGTAATTGGGGTATAGATTTACAAGTTTCAGGAAAGCATCAATTGCCTTTTGGTAATATGTTATAGCTAGACCCTTTGACCCTTGTTGATCAAGTCGTGTTGCTTCCTTTGCATACTTTATTGCAGCCGCCTCTATCTCATTTGCTGCTGCGAATGCCATTTGGGATCCCCTCGACTATTGTAATCTTTATCCGCCCCTTCCTTGATAAACCTTCCATTATCCTTGGTATGTCCTCCTCTGGAATTTGACAGATTTTGCTGCACTCTCTTATGTTCAATTTGCCTTGGTTTTCTTGCAGGTACATGACCACCGCTTCGTCTGGAGCGATCCTATTGCTATTGCTGACAAAAAACTGTTCATCGCCTTCGCCGCCTATGGCGACCGCCGTTCTGACCCCAATTGGTGGAATCGGCAACTCATTCTCAATTTTTTCACTTAAATAGTTTGAAGCCTCTTCAATTATCCTATCACAATTTGGCATTTTAATCAATAGGTCTTCTTGCATTACGTTAATGTTTACACCTATTAGAGCATCGCCTAAAACACTCCCAATGTTGGACAACTCATTGGAGACTTCTGGCATAACCTCTGAAAGCTGGTCAGATACTTGTCTCACGACTTCCAATGAGGGCTTTAGCTGAGCAAAAGCCGTCCCAAACTCTCTGAGCGTCTCCATCCTGATTACGAGCTGCTCTAGTATCAAAATACTCTTATTCACATTCTTTTGGACTTTCTTAACCTCGGCGAGTTCGTTAGCATAGATCTTCGCCCTCTCTGGATCCTTCCTCTCAATTGCCACTGTAACCGAATCAAAGAGCGCTTTTTCCCTGCTTTTTATCTTTAGGCTTAGGATCTCTAACTTCCTCTTCTGCTGGGTCAATCTTATGATGGCATCATTGAGGGCGTCCTTGAGAGGTGGAGCCCGCTTAAAAAATCTCTTAAACAAGCGACTCCACCTCTCGGACTAGGCTGTCTGGGGATATGGGGCTCCTTGCAAGCTTCTATATACAAACTTTATGTAGACTTGCCTCGTCGTAAAAAAAGGGGGTCTTGGAGTGGCCATTTTATGCACTCCTAGAATCCTGTCTTCTCTCCTGTGGCCACACCAGTTGGGAGCTCTGGGAATTTCTCTCTCACTTTTTGCTCGGCTATGGCTGCTGCCTCGTTGAGGATCTTCATGGCGTCCTCATTAGCGGCGTCAAAATTGAGGCTGAGCCCGGCACTCTGTCCAGCGTCAACAAGGATTGTGCTGAGCGTAGTGCTTATGTCGCCGAACTCATTCTCTGCCTCCGGCAATAGAGTTGATATCCCTGTCCTCACACTCTTTATGACGCCCATGGCAGGCGCAAGTGTCACCACGATGTCGCCAAGCTCTGTCACGGTGCTCAATCTCATCACTATCTGCTCAAGGGCCATCTTGGCCTGCATCAACATCTTTGACATTTTTCTTATTTCTGCCAACTCATTAGCATAAATTTTAGCGTGATCCATATCGTGCTTGGAATAAGCGTCAACGACTTTGCTGAACATCACTCTGTCCCTTTCTTGGAACCTCTGGTTAGCAATTTCCAATTTTTGTATCTGGAGTTGTATGGATCTGATGGCGGCGTCCAGCCGAGGTTTTAGTGGACCTGGTGGTCTTATCGACTCTTTAACTCTAGTGCCCAGACTGGGAGTCTCTTTGGCCTCCCATTTCTCCACAAATTTGCTCACTTTCGGTCACCACTCTACGGTAAAATGCCAAACTTTATAAGGCTCGTGTGACCAGAGTGTAGTGTAACCGCAGAGCCTGTTACTCCGGTGACAGTTGTTGGAGTTACAAGCAAAAGATTTGGTTCAGGCATTAACCAAGTTTGGTTTAACAGAGTACGAGTCTAGAGTTTATATAACTTTGCTACAGAGAGGGGCCTGCGGCATAAAGGAGATCGCTGCCCACAGCAAGGTTCCTAGGACAAAAGTTTATCCCGTCCTGAAGAACCTTGAGAAGCGTCAACTTGTTACGCTTTTTCCCGGCAAGCCACAAAAGGCAAAGGCTCTGGTTCCCATAAATGCCCTCGTCGATCCGATAAAAGACTTGGAAAAAGACTTGAAGCTCATGAAAAGCGCAATTATGGAATTGCGGAAGATCCACGAATCCTCTTCTGCCGCGGAGAAGTTGGAGGAACGGAAGTATTGGATAACTAGGAGCGACGAAGAGACGATAAAGCGAGTTAAGGAGATATTAGCAAACGCCTCTAAGGAGATCCGTCTAGTACTAAACCACGAAGGACTCGAGGTTATTTTAGACAAGTGTTACGATACACTTAACGCGGTCTCAAAGTCCGACGTTCAGACTCATATTATGATGGATGCTAACCATGAAGATGCCGTTTTGCTGAATAGGCTTTCGGATCTGATAGACGTAAAGTACATTCCATTCTCGCCTAAAAATAACATAATACTTGCCGACGGACGCGATCTACTCGTCTTCAAACGCATCGCACTTGCTGATAAAAGAATCAAGTGTCTGATGGGAGAATACTTCACAGGTGTAGATGCTTGTAACTCGCTTGAAGCTCTCCTCTCCGGAATGGATTGGAGTGTAGCAGTAGACCTTCCAATCATGCTCCCTCTCATAAATTCTCCTCAACTTAAAGAGTACTTTACGGGCACGAAATCAAATCCTCTCGAATCCATTTTCTTCTTTACTCTGATGGATACACTCTCCGTAAAAATGGGAAACAAGATGATCTCTTTTCTTGGGGATGTAGGGAGCAAAATTATCAACTCCACTAAATACTCGCTAATTCTTCCGGATCTACAGGAGTCCTTAGATCTGCTGGGATCACTATACCTGTTATACGAGGGGATCGAATCAAAGCTCACGTATGACGCAGAACCAAACATCTTGACATGTGAACTCTCGGGGAACCTTTCGGCTTATTATAAGATGGCGTATGAGAGGGGTTTCGATATACCGCCCTCTATCTGGGGATTATATCTTTTAGGTCTGCTCGATGTATTCGGCTTTGACGCAGTGCGGGTGGACAGCATTTTCAACTCGGAGGAGAACCATTGGCTCATTCAGTACAAACTCGTTAGCAAACCTATGGGTAAAGAGAGAATAAAGTTACCAGAAAAAAGCACGATTCCTACGTGACTAACTTCTTGTAGTATAAGACCAGACCACAACTACTATAACGGTGACGATCGCGCCTATTACTCCCGCTATTATCCAATCAACATTAGCAAGTAGAGGGGAGACCCTCTCAAGCCATGGCGTAAGGTTCTTTCCCATGTAATATGCCGCAACGCCGAGGAAGTATCCTATTATGGCAAAAGCTGTCAAAACAGCAACTCTACCCACATTAATCTCCTCAACGACTTTTTTATTTCATGGGTAATATAAGCATTGTGAGTGTGGACTTTTGGCTAATCTAAGAAAGCGCATATAATTATTGGATCATGACTCGAACATAGCTCATCATGTGGAATAGTCAAATAAATGTCTCTAGCAAGGCAACCCTTTATATTCGATATAAGCATAATGACTTAAGGCATTGGTGATATAATGCTTGACATAAACTTGGTGAGAGAGGTCTTCCCCTTTCTGCGGAGCGGGCGCGTGTATTTGGACTCGACAGCGACCAGCCTGACACCAGAGCCAGTGCTCAGAGAGATGTTTGAATATTACCGTGAGTACAGGGCAAATGTAGGAAGAGGAATATACAATGCAGCTCGGGTAGCAACAACTGCCTATGATAATGCCAGGAGGCGAGTCGCCAAACTTATCAATGCTACTCCGGAGGAGCTCATATTTGTTAGAAATGCAACCGAGGCTATAAACATTGTCGCAAATGGTTTAGAGTTTCAAGAGGGCGAAAGGGTCGTAACAACAATCCTTGAGCACCACTCAAACTATATCGTTTGGCTTAGGGCTGGGAAAGTTAAAAATTTAGATGTAAAAATAGTCTGGTGCGATAAAGACGGACTAATCGAGGCCTCTGACTTTGCCTCCTATATCGATGGACATACCAGACTCGTTGCAATAACGCAGACCTCAAACGTCCTCGGAGTTCGCCCTCCCCTAAAGGAGATAACAAAATTGGCCCATGACCATGGGGCAATGGTCTTGGTCGACGGCGCCCAGTCTGTCCCTCACATGAAAGTGGATGTAAAGGAGTTGGATTGCGATTTTCTCGCGTTCTCAGGTCACAAGATGTGTGGACCTACTGGCGCAGGAGCGTTATACATCAAGAAGGATCTACAGAAAATCGTTTCACCTCTCTGCATCGGCGGCGGAACCATTGAGGATGTAGGACTTGACTACTATCGACTCAATTTAGGTCCGAGTAGATACGAAGCGGGCACACCGCCCATAGCCGAGGCTATAGGGATGGGCGCGGCTGCTGCGTATCTGATGAACCTTGGCATGGAAAATATTGAGGATCATGAGCGGACACTGACGGAGAGAATGCTCAAAGGACTTAAAGACATTGATGGTATAACAATATACGGACCAAGCGACCCAAAGAGAAGGGCAGGGATTATCTCATTCAACCTTAAAGGCATGAATCCTCACGATGTCGCCATTGCTCTGGACACCATATCTGGGGTCATGGTCAGGTCAGGCCACCACTGCGCCCTTCCCCTCCATAAATATGTCTTAAATGCACCCAATGGTACTGTACGCGCTTCAGTCCACCTCTACAATAATTCTCAGGATGTGGATGTGTTTTTGGAGACGCTCGAAGAGATCTCAAAGACTTTGACATGAGGTGCTCAAATGAGAATCTTTTATGACAATTACAAAGTTTTCCCGCAATTAGATTGTGGCTATTGCGGTAATCCTTCATGCGTAACCATGCTCAGGAAATACTGTATTGGAGAATCTTCACTTGGTGATTGCATTTTTTTCAAAACAGGGGTCTTCAACGAAGCAAACATCTCTTGCTCACCACCAGTGCTTAGAACTCCTACTAACCAACGAATCTCGTACGTTCGCCCATGTCCTACCGAACCAAACAGAGTGACCATAGAAGTTAATGTTCTTCCCACAGACCATTCCCATTATGGATACTTTGATATGATCACGGCTCAGAAGATCTTCAGTCAAACCATTCCAGCCCTCAAGATCTCGCCATCGCTCGGGGTCGCTAGGATGGAGTCAGAGAATGGTGACGTGATGGTCTTCTCCGAAGGAAAGATCGTAATAAGGAGAGGCGCAGACGAGAAGAGAGCATTCTGGCAGATCAGCAGGGTTGCAAGACTCCTCTGGGCAACGGTAAACCGGAGCTTCCGGGCCGAATATGCCCAATGAGCGAGTCCCCTATTCTGGAATGCTTCCCCCTATGCAAAAAATTCGAGTGCTA
>CAZQQB010000005.1:373-4529 GCA_964595415.1 uncultured Nitrososphaerota archaeon | reverse complement strand
TCATGAAAAGCGACTCTAGTGATCTGATTCCAATATTTAATGATGCACTTTCAGGGGGCGGGACTAAATACCTTGGCTTACTAGGAAGCCTTCTTAACAACATTAGAAATGCTGATTTGAACAAAAATTCAGCAGAGGTGTTAGCAAATAGAACTAAGACTATTTTCTCTCTTTTAATGGCAATAAAAGTGATGGAAAGGGAATCTTTTTTTTGATTGCGACATCTCTTCTCTTATGGACAATCTCAATCCTAAATTTTTGGAAAGCCCATTACAGATCTAAAAATGTTGGCTTTGATTTTAGGCGTTGGATTCCCGTAAAGCTTATTTTTCCATCAAACCAATCAAATCATAGGTTCGGTCTTGGATCTTTTATCATAAGATCTAAGACCGGGGAGATGGAGTTCAGACAAACAGTTAGTGCTGCCCCTGCTCCCGAAGGGGATGGAGCAAATTGGGAGCTAAAAGCCATGTACAAAAACAGATCAAAAACATATCGTTTGAAATAAAAACCCATTGCCATCATTTACCGGCGATAAGGTGACCTACATGCAGGAATATTCGGTTGCGGTAGTAGATTTTAAAGGCAATACGAAGGAAGCCGTTCGTAGAGCACTTAGACTAATCGATTGGAGCTGTTCATTTGAGGAGTCTATACTAATTAAGCCCAATATGATAAACTCTAAAACATCGGAAGAGGGGGTAACTACTGATCCGCTCATCGTTTCAGCATTAATAGAAGTTGCAAAGGAGTTTGGTTGTAAAGTTTATGTCGGGGACTCTCCAGGAAATGCCTATCCAGGGAAAGCCCGAGAGGTCTTCACATTAACAGGCATGCTAAAAGCGATTGAAGAAAGCGGCGCTGAATTTTTGGAATTTGAGAGAGATCCTCCCAAGGTGGTTCAAATAAATGGTAGGCTTATAAAATCCATTGGACTTGCCTCTTGCATATTCCGAAATAAGATAGTAAACGTCCCAAAACTCAAAACCCATATGCAGACCCTAATGACTGGTGCCATTAAAAATCTCGCATTCGGATGCATCCCGGGGGCGGGCAAAGCCAAGCTCCACCGTTTGGGAATAACTCCAAATAGAATGGCAAAAGCTATGGTTGACGTATATTCTGCGATCAAGCCATTTGTCTCCATAAACGTCATGGACGCGATAGTGTGCATGGATGGGAACGGACCAACTGGGGGAAACCCTTTAAAACTAAACAAAATTTTGGTCAGCAAAGACGCTTTAGCACTGGACATGGTCTCATTCAATATGGCAGGCGTTGATCCCTTTGTCGTCCCTCACATACGCGAAGCCTCTCTACGGGGTCTAGGACCAAGAACCATCGATGAGATACGTATTGTAGGAGATCCATTCGAATTTGTGAATTTCAGGCTGCCGTCGACGTTTTTATCTAGAGTCTCTTCTCTAGCTGGATACTTAACGCCCAGAGTCACTGCCTCTCCTTTTATCATCCCAGAAAGATGCACGGGTTGTGGAAACTGTGCTGAGGCATGTCCTGCAAAGGCAATCAAATTAAATGAGGATGTTGCCACAATCGACAATTCAAAGTGCATTAAGTGCTACGTTTGTCATGAAATCTGCGAGTTCGATGCTGTATCAGTTAAAAAAGGATATTTTGAAATGGTTGACGACTGGATATTTTGAGCATCAACTCTTCAAAAATAATTCCGAAAAAATTATAATTATATGAGGTATCTTTCAAAGGTCTTTTCAATGCTTATTGGTAAGGGCTTTCCATTTGCCTCAATACTCTGTTCAGAAGGTGGGTTTACACCATAGGCTTCATTCAAACTCATCATGCGTCTTTGGTATGTATCTTTTGAATCATCTTCGAAGATTACCCCGAGTGGTGCCTTATCCCCATATTCGAGTGATATGATCTCCTTAAACTTCTGAGCGAAGGTCTCCATCTTATCAACGAGCGGTCTCCAATCCTTTAGGTAGAAAGTATTTTTGGAGAGCCATTCAGGAGAAGTTATGTTGTTCCATGTGGGACATGGCTGGATTATTTCGATAATCCCTGCTCCCTTGTGATTTAGACCTGCCTTTATCAAACCTCTCAAATGTTCCACATTATACGCATACCCTCTGGCAAGGAACGTGTAACCCGCCGCCATCCCTAGGATAATCGGATTGACCGGTTCTGCAATGTTTGGAAAAGAGAGCCCCCTAGTCTTAACACCTTTGGCTAAGGTTGGCGATGCCTGCCCCTTTGTGAGTCCATAAACTCCATTATTGTGTATTACCACTAGAATGTCAAGGTTTCTTCTCCCTAGGGCTATTAAGTGCCCCATTCCTATGCCAAGCAAGTCACCATCACCCCCGTGCACTATTACTTTAAGCCCTGGATTTGTTATGTTTATGCCACTTGCAAAAGGTATAGCCCTCCCATGCAGCGTATGAACCCCGTTTGTTCTCACAAAATGTGCTATCTTACCACTACATCCTATTCCTGAGACTATAACGAACCTTTTCTTATCAAAACCTAGGTCTGCGAGTGCGGATTTTAATGCCGAGAGTATTCCGAAATTCCCGCATCCCGGGCACCAATCAGGCCAAACTTCGGAACTCCAGCCAACTGCCACCTCACTCCCCTCCTGTCAGCACGACTTTCTTCTCCCCATAATTGATCTGTTTATATGCAAATACAACCTCGTCTTCAGATACCGTCCTTCCATTGTATTTTATCACTCTACCGTTAACTTCCTTTTTGCAATAATGCTCTACCAGCCATGCGAGTTGACCAGTATAATTCGCCTCAATGGATACAACCCTTTCGCACCGATTAATGAAATCTGACAAATATTCTGTTGGAAAAGGCTCCATCAATCTTACCTGAAGCACAGCAACTTTTTTTCCGAGGGTTTTGAGCTTAGCCAAAGCGTCTACAGCCGCCCCCCTCGTTATACCCCATGTAAGGAGCAGGTCTTCGTAGACATCAGAACCAAACAGTTTCGCCTTATCTTCATCTGGCAGTTCTTTAAGAATCCTCGTATTTTTCTCCATCCTCTTTCTGTACATCTTATCCCTTACAAACGGATCTTCGCTTATATGTCCGAACTCGTCGTGTTCATCTCCTGTGTACCACTGAAGCGCCCTTCCAAGTAAGGCTCTGGGCGATATTCCGTCCTCTGTAAACCTGAATCTCCTATAATCACCGTCACCGTCCACAATCTTTCCCCTATTTATTGAAACCTCGAAAGATTGGAGTGAAGTTGTTGTTACCGAATTGGCGAGCCCCTTATCAAGAAGGTGTATAACCGGCACCTGAAACATTTCAGCATAATTGAAGCACTTTACAGCATCCTCAATTGCTTCATGGTGGCTACCCGACGCGATCACAATCCTTGAAAACTCTCCATGACCTGCAAATATCGAGAATAGTAGGTCCGACTGACTATGCCTCGTGGGGAGACCGGTCGAAGGCCCTCCTCTCTGATAATATGTAATTACCAATGGAACTTCATTAATTCCTGCCCAACCAAGCCCCTCAACCATCAATGAAAAACCTGGCCCACTCGTGGAGGTCGCACTTCTAACACCAGTTAAGGCTCCGCCGATTGCCATTCCTACCGCTGATATCTCGTCCTCGCCCTGAATGACTATGGGCGAGCCTATGACCCTTCCCTGGCTATCGAAGATTTTGGCCATTTGTTCAATTACCAAAGACTCGTCCGCAGCCGGGGTTATCGGATAATATGTCTGGAATCTAAGTCCACCAATTATTTTACCTATTGCCACCGCGTCGTTTCCTGCCACCAAGAACTTTTTCTTTTTTTCTACCTTTTTCATGACTTGTAACTTTTCGACGTCGGAAAGCTTCTCATAGATGATGTCGACAACTTTTATATTGGTCTCTACAACCCCCACCTTGCCCGCGAATAAATTATTAATTGCATCATGAAGAACGCTCTTATCTAAACCCATGATGGCAAGTATTGCCGATGTTATAGCTGTGTTCATAGTCCTTTCAATGGGGATATCTGTGCCTTTGAGAACACCAGAGATTATATCAGAAAATGGAATCGCATAAACTTTAAACCCTTCCTTCACTAGGTACTCCCTTAAGCCTTCAACGTTATCTTTGATCCCCATTTTTGTTAATGCCACTCTAACTCTTTCAGCCTTCTCTTGTT
>CAZQQB010000005.1:0-363 GCA_964595415.1 uncultured Nitrososphaerota archaeon | reverse complement strand
ATGGAAGGCGATCTCGTTAGCGCTCTGTCCGAGATGGCAACATCATATATCACCGTTCCTCCTTTCTTCAACTCTAAAAAGTGAGTCCCGAGCGTCTCAGGATCGAGTCCTCCAAGAATATCAACGGGTAGCTTTATACTATTGATTGGCTTATCTGCTGCCCTCACATGAAAATAGCTATGCTTTCCCTTTATGTTGGAGTGGTACTCCCGCGCACCAAAGACCTCAAGCCCAGCGATCGCTGTAGCTCTTATAAGCAGCATGCCCGCGGTCTCGACACCACCTCCTTGGGGGCCTCCTATGATTATATTTAAATCTATTCAATCACCAGCCATTATGTACTCGTGTACATCCTCAGCAACA
>CAZQQB010000004.1:43955-45206 GCA_964595415.1 uncultured Nitrososphaerota archaeon | reverse complement strand
CCTCGCCTCTCTCTATGATATCCTCCACCACGTAGCCTCTGGCCACCACCTCTCTTATCCTCCCGCAACTATCGTACACAAAATCTTCAGCGGTGGCCTCATCACTCACTATCAGCTCCCTAGCGAGCTGCAACCTCCTGTAAGACGGCAATTCTGGCTGGGATCTCCCCCACAGCATGGTTCCTTTTATAGGCGTGAAGGCAAAAAGAGAGGTCACGATCCCTGCGCCGTGGCACTCTGAGATCAAGCCGACTACATCCCTCTCCTCCTCCCCAAGCCCGACTATTATATGGGTCCCAACCCTCCCGAGACCAAAGACTTCCAGTGCCCTCTTCAACCCCTCCCAGTGTCCGTCCCACTCTCTCCTTTTTATATACCGGAATAGCTCGCGATCGGCGCAATCAATCGCTATTGTCAATACCTCTAAACCTGCCCTCTTCAACACCTCCAGATCTTCCCGAGGAGCCGGTGGGATTGAAACTGAGACCGGCAAGTTTGTCTCCCTATGCACATGCTCGACAAACGCCGGCAGAGCTTTCATCAAGTATTCTTCCTCGGCGCACTGAATGCACACCCTCTTAATTCTTCTGCTGACTCTTAGGCCTTCCATCACCCTCTCCAATGGAAACTCCGGCCAGTCTACTCTCGAGATCCTCTCTTTAATCCCTATCGACTGAGGACAGAAGAGGCAACCCCCCCTGCACCTCCCTAATATAAGAAATAAATAAGCGGTGGTCGGGGCGTCCCTCTGCAACCCACTCATCAAACCCAGTTCAATCGCTGTTCCGTAAGAGACCCTGATGTTTCTCAGAGGGGCAGCGCCTTCTCCCACAGGTACTCGAAGGAGTCCGAGAAGACGCTCACCATGCCCGAGTTCTTCGTATAACCGGGTCTGTAGAATACCTTGTTCTCTCCGGTCTTCTTTGCCCATACTAAGAATATTACCTCCCTCTTGTCCACCAGTGTGAACCTCATGCTCCTCCAGTCGCATCTGGCCAACCTCACCTCAATTTTATTCTTTTTTAGGTTTTCCACCCTACCTTCGGTCTCCTTGTCAAGCGCCAGTAGAAGTACCCTGACCCTGACCTTTCTATCAAGTGCCGAGAGCAGCTCCTCCCTGACCTTCGGATAGTAGCTGAAACGCTCAGCTAGTATCGATATGTCTGAATTTGCCCTTGAGATCATCCTTATGGTCTCCATCTCCATGCTGGAAAGACCATCTATGATCTGCCAGAGCTCCTCCAATCTCAC
>CAZQQB010000004.1:40831-43945 GCA_964595415.1 uncultured Nitrososphaerota archaeon | reverse complement strand
CATATCTGCTCTCGCTATATATCGGCTCCAAGACGTTCTGCAGTTCGTTCACAACCTTATTCAGCTCAGCCAGCTGCAGGTCTACCTCGACCTCTTTCAACCTCAAGTACTTCTGCAGAAACGCCTTCGGGGGTGCGGGTGCGACCAAGTCATTCACAACTTCCACGGAACCCAATGATGCCATCCTAGATAGAAACTCATTCAGGTCCTTTTCACCCATTTTTAAATCTCTTATCAAGTCCCCCTTCTTACAGCTCCCCTTTTTGATCAAGTATTCATACAACTTTATCTCTGCGTCAGAAAATCCAACTCTCTTAAGGCTGTCGAAGGCCATCTGAACATCCTCTTTAGGAGTATTACGCTCTCAACATATTAATCTTACTTGCAAAATATTAACTATTATTTATACGCTTTAGAAATACGTAATAACAGAACATGGTGAACTCCTTGAAGGTGTTGCTGCTGGGTTGCGAACAAAAAGGCAAGCCCTTGGAAAAACTGAATAGCCCAAACTTCGAGGTGAGAAAGCTCCCCGCCTCAGACCATTCGCGCGAAGCACTCTGCGAGTCTGCGAAATGGTGTGATCTGCTTTTTATCGGCGCAGAGAAGAACCGTGCATATATCCTCGCCGATGAGATCTGGCATCTCCTTAGGAGGAGACTGGTTGTATCCTTAACCGAAGGTCTGTCCATCCAGGCGCTGAGGGATCTCTACCCTCTCTCAAAAGTCTCCCGCTGCTATGTCTATCCAGACCTCCCCACCGATAGAGCTGTTTTCCTTCTCTCGCTCGACAATACCTACTCCAGCACAGAAGCCGGTATCGTGAAGGAACTCTTATGCGGCCTCGGCGATTCCCTCCTAGTGGGGGAAGAAACCCTCGAGACACTTCATTCTCGTATCGGAAGGGCCCAAAATTTAATAATCGAATTAATCGATATACTCTCGCAGTCGGTCGACCAAGACCGGGACCTATACGAGTATGTGCTCGGGTGGGTGCTCTACGGCACTGGACTCGCAACAGTCAAAGGTATGGAGACTATGCCCCTTGAGGCCCGGCAAATCCCACCAGAGACCCTAGAAAAGATAAGGCGCCTCCTCAAGGAGACTTTGTGACTTATTTCACCCTTTGAGTCCTCGTCCGATATGTCGAGACACTTCACACCATCACTCAACATCGCATAAAACCTTAAACCAACCATCTCCCCTAATTTAATCTGGTGTGTTCTTTGCGCGTTGGAGTCCACATATCTATAGCAGGTTCCCTTGACCGCTCGGTTGAGAGGGCCTTAAAAATAGGATGCAACACCTTTCAGCTCTTCACAAGGAACCCGAGAGGGTGGTCTTTTTCCGACATTCCACCCGAGGTTATAACTTCATTCAGGGATCGCCTAAGTAAAACCGACATCACCCCTGTCGTTGATCATATGCCGTACCTCCCGAATCTTGCCTCTCCAAACGATGAAGTCTACAAGAAATCCGTTGACACGCTGAAAGCCGAACTCAAAAGGTGCTCTCTGCTTGGCATCCCCTACCTGGTCACCCATCTCGGAAGCCATCTCGGGAGCGGCGAAAAGTTGGGCTGCAGCAGACTAGTATCGGCACTTAACAGTGCGCTTGAAACAGAATCGGACTGCATGATCCTCTTGGAGAATACTGGAGGTCAGAAGAACAGCATGGGCACAACATTTGAAGACATTCGGACAATAATCGATCGGGTAGAGCGGCAAGAGAAGGTAGGATTCTGCTTCGACACCTGCCATGCATTCATCGGGGACTACGATGTCAAGACGAAGATAGGGGAGATTCTCGACGAACTTGATAGGGTCATTGGCTTAGATCGACTGAAAGTCGTACACCTTAACGACTCAAAGGGGGATCTCGGCTCGCACCTCGATCGGCATGAGCACATAGGTCTGGGTAGGATAGGCGAAGACGGCTTCAAATTGATCCTCTCCGATAGGAGGATTCGATCCCTTCCGCTGATAATGGAAACCCCTGTGGACTCGCGCCGTGATGACAGGGGCAACATACAAAAGGCATACGAACTCGCACGGGTGCCCGTGGTATAAGATCAGCAAAATTGCCAATTTTTCATGAATTAAAAATTAAAAATCAAAGCTCGACCAGGGTTTCAGTTTTTAGTACCCCCTCGAGCGCAGCTATCTTCTTCACAAGTGCCCTGACACTCTCCCTATCACCCACGTTGCAGAATGCCACCACATCAAACCTCCCGAATGTCGGGAATGCCTCCAACACCTCCGGCATCTTCTCCAGCTTTCCAACGATGTCCAAAACAGAAACCTTCTCAGCATTTATCAATACAAGAGCCTGAACCAATAATACCGCCTCACAATAGCGTTTCTATCAGCGTCTCTGTGGAGACTACGCCCGGGATCTTTGCCATCTCATAAACCGTGATTCCCAACTTCTCAAGACTTTGAAACTCGTACTCGACCACAACATCGTACCCTCCGAGCGTCTCAAATGCCCTCTTCACGCCCTTAATCTCCTTTATCCTGTTCAGTACCTCGGTAGCTGTTCCTGGCTTGCAGTGGACAAGCACACACGCTAGGACCATAAGAACCCCTCTACTATCACAGTTTAGTCAGGAACTTATAAAGTGGGTGGCTCCTCTCCACAGACTTTCCGCCCAACCTCTCCCCATACGCCTTAATTCCATCAACGGTGGCCGCTGCCTCAAAGGTGTACCCGGCTGCCTTAAGCGGTCCATACAATATGAAATCCCCCCCGGCAACCTGTATCATCGTGTTGAGGGCAACGTTTATGGATCTCGCTGTCCTCTTCGTCACTCTCTTCTTAAGCAAGGGCTGGTACGCCACGTTAGATGGAGCGCATCCAGCAGGCAATCCCAACTCCCTCTTCACAGCACCTATCGATTCTGTTGCCAGCCAAACACTCGTGAAGTCTATTACTCCGACATCCACCCCCACACCTGTAACGCCCGCAGCTCTGCAACTCTCCAATAGCCTCCCCTTCAATACCTGCAGCTTCTCCTCAGGGTAAACAGCAGCCGGATCCAGCGTCTGGACTATTGCGAATTTTATTCCGCTCTCCAAGATGTGCTCGAGCTCCCGATCAGTCGTTGCAAGGGAT
>CAZQQB010000004.1:39251-40807 GCA_964595415.1 uncultured Nitrososphaerota archaeon | reverse complement strand
CCTCGTCTCTTCATTGAGACCGCCGATGAGGAGCGGGTCTTCCGTCATCTCTGATAGAATGACAATGTATTTTTCCATCGCCTCTGGCGTCTCCGCTATTATGTCTATTGCATGGTAAAGCCCTGTCCTCTCCTTCAGGACTGAAACACTCCTCAACTCTTTTAGCAGAGCAGTCTTGTTTACCTCTCCCCTCCTATGATCAACGACCTTTCTATCCGACTTGTAGAATAAACTCCCTATCATGACTGTTTTATCGCCGAAAGTGATATCCCCAAGGCGAATTTCTTTCACTTTACCTTCAACTCCCTCAGCGCAATAACCATGTTCTTGAGCTTCGAGAACGCGCTCTCCTTATTTAAGGACCTCAGCCCACAATCTGGATGTGCCCATGCAATATTCTCCAATCCGTACAGATCCAGGGCTTTGCTCAACACCCTTTTGATCGATTCCACATCGTCCACCTCGGCGTCCATGGTGCTCACGCACCCAACGCCAAGCTTCTTAGAGTAATCCTCCAGCAGTCTTCTATCAACACTGTCAAAGTTGCTCACGTTGTCCTTGAAAGAGAAGCTCAAGACATCCAAGCCGTCTATCTTGACAACTTCACCAAATGCCCTTCTCAGATTTCCACAGACATGCAGTCCCTTCACCCCCCTTATGCCAGAGACGACAACCTCGACGGACCTCTTCCCGATATTCATGGGTGCCCCGATGGAGAAACTTGGCTCGTCTATCTGGAAGTCTGAGAAGCCAGCCTTCTGTATCATCTCTGCCTCCACCGCCAATGCCTCGCTGACATCTTCATAAAGCCTCCCGTCCCTGAAGCCGGCATACGGTGCCTCAGGTGATAGCTCGGAGAAGAAGACCATCGTCACTGGTCCAGTGATGATTGCCTTTACCTCTGCCCTTCCCCTTGCCAACTTCTTTGCAAATAATAGGTCTCCGATGATGGGCGTCTCCTCCGGAGGTCTTACCTTGCCCACGATCTTCACCTTCTCGCCATCTATTTTAAACCCTGGTATATGGTCTGCAAAGTAGGACACCATGTCTTTTCTTGTCTGCCCATCGCTGATTATCTCGATGCCTGCTTCGAGCTGGTCATGAACTGCGGTCTTTATGGCATCAAGCCCCTCGCCAACCACTGGATAACTTCCAATGACTGTCGTCCTCATTATCTACTCTTTCCTCCAACTAACCTCCTCGCTATTTTTACTGCTTCGTTCGCGTCCTTACCGTAGGCATCCGCCTTTATTTTTCTTGCCATCTCCTTATTCATGGCAGCCCCGCCAACCATCACCTTCAGCCCGTTCACAACAATTCTCGACCTCTCGATTATCCTTCCAGCCTTCTCTATATCCGATGTAAGGAGTATGGAGAGCGCAAGGATGTCCACTCTCTCTCTCCTCAATACTTCTTCTACAACGCTTGGGCTGGCATTCACGCCCATATCTAATACCTTAAACCCATCTGCAATCAACATTGAGGAGACTATGGTCTTCCCAATATCGTGTGGTCCAAGGGACCCTATGGCAATAACGCCTTTCCCCTCAGCCACA
>CAZQQB010000004.1:34154-39241 GCA_964595415.1 uncultured Nitrososphaerota archaeon | reverse complement strand
CTTCACCATCATTGGGAGCACCACATTCAAAGACGCCTTGGCGGCATTTGCCGCCCTCATAACCTCCGGCAGAAAGAGCTCCCCCCTCTCAAAAAGATCCCCGACGACCTTTAGCCCCTCAGATATGGTATCGATTATTTTCTTTGGCTGCAGTCCTTCCCTCAAGCACCCTTCCGTTACCTCCCTAGCCTTCTTTTGGTTCTGCTCGATTAAAGCCTCTTTCAGTGCCCCCAGTTTTTCAGCATGCAAACCATTGCCCCTCGCGATGTTTCCAATATCCATACGAAAACTTAATTAGTTTTTCTATACAATCTTCGATGGTCAATCGGTGCCATCTATGCCCGAAAAATATCTTCTGATCACAGCCGTAGGCCCAGATAGACCTGGCCTGATCGCCGAGATCTCTTCGGTTATCTTCGAATTTGGATGCAACATCGAGGACATGGATCAGGTGGTGATGAAGAGCATATTCATCCTCTCGGTGCTTATCAAACTCGCCCCCGCCTCGGACCTGAATGCCTTAAAGAAAAAACTTGAGTATATATGCCATGAACTCGGACTAGAGGTGTCTTTCTACTATGCAGGCGGACGATAGGCTCGTCATCACCGTCTTGGGTATTGACCGTCCTGGCATCGTTGCCACGGTATCTGGTGTGCTCGCCAGGTTTCATGCGAACATCCTAAAGGCTAGAGCATCCACAATCTTCAAAGATCTGTTTGTGATTATCATGGTGGTGGACACAAAGACCTCCATCGTTAGAAGGGATGTACTGCTAAACATTCTAAAGAACAGCTGCGACGAGGTCGGACTGGCGCTGGCCGCAGAGTCTTACCACAGCTACAGGTGCGGTAAAAAGATTATCGTCTTCGACTTGGATGGGACGCTCATAGAGCAAGAGGTCATAGAGGAGTTGGCAAAGGCTGCCGGTGTGGGCGACGAGGTGAAGAGGATCACCAGACTCGCCATGGACGGCAAGCTAAACTTCCTCGAAGCATTAAGAGCCAGGGTTAGCCTCTTGAAGGGTCTTTCAGTTGAGGTTTTGGATCAGATAAGATCTTCAATAAAAATTAACCCCGGCGTCAAGGAGCTTGTATGCAAACTTAAGGAGCTGGGCTTCACCGTAGGCATCGTGACTGGAAGCTTTGATTTTGCCGCGGAATATGTCGGCAAAATGATAGGCGCCGACTACACCTTCTGCAACAAACTCATAATAAAGGATGGGCGCCTAACAGGGGAGGTTGTGGGGGACATGACCAGTCCCGATGCAAAACTCAGGGCAATAAAGAAGATAGCCGCCGACATGGGTGTTGGGTTGGATGCATGTGTTGCTGTGGGAGACGGCGCAAACGACCTCTTCATGATAGAGAATGTCGG
Source organism: uncultured Nitrososphaerota archaeon (assembly GCA_964595415.1). GTDB lineage: Archaea > Thermoproteota > Methanomethylicia > Methanomethylicales > Methanomethylicaceae > CAZQQB01. The sequence goes on along the minus strand of CAZQQB010000004.1, from coordinate 37,866 downwards.
TCTCGGCATAGGTTACAAACCAAAGCTCGTTGTTAGGGAAAGAGCCCATGGCGTGATAAACACCGAGGACGTCAGAGTCCTACTCGCACTCATAGGGTGCATAGACCTTAAGAAGGATGTCGTATGCAGGCTCTGAATAACCCGCGACTATTTTTCAGCAAAAAATTTACTCGAGGCTTTTGTTAACAATAAATTGTGTAACCCAATGCAGGTGTGGTCAGAAGACTCTGCAGTAATCCGGCAACCCGTGCCCCACATACTCGTGAATACCCAGAAGAACGTCGTGCACGGGTGGTACTTTCCATACAGCTCCGGCAGAAGGGAGTGTAGCTCGGAGCGCATCCTGGTAAATCCATACAACGGCTGCACAGTGAACTGCCCCATGTGCTATGCTAGGGCATACGGAGGCCACTTTGATGAATGGAACAGGACCGGAATTGTGACAGTATTCAAGGACATCCACAAGAAGTTGAAGGACGAGATTTCCAAGCTCTACTATGTGTCATGCGGCTACTTCTCGCCCGTCACCGACCCTTTTCAATCACCGCTCGAAGAGACCTATCACCTCTCTGAGAACAGCATGAACGTCTTTCTCAATGTGGATATCCCTGTAGAGTTCGTGACAAAGAACGGTGCAAGAGTTCCAGAGCGGCTACTGAAGCGCATGTCCGAACACAGGTACAACCACTGCTTTTGTCAGTACACATTACTCTCCGCCGACGACGAGATCCGCAGGAGATTCTCACCCGGTGGTTCGACTGTTGATGAACAACTCAGAGCCATTCGCAGGTCAAAAGACCATGGTCTCTACACTGTGGTCAGGATCGATCCCATCCTTCCAGGCATAAACGACTCAGCCAAGGGACTATCCGAACTAGTCGAAGCCGTCAAGACAAACGGAGCTGATCACATCGTGGCCAGCGTCTGCGACATCGCCCCATCATATATGGACAAGCTCTTTTCCGTTGTACGGTCATTCGGAGAAGTGACTCTCAACCTCTGGCTCTCTCTCTTCAGGGAGCGTGTCGGACTGAGCTATCAAGCCTCTGAGGATTACCGGAGGTACGTCTTCAAGATCCTGAGGGATCTCGCTACAAAAAACGAGTTGACATTCGCCCTGTGCATGGAATTCTGCAGGATTGGAAAAAGATACAGGGGCATGAACCTTGAGTTTATGACTTCCAAGGTCTGCGAGGGCAAGATCGTTCCGGTATACTTCAGGTCGAACCTCACAGAAAATTTCAGACCAATACCAAAGTGCAATGGCGACTGCCTATCCTGCGCGAGGGGCGCTCAGGAGCCAGTCTGCAACAAGCCGCTCCTATCTGAAGCCGGTGCCATGACCCTCTCGAAGTACCTCGGACTCAAGCCAGACAGGGCACTTTGACGCAACACTCAGAAAAAAGTAAATATACCCCCGCCTTTAAGGAAGCCTGTAGGCCTATGTCTGAGGGTTTTGATGAGGAACTGGAGCGGATAAAAGCAAAAAAACTCTCAGAGATTATGGCCAAGAAAGATATCGGCGGTGAGAAAAAAATGAGTCATGGTTATTTAGAGCTTACTGACGAAACATTCGACTCTGTGCTATCCTCCACCAACACACTCTTGGTGGTGGACTTTTGGGCCTCATGGTGTGGTCCATGCATGATAATGGCCCCGGTATTTGAGCAGCTCGCCAAGAAATACGAGGGCAAAGCAGTTATGGCAAAAATGAACGTCGATGAAAACCCCGAAGTACCGCAGAGGCTTGGCATCTACGGAATTCCAACCTTCGTATTCTTCAAGAACGGGAAGGAAGTCAGTCGCGTCGTGGGCGCTGTCGGAGCAAACGGACTAGAGACTGAGATAAGAAAGTACCTTTAATCCAATAATCAATCAACATTTTTATTATCTAGGAGGGGTCCTCTTGCGTTTCATAGATTCCCACACCCACACCTACCTTAGGGGACCAGAAGACCTTGAGCTAATGTCAGTCTCAGGCATCGAAGGCGTGATCGTCTGCTCTTTTTTCCCGGTACGCCCATCCGGCTTCTCCACAATGCGCGACCTCTTCCGCTGGGTCATCGAAGAGGAGCCCTCTAGGCTCGGCTCTTACGGAATAAGCTCGAGGGTTGCCGTGGGCATACACCCAAGATCCATCCCCGAAGAGGAGACAAAGGCAGTATTGGACCACATCCTCGCACTCTTTGACAATGAAAAGGCATCTGCCCTCGGCGAGGTCGGTCTGGAGACTGGCAGCAAGGAAGAGGAACATGTCCTGACTCAGCAAATACGCATCGCGAACGAGTACCCCATCCCAATGATAATGCACACACCAAGACACAACAAACCGAATATATTGGAAAAGCTCCTCTCAATCATCGAGTCTGAGAACGTGGATCCCGCGAGGGTCATAATAGACCATCTAACCCCAGATCTCGTTGAGAAGGTGAGGTCTGCAGGGGCAGTGGCAGGACTCACCGTCCAACCCGGAAAACTTTCACATAAGGAAATCCACGAGGTCCTTCTCAAGAACGGTCCTGAGGGAATAGTCCTAAACAGCGACATCGGAATAAAGCCATCTGATCCCCTCACCCTTCCAAGAGTCGCCCACTACCTCGACAGAGCCGGCGTCAGCGGCAGGGACATTCAGATGGTCACATACTCGAACATAAGGGCGCTGCTTCCACTCTGACAATTCCCTTGCTTTTACACTTAATGTTTATTTACTCCTTGGTAGTCCATATACTCCAAGGTGTCTCAAATGGCGAATCGTGTTATAGACCCTAAGGAGGCGCGGACGTTCGTCCCCGCGCTGCATTTTGGGTGCATAACTAGGGTTCTGTTGGAGGAGGCAAATGTCGGTTGTAAAAACCTGTCCATGTTCAGGTCTGAGTTTGATGTCGGAGGAAGGGCCGATTCTCACACCCATCCGTTCGAGCAGGCTTACTACATATTGAAGGGGAGAGCGTTGGTGACGATAGGGAACGAGGAGTACAAGGTAAAGGCCGGAAACGCGCTTGTCTTCCCGCCCAACGTGCCACACTCCATAAAGAACATAGGAAAGACCCCCCTCTGGCTAATCGCGGTGAACGCCCCGCCCAAGTAGCCTCTATCTACATCTATGTCTAAATCTACATCTATACCTATATATCAACCTGTAATTTTTACCCCTTGAAGTGATATTATGAAATCAACAAAAGATATCGTGGATCTCTCTGAGCGTTACCTTTCGCGCATGTACCGGCACTACTACCCATTTGTCCCTGAGAGGGCTATCGGCGACACCGTCTACTCTGTTGATGGGGAGGCCTACATCGACCTATATGCCGGCGTCTCAATAGTAAATGTCGGGTGGTCGAATCCCCGCGTCCTCAGAGCTGTAGAGGCACAGCTCCACAAGCTCTTCCACACGTCCTCCCTGTACTACTTGGATTACACCGCAAACCTCGCGAAAAGGCTTGCCGACCTCTCTCCGGGGAGGGCCCTGACCAAAACTTTCTTCACAAACAGCGGCTCAGAGGCCAACGAGACTGCCATCTCTCTCGTAAAGCGCGTAAAGAAAAGACCGTACATAATGGCTCTCCACAGGTCCTTCCATGGCAGAACATTTTATGCCATGAGCGCGTTGGGTCAATCCCATTGGAAGGTCGGGCTCGGACCATTCGCACCCGTCGTCTTCGCCCCGGATCCCTACTGCTACAGATGCCCACTCGGTCACAAAAGCTGTCCC
>CAZQQB010000004.1:26703-34137 GCA_964595415.1 uncultured Nitrososphaerota archaeon | reverse complement strand
GGAGGATGTCATCAAGTGCGAGGTGGGTGGTGATTCGGTCGCCGCTCTCTTGGCGGAGCCAATGTTAGCCAACGGTGGCATGGTCATTCCTCCCAACGATTATTTCAAAGAGATCAAAGGAGTGCTGGATAGGTATTCCATACTCTTCATCGCAGACGAGGTCCAGTCTGGAAACGGAAGGACCGGGAAGCTTTGGGGCATTGAACACTACAATATAACACCTGACGTGATGACCACATCCAAGGCGATAGCCAATGGACTCCCGCTCGGCGTGACCATATACAGGGAAGAGCTCGACTCTGCCCTACGTCCTGGGGAGCACTACTCCACGCTCGGCGGAAACGCCTTGGCATGCGCCGCCGCAGAGGCCGTGCTTGATGAGCTGACCGGCGGCCTACTGAACAAAGTCAAAGAAAACGGTTCTTACTTCAAGCGCCAGTTAGAGCTCCTCCAAGACAAACATGAGATCATTGGAGACGTCAGGGGATTGGGTTTATTTCTCGGAATGGAGCTTGTCAAAAACAGGTCCACAAAGGAATCCGCAAAAGAAGAGGCCGTTCGCTTCTTGCAGGAGGTCTGGAAGAGGAAGATTCTCGTTGGGCTGGGCGGTTTGGATGGAAATGTCATAAGAATAGAGCCTCCACTCGTCCTGACAAGAGAGCATATAGACCTTTCAATAGACGCCTTCGACGAAGCCCTAAAGATTATCGAGTCCGGCTGAGCCCGTACCGCTCCAAGATCTCGGGTAAGCCTGAAACATCGTCAATCAAGAAGTCAGGTCCTTCGACCAATATCTTTTCTACGGGGGCAACGCCTGTCTTCACAGCCACCGTCAAAGCCCCTGCTTCCCTCCCTGCCCTTATGTCCACATCCGTGTCCCCAACAACGACCAGCTCTGAACATTCGAGACCCATCGCACTAGCCGCCTTTAATATCGGCTCCTTTGAGGGCTTGTGCTCGCTAACATCCTCGAATCCTATGACCGCATGGATAAATTCCCTTATCCCGAAGAAGCTCAGGATCTTCTCCGCGTTTTCCCTACTCTTTGTCGTCACAACCGCCATCCTCACCCCTCTAGAACTCATGTAAGCCAATGTCTCTCTCACCCTCGGAAACAGTTTCGTGTGAACAATGAAATCCATGTAAAACCTCTTATAATCCTCAAACAGCTTTTTCTGCTCATCCTTGCTAAGTCCAGGCTTAACCCTCAAGAAGAGGTCAAAGATCGTCTTGCCCATCACCTCAACGACATCACTCCGCTCCAACCCGCAGTAACCATTCTTCCTCAGCACATAATCCGAAGCCTTCCATATCGAATCCACGGAATCCACGAGTGTGCCGTCAAGGTCAAAGACGACCCCCTTCACTCGAATTCTCTCTGAATGATCCATAATTCTATCACGAAAGCCTTAAATTAAAACCTTTTATTATTTATTAATCCTATTAGGAGCGATTTTTATGTCAGGTAGAGTCCATACTAAAGCAATTCCTCCTCAGGAGAGGATTACTGGCTTCATCCCTTACCTCTCAAACCTTGACGACAGACTTGCGGTCTACGAAGCTTCAAGGTGTCTCATGTGTTTTGACGCTCCCTGCATATCCGCCTGTCCAACCGGGATCAATATTCCAGAGTTCATCTACAGGATAAAGACTGGTAACTTCTACGGCGCTGCCAAGGTAATACGAGAGAGCAACATTTTCGGGGGCGAATGCGCGTACGTCTGCCCCGTCGAGCGCCTCTGTGAATCCAAGTGCGTCAGGAACAACCTTAACGAGGAGCCCGTCGCCATCTCCATGCTTCAGCGATTCGCCTATGAAAAGGAGCGGCTGAAGGGCTTCGTCAAGTTCCCCACAACTCGCCCCAAGAAAAAGAAGGTCGCAGTAGTGGGCAGCGGTCCGGCTGGACTCTCGGCAGCATACGAGCTCGCACGGATGGGCTACGGCGTCACGATCTTTGAGTCGAACCCAGCACCCGGCGGCTTGCTATTTTATGGCATATTGCCTTGGAAGGTACCGTGGTCCGTTCCCGAGTCTGAGATCGAGAACATAAAGAGCTACGGCGTGAATGTCATCACCAACAAAAAGATCACCGACCTTAAAGGACTGCTGAAAGAGTACGATGCGGTATTTGTTGGGGTGGGTGCCACAAAATCCCAGAAACTTGGAGTGCCAGGCGAGGACCTTGAAGATGTCTACCCTGCCCAAGAGTTCCTCTCCTCGGTGGCGAAATGGCTGATGGGGCATGGAAGAGCGCCTGACCTCAAGGGAAAGCGGGTGGCGGTAATAGGCGGCGGCGATACGGCAATAGACGCAGCCTGCGCCTCCTTAAGGCTGGGCGCCGACAGGGTCTACATAGTATACAGGAGGTCCCTAGCAGAGATGCCTGCGGTGCAGTACGGCAGGAACCAAGCAAGGGAGGAGGGCGTCGAGTTCCTCTTACTCACAAGCCCAGTCCGCATAATAGGCGATAAAAAGGTCAAGGGAATTGAATGCGTCAGGATGGAGCTCACCGAGCCAGACGCCTCTGGGAGACGCGGCGTGAAGCCCATCAAGGGCTCAGAATTTAAATTCAATGTGGATGCTGTCATAGTTGCCATCGGGCAGAAACCGGACGAGGAAGTTCTGAAATCCTATGGTGTTAAGACCGACAAGGGACTCATAGTCGTCGACGAAAACTTCTCCACGTCCATAAAGGGCGTATTCGCAGGAGGAGATGCAGTAAACGGCGGAGAGACAGTGGTGGAAGCGGTGGCGGAGGGCAAGAAGGCTGCCACCGCGATTGACAAGTTCCTCTCTGGAGGTAAGCGTCCAAAGAAATAGGAGTTTGGGAGTGAGAAATATGGTATCAAAACCCGATCTATCCGTAAAATTCTGCAATCTGGAGTTAGAGAACCCGTACATGCTCTCATCGGCGCCCCCAACCTGCACTGGCGAGATGATCATGAAAGCATTCGAGGCAGGCTGGGCTGGAGCTGTCACCAAAACCATAAAACGAGACAAGACCCCGGTCTACGACCTTAAGAACAGGTTCGGCATTATGGGCTTCGAGAACAAGCAGATGATCCTCTTCGAGAACATAGAGGAGGTCTCAAAGAGGCCCGTGGACACGTGGGTCAAGGAGATAAAAGAGATCAAGAAAAAATTCCCGGAGAAAGCCCTCATAGGCAGCATTATGGCGGAGGGCAAAGAAGAGGACTGGGAAGAACTTGCTAGGGTCATAAGTGAGGCGGGTGTGGACATGATAGAACTGAACTTTGGCTGCCCGCACGGAATGCCCGAGCGTGGCATGGGCGCATTCATCGGGCAGAGAGTTGAGCTCATCCAGAATCTGGCGAGGGCATCAAAGCGGGGCTCCTCCGTGCCAGTGATGGTGAAACTCACCCCCAATGTCACCGACATAGCCTATACCGCCAAGGCTGCTGAGGAGGCAGGGGCGGATGCCATATCCGCGATCAATACCGTGCTCGGTCTTATAGGCGTCAACACCGACACATTTGAACCGATGCCCACTGTCGACGGAATGAGCACCTTCGGGGGTCTCTCAGGACCTGGCGTGAAGCCTATAGGTCTCAGGTGCGTCGCTCAGATAGCCCAAGCAACAAAGATTCCCGTGTCAGGTATAGGCGGAATATGTACATGGAAGGACGCCGTGGAGTACCTCCTTGTTGGCGCTAAGAGCGTTCAAGTCTGCACCGCTGTGATGTGGAGGGGTTACCGGATAATCTCCGACTTCGTGGACGGTCTATCGAACTACCTCTCCGACAAGGGAATATCCTCCGTTAGGGAAATAATCGGGAAGAGCCTCCCCAAGCTCACCTCATGGTCAGCACTGAACAAGGACTACACCGTAGTTGCCGCTATCAACAAGGACCTCTGCATAAAGTGCGGTCTATGCTATGTGGCGTGCCGCGATGGCGGGTACCAAGCCATAAAGTTCGAACAGGGCAAAGCCGCAGAGGTAGACGAGGAGAAGTGCGACGCCTGCGCCCTCTGCACACTCCTCTGTCCGGTTCCCGGCTGCGTCACTTGGAAGAAGGTCACCAAACAGACAAGCGTTTAAACACTCCCTTTTTTCTATACTATATTGGAGGCCTTATAATGGACTTATTAATTAAAAACGGGACCATAGTGACACCGAAGGACACATTCAAAGCAGACATAGGTGTGAAGGATGGAAAGATCGTCGCTATCGCCTCAAAGATCTCTGAAAAGGCAGGCGAGGTCGTGGACGCCACCGGAAAGTATGTCATGCCCGGTGGAATCGATGCCCACACCCACATGGAAATGCCTTTCATGGGCGCCACCACCGTTGACGACTTTGAGTACGGCACAATCGCCGCGGCATTCGGAGGCGTGACCACAATCCTGGACTTCGCCATACAGCCCAAGGACAAATCCTTCCTTGACACGATATCGATCTGGAGGGACAAGGCTGACTCCAAGGTGGTCATAGACTACGGGATCCATGTAGCTGTGACTAACCTCACGGAAGAGCTAGTAAAAGAGATACCCAAGGTCTTGGAAGCGGGCGTCTCGAGCTTCAAACTCTTCATGACCTACAGAAAGGAGGGTCTCATGAGCGACGACGGCAGGATCTTCAGGATGCTCGAAGAGAGCAAGAGGCTTGGCTTCCTTGTCCAGCTCCATGCCGAGAACAACTCCATCCTCGAACTACTTATCGAACGCCACGTCTCCCTGGGCAAGCTATCAGCCGAGTATCATGCAAAGTCCAGACCGAACTTTGTCGAAGGGGAGGCAGTACACAGGGGTCTGGCACTGGCGGCGGCTGCTGGAGGAAACCTCTACATCGTCCACATGTCCACAAAGGAGGGCGTGGCTGAGCTATCCAGGATGAAGGCTTCATTTCCAAATCTCTACGGTGAGACCTGCCCCCATTACCTGACCATGACTGACGAGAAGTACCTGTCGCCAAAGGGTAGGAGGTACATAATGTCCCCTCCGCTCAGGGGCAGGGCAGACAATGAAGCCCTCTGGGAGGCGCTTGCCAGCGGGACAATCAGCACCGTAGCCACTGACCACTGTACATTCACGGATGCCCAGAAGGACTTGGGGAAGGACAACTTCACAAAGGTTCCAAACGGCGTCCCTGGCACAGAGACCATGATCCCCCTCCTCTACAGCGAGGGCGTCTCCAAAAAGAGAATGTCCCTGAATAAACTGGTTGAGGTAGTCTCCCACAACCCTGCAAAGCTCTTTGGTCTCTACCCCAAGAAAGGGGCTCTGAACATCGGAAGCGACGCCGACATCGTTGTCTTTGATCCCAAGTTCGAGATTGAGTTGAGCCAGAGGAACCTCCATTCAAGGATAGACTACTCAATCTATGAGGATTTCACCGTGAAGGGGATGCCAGTACACGTCTTTGTTAGGGGAGAACCGGTAATCCACAATAGGGAATTCGTAGGCAAGAAGGGCGCCGGGAAGTTCATCCGCAGAGGAAAGTACCAACCCCTCACATAACCCCTTTTTTCCCTCGTGATAATTTTCTCAGATCCTCGCGAAAGCATTATTAAACCAGAAATCGATACTCGATCCCAGCAAAACTCGGAGGGAGATGTTTGGTAAAAACAGAACTCCACGGAAAGCACTGGATAGCTCCCGAGATAGAATGGAGCGACGAGGAGCTTTGGACAGTCCTTGATGTCTCCTTTGACCTGAAAAGAGAATATGCCATGGGGCAGAAACACGACCACCTGTGCAAGGGCAAGTCCCTGTTTACGATATTCTTCAATCCATCCACACGAACCAGATCCTCCTTCATAACTGGGATCACGCAGCTAGGCGGCGTAGCATATGACTTGGACCCAGGAAAACTCCAAATAACCCACGGTGAGACCATCTACGAGACCGCCGCCATCATGAGCAGGATGTGCGACGGGATCGCCATAAGGAGGTACGTGAAGGGTCAGTACTATGGAGAGGGCAACCTCACCATGAGAGAGTACGCCAAGGCTTCAACAGTCCCAATAATCAACATGGAGTGCGACTTGTGGCATCCTTGCCAGGGCGTCGCAGACATCATGACAGTCGTTGAGAAATTCAACGCGAGGAGCCTCAGGGGAAAGAAGTTCGTGATGTGCTACGCAAACAGCCCAGGCGCATGGAAGCCAGTGGCAGTTCCCCAGACAAACATAATATTCTTCACAAGACTCCTCCAGATGGATGTCACCTTGGCATATCCCGAAAAGTTCAACCTAGACCCAGCGGTCGAGGAGTACACAAGGAAGTTGGCTGACCAGTACGGCACAAAGTTCGAGATCGTCCACAGCATGGAAGAGGCTTTCGAGGACGCTCTAGTTGTCTACCCCAAGGGGTGGTGCAGCTGGGAGATCCTAAAGGCTGGCGGATACGACGAGAAGTTGCACGAGGAGTACAAGAAGACCCACAACTTGGCTGCTTGGAAGACCACGCCTGAACTCATGGACAAGACCAGGAGGAACAGCATCTGGATGCACTGCCTGCCCGCAGATGTGGGCTACGAGGTCGACCCAGAGGTGATATTCTCCAACAGATGGTCGGTATCCGTAGACCAAGCAGAGAACAGGCTCCACGGTCAGAAGGGCATAATGGCCCTAACAATGGGAGGACGAAGATAGGGGGTATATGCGATGCCATGTTGTATATTGTGCCCTGAATATAAGAACATGCTGAATCAAGAGCCCAGAGTCAGCCCGAAGTGCCCTGGTTACGTCTCCAAGGAAAAACCTTGGCCGCAGAAGAGCTACCCGTCCGACGAGGCTCCGCCATTATGGTACCTCCTGAAACTGGAGGCAAAGTGCTGCCCGATCTGCCCCTACTACAGGGCGGACAAGGCTCAGAAATTCTGGTGGTGTGAGCGACCACTAGCCTTTGAGATCAAACCTGACAATGCCGCAGAAGCGATAAGGTTCTCAGGCAGATCAGTCGTACCCACACCATAACTCTCCTTTTTTTATTTGTTGTTTGAGATACTAGGGATCGGACCAATAAGTGCGAGAATTTCACATATCAAAACCTTGAAATACTGTTATGGCAATCTTTTACTCTATCGGCAGGCAGGAGGTCACATCTTAACTACAACACAAAATCGGTCTAATACAGGAGGATAGGAAATGTCATCTCTCCCTCTTCCCCTGAATGAACTCCTCGAAGCACCTCTTTGCAACCTCGTATGGCATCTGTTCTGGCGGATGTTTGAAGGCAAATGCTGAAGCGCTGATGAGCGGACCAGAGAGCCCCCTGTCCAGCGCTATCTTGCACGCCCTTATCACGTCTATCACAACCCCTCCGCTGTTCGGCGCATCCCAAACGTCCAGCTTCACATCGACCTGAACTGGCGTCCCTCCAAAGTACTCCCCCTTTATGTAGATGTAGCAGATCTTCTTGTTGTCTAAGAATTGCACATAATCAGAAGGTCCGATCCTCAGGGGTATGTCG
>CAZQQB010000004.1:5313-26693 GCA_964595415.1 uncultured Nitrososphaerota archaeon | reverse complement strand
TGCTTATTCTCTTTGAGTCCAGGCGCGCCTCCTCGAGCATATTCAGAAAGTCTGTGTCCCCTCCAATGTTGAGCTGATAACTCTCACTTATTCTAACTCCCCTGTCGACCATGAGCTTTGCAAGGGTTTTATGCAGCACTGTAGCCCCTAGTTGGCTCATGACATCGTCACCCGCCACCGGAAGCTTATTCTCCAAGAATCTCCTCTGCCACTCTTCGCTTGAAGCTATGAATACTGGCATGCAGTTCACGAATGCACACCCAGCCTTAATCGATTCCTCTGCGTACCACCTCACCGCCTGCTCCGACCCCACAGGCAGATAGTTCACAACAATTTCTGCCCCAGAACTCTTCAACTCCTCAGCCACATCCACAGGTTCCTCTTTACTCACGGTAAGGAACTCCTTCAGGTATTTTCCCAAACCGTCCATCACGGGCCCTTTCTTGACGGTGACTCCCAGCCTAGGCACATCGCAGAACTTCCTTGTATTGTTTGGCTTTGCGAATATTGCCTCTGAGAGGTCTTTGCCCACTTTATTGACATCAACATCGAAGGCCGCGACAAACTCCAAATCCTTGACATGGTATCCGCCCATATTAACATTCATCAGACCCGGAACTTGCTCGTTTTCGGGCACATCCCTGTAGAAGTAGGTTCCCTGAACTAGGGCGGAGGCACAGTTGCCGACACCAACTATGGCTACTTTAATTGTCATAGCAGATCACTAGTATTTTATAAGTATAAAATATTTGCTTTTTTAACCTTACCGTTTATCTTCCGGAAAAAGTGGTGAGCCGAGATGACACCATTAGGGCAGGTAATTCGTCCAATCTGATCTCCTAAAGTCCCGAACCCACACCCGTCAACTTTATTAAAAAAAATAAGGATTAAGATCATCGGGCTATGATGAGTGCTGGTATTACGGACCAAAAAGGATGAAGTATGACATCAGACCAGAGCCCAAAGCTAATCCTTGACGATGTGAGTTCCGGTCTTTCCCTGTAGCGCATCTATTGCCTTGTCCAGCGAGGTTATTATCGCCTCTTTGCCTCCCCACTCCAGGAACCTTATGCACGCCTTGACCTTGGGTCCCATGCTTCCGGGGAGGGAGTGCCCCTCTGCAAGGTACCTCTTCGCCTCAGACAGTGTCATCCTGTCTATCGCCTTCTCATTGGGCTTTCCATAGTTCAGCTTAGCCTTCTCGACATCAGTCAATATTAGGAATATATCTGCCTCCACAACTTCCGCGAGCCTCTCCCCGGCAAGGTCCTTATCGATGACTGCCTCAACTCCCATAAGCCTGCTGTCCTCCTTTATGACCGGTATCCCTCCACCGCCGGACGCTATCACCACGACTCCTGCGTCCACGAGCACCTTTATGACATCTGCCTCAACGTTCGCAATGGGGTCTGGCGACGGGACGACTCTCCTCCATGGCTTGGGTGCGTTCGGCTTAACCTTCTTCACGATCCAACCTTTCTCTGCCTTCATCTTCATTGCCTCTTCCTCTGTGAGGAAGTTCCCGACGGGCTTAGACGCATTCTCTCCGATGAATTCAGGATCATTCTTATCCACAAGGACCTGATTCACGATCGCAGTCACCGGAACATTAATGCCCTTCTGCATCATTATGTTCTCTAGACACTGCTGTAGCATGTAGCCTATCTGCCCCTGCGTCATTGCGCCCACTACGTCCAATGGCTGAGGAGGCACTACGTCTTTGGCGACGTCCTGCTGAAGTGCCAAGTTACCTGCCTGCGGTCCGTTTCCATGCGTTATTATCAGCCTGTCGTCTCTCCCTAGGTGCTCTATCATGTTCACCAAGTGCTTTGCTGTCGTGTAGACATTCTTGATCTGCTCTTCCGCTGTACCCTTCTCGTGTGCCTGCTTTATGGCATTGCCACCGAGGGCAACCAAAATCCTCTTCCCATTCTTAGTCAACTAAAATCCTCCAAACAATATTCGTAGAATTTAAAATGGCGACTATTATATTTTTCTTTTTAATTGTCATTTTTACAAAATCATTAAGTTTACTCTTTAGTAAAATTATCACTCTTATACAATGATGCCCAAAAAAAGTCTTCTTTTTAAGGTAGAAGCCACAAAATTAAAGCGCTGAAAACCTATGTCATACATTACCTTAGGAATACCCATGATAGATTCACTACTCCCAGACGGTATCCCGAGGAACAGCTTCATTATCCTGTTCGGAGAGGGGGGTACTGGAAAGTCTGTTGCCATCACCCAGGCCGCAGGAAACAGGATCAGAATGGGCGAGCCATGCATTTTTGTGACATTTGACGATAGTCCATCTTCGATCATAAACAACTTTCTCCGCCTTGGTTACGAGGTTCGCCCTGCCCTCGCAAACGGCATCCTGCGGATCGTTGACTGTTTCTCCTTCAGGGCCAGGTTGCCGCCCAAACCATCAGATGGCATCAGGCTCGTTCAGAATCCAAAGAATTACCATGAGCTGACGGGAACGCTGCTCTTCACAGCCAAGGACATGGAAGGGAGGGGCACCATGTTCATAGACTCCCTCACGGAGTTCTTTACGATAGGAGAACCCACCTCCACGCTCGACACCATCAAGAATTGGAGGGTAGAGTTCTGCAAGATCATGGACATCACGGTCTATGCGACTTACCATATCGGTCTAAAATCGATAGACGAAATCGCTGCAATGATCGACTATTTAGTTGACGGAATCATCGACTTCCGGTTCGACCCGCTGCTGGCCCAGCAGGGCCTTCTCGCCAGGCAACTGCGTGTCAGGAAGATGAAGGGCGCCTCCCATGACACGGTCTGGCACTACTTCACAATAGAGCGCGGCGGGTTGCTGCCTCTAAAGTCTCAGACGTCCTCTGAGCCTGCCCATAAGAAGTCGAAGTAGGCGCTGGCAAGCTGAACAAGCCCCGCATGGTTTGCCCATATCGCGGCGTCCATCGAACCTTCGAACCTGCCTATGAATAGCATTACCTCATTGTTGTCTACTATCAAACCCCCACCGAACATCTTGTCCCTCCTTCTCACTTTGGACACCTCTGAGAACCTCTTAATCTCCGCCTCACCAATGCTCTTTGTTACCAGCACATTTATCTCAACATCCTGCGCCTTCAGCCTCATGAAGACTGGCAATAACCTCTCTGTCAGCCAATGTGGGAGCGCAGGCAGAGCCAACTTCACGTCCTTTCTCGACATTCCGAGGATGTAGTAGGCTCGTTCCAAGATCTCGTCAACATTCTTTATTATCCATATATCCGACTTCTCGGGCTCTTTCTGCATCGGTATCAGCGCCTCTTCGACCCTCTTCAACCTCTCCTCTATGCCCCTCTGCAGCCTGATCCTGTACTCCCCAAGGCCTTCTCCAACACTCTTTGCCGAGTATATGATGGGTCTGTCGCTTGACGCAATTATCAGCGATTTCTCCAGGAGGCTGGACAGCACCCTGTGGATCTTTGTGTACGGGACCTTGCTCCTCACGCTGATGTCCTTCGCATCGCCCTTGCCCCTTATTAATGCCAAGTAGACCTTTGCCTCTGTCTCAGTGAGCCCGCATCCCCTCAAAGCCCTCAAAACCTCACTCTCAGACATACTTATCATTCTATGAATCATATGAAAACCTTCAAATATAAATTGATGGTGAAATTGGCGTCGTGGTCTACCATGCAGGTGATCAAGAAAACCAAGAGCCTGTGCCCAGAATGTACGCAGGTCTTGGACGCCGAAATTTATGAAGAGGGCGGGGTTGTCTACATCGGGAAGACCTGTTCATCACACGGCCGATTTGATGACATTTATTGGAGCGATTATGATCTCTTCAAGAAGGTCGAGGGTTATGAGTGCATAGGCGATGGTCTAAAGAACCCTAGGACTGCAACCGTTAGAGGTTGCCCTTACGACTGTGGGATCTGCCCCGAGCACAAATCCCATACTGTCTTATCCATAATCGATGTCACAAATAGGTGCAACCTAAAGTGCCCTATCTGCTTCGCAAACGCGGCAACGGCCGGCTACATATACGAACCCACGCAGGACGAGATTCGCTCCATGCTGAAGAACCTCAGGGACAATCAGCCTGTGCCTCCAAATTCAATCCAGTTCTCGGGGGGCGAGCCCACGGTGAGGGACGATCTACCTGAGCTCGTAGCCATGGCAGAGGAGCTCGGGTTCCACCACATTGAAGTCAACACTAACGGGATACGAATCTCAAGGGATCCGGATTACTTGAAGAGGCTTATTGATGCGGGTTTGAGCACACTATACCTTCAGTTCGACGGGATGACGCCGGGACCATACATAGCCGCGCGGGGTCTCGACCTCTTTGATACAAAGCTCAAGGCCATCGAGAACTGCAGGTCTGTCGGTCTGGACAGCTTGGTTCTAGTCCCAACAGTCGTCAAGGGCGTCAATGACGATCAGGTGGGCGCAATAATAAAATTCGCCGCCAGGAACAGCGATGTGATCAGAGGCGTCAACTTCCAACCCGTCTCCATGGCAGGCAGGATCCACAAGAAAAAGCTGAAGGAGATGCGAATAACCATACCCGACGTACTGAGACTGGCGGAAGAACAGACGAAAGGCGAGATAAAGGTCAGTGACTTCTACCCAATACCCGTCGTTCTGCCCATATCGAGGGCGGTTGGGGCACTGAAAGGGAGGCGGTACCAAGAGTTCACAAACCACCAGCACTGCGGAATGGCAACCATGATAATGCCCGAGGGTGATAAGATGGTGCCGATAACCCGATATGCTAACGTGGAGAAGTTTATGTCTTCACTTGACAAGGTCTACGAGGACGCATCGAAGGGTTCCATGCTCAGGGCCAAGATGCGTCTACTCGGTGCCACAAGGCACGTGAAGCTCTCCCTTTTGGGCAATCTGGTCTCCTCGGTGCTCATGCAGGGCGATTACGACACGTTGGGAGAGTTCATGCGCAAGGTTATACTAATCGGCTGCATGCACTTCATGGATCCATACAACTTTGATCTAGAGCGGGTGAAGAGGTGCACAATACACTACGCATTCCCTGACGGGAAGATCATACCATTCTGCACAATGAACTCCATACACAGGGCTCCCTTAGAGCGAGCCCACAGCAGGCCCGTATAAAGGAGCAGGACTCTCAAAAAACCAAAATGTTTTTATTCAATACCACTCTCTTCGCTCTTGGTGTGTTATATGGGAGGAGCAAAAAAGTCGGCACCAAAGGCTGCAAAAGAACCCGAATCCGGAAAGAAGGATGTGCCAAAGAAGGAAGTAACAAAGGCATCAACAACAATTTTGATTGACCCAAAAATTATGGATCAGATCAAGAAGGATGTTACCAAGATGAAGTTTGTGACACCCTACCAGGTCTACTCCAAATACAATCTCAAGTACAGCATCTCAAAGGATATATTGGAAGCTCTCGCTAGACAGGGTCTTCTTAAGGCGGTAAAGACTGGGCGCCGCCTCGACCTTTATGTGCCTGCCGCATAGCGGTGCTCTTCGATGGATCTCATAGATAAGATTCCAATCAAGATTTCATTTCAGAGCATCGAGTGTAGGGGCGAGTTGATCCGGATCTTAGCCCCCAGAACCGTGGAAGAGCTCACAAAGGCGATCCCATTCACCTCAAAGGCATTCTTATGGAAGGAAGAGATCTACTTCGAGACACCTGTCTCGATGGGTCCCGAAAAACCGCGTTCTTCGATCAAGCCGGGGGATCTCGGCTACTGGCCGCCAGGCAAGGCCTTCTGCATCTTTTATGGCAAGTCTCAGCCCTATAGCCCTGTAAACATCATAGGGAGAGTCTTAACAGATCTCGAACCTCTCCACAGGGTAAGGCACGGCGAGTGGGTCAAAGTCTCTATTGGAATTTGACCCATCAAAGATAGAGGTGACAACGCCTCAAATATCTACGAACTCTGGCTTCTCCTTCAGATTGATGATTGGAACGGCTATCCACCCAGGCCTAATTCCCTCTCCGAATACTATCTCCTCCCTCTCATCCATCTTGACCAACACGTACCTACCATTGTAAGGCCTATCAGTCACGTAGTAGTAAAACAAAGGCAGACCGTACTTATCGTAATAGTTATTATAGACCCCGAGCACCCCATAGTAGTGCCTTCCACCATGTGTGAAGTGCACAAGGTATATTGGTTGCCCCATCGAGACTGTGGAAGCCACAAGCCTTGCCAGATCCTTAACATCTTCTACCTCCAATTTTTTTGAGGTCTCCATCAAAAACCCTCCGTTGTCTCTTGCGATTATTTTTGTCTCACCTGTCTAATTACCTCTTCCATAACCTCTCTCAGAGTCTTTCCCTCACCGACGGCTATCTGCCTCAAATCCTCGAATTCTGGTTTCAGGCGGGAAGCGGATCTGCTCCTCTTCACCCTGACTTTGTATTCTCTCTCCCCGATCTTCACCCACTCCTCAGTCACCTCCCTGTCAGCCTTTATCCTCTCGCACTCAAACACCTTGACGCCCAACGTTCCAAGCTCCCTCATGATCACGTTCACCACATCTTCCTTGAACTTCGGCTTCACGACAACCCTGACGGTAAAACCTGGTCTACACTTTTTCATGAAGATCGGCGTGAAAAAGACATCCTCCGTCATACCCTTCAGCCTTTCCACCAGCCATCCAAGGACCTCCCCGCTCACATCATCTATATTGCTCTCCACTACGATTACCCTATCGCCTTCATCCTTAGCCTCCCCGACAATGATACGCGTGATGTTGGGTACGTCCAACTTGTGGGAACCGATCCCTATTCCGATAACTCTTGGGCGAAAGACAGGCGGTGAGCTATTCCCCCCCGTCAGAGCTGCCAATATTGCCGCCCCGGTGGGCGTCGTGAGTTCGTGATCCACGGGTGACACGACAATCGAGAGACCAGCCTTGACTGCAATATTGAGCGTGGCTGGCGCAGGTATAGGCAGAATGCCGTGCCCGCTCTTTATCCACCCCTCTCCCACCCTCAGTGGCGTGGTGAAAAACTCTGCGCCCCCCAAATCAAGCTCCTCCAGCGCCTTAACCGTTCCCACAATGTCCACCACCGAGTCTATTTCCCCCAGTTCGTGGAGGGCGCCGTCTCCGTGCACCTCTCTTTCAGCCTCCAAAATCAAACTGGCCGCCCTTGCCGCAACCTCTTTTCCTCGCCTGCTTAGGCCGATATGCGAAGATGCCGCTTTTACCGCCCCCAAGAGGTCTCCCTCATACCTTTTGCCCCGATAATCGCAAACAACCCTCAGACCCTTCATCCCCTCGCTCTCAGCCTCCTCGAAATAAAAAGTGCCCTCTCTCACAATCTTGGCGACGACCTTTTCCATCTTTAACCTTAGGTCACTTCCACCTGCGTTCACCACCGCCGCAAGTATCTTGTCTCCGGAGGCACCAGCCGTGGCGCAGTCAATAATCACTACCTTCAAATACTAGCACCAATTCTCATTCTAATGGTTGCCAATATAATGTTTATCGGTTGGGTGTAGACTTTGGACATCCACGAAATCCTGGACCAGCTCAAGAGCGGGCGGATCAGCACCGAGGAGGCAGCAAAGAGACTCAGGCTCTTGGCAATCAAGCAGATGGAAAACTCCTGCCTGGACATATCACGAAAGGCGAGAAAGGGCATCCCAGAGATAATCCTTGCAGAGGGAAAGTCCAACGAGTCCCTATTCGAAGCGATCAATGCCCTCCTCGAAGAAAACCAATCTGCAGTGGTGACCAGAGTTGCCCCATCCCAAGTTAAACTCATAATTGACAAATTCAAAAAAAGTGCCAAGATCTCCTATTACGAGAAGGGTCGAGTCGTGGCCATGAGGAAGGACGAGATTAAACAATTAAAAGAGCCTCCTGTCGCCATAATCACCGCAGGAAGCGCTGACATCAGCGTTGCCGAAGAAGCGAGGGCAGTTATTAACGAGATGGGGATTGGCACCCTCACCTTCTACGATGTAGGGATAGCCGGCCTGCACAGGATCCTCCCAGTCGCCAAAAAGTGCATGGAAAAGGATGTAGATGTAGCGATCGTCGTGGCTGGCATGGAGGGTGCTCTCCCGTCAATATTCAGCAGTCTATTCCCGGGAATAGTCATCGGAGTGCCTTCCTCCGCTGGTTACGGACATGGGGGGCGTGGAGAGGGCGCTTTGACTACAATGCTGCAATCCTGTACGCCAGGCTTGGTTGTGGTCAACATAGACAACGGCGTTGGGGCGGCGGTCGCTGCCACACTCATATCAAGACTTAGGTCCAAGCCTCAATAGATAAATCACGTAGGCTACTAGCAAGATCATTGGGAGATAAAATATCATGACCTCGAACGGAAGCTGAAATACTGGCTCCCCCAAAATTCTTCTTGACAATAAGTAACCGTCAAAAAGAGCCAGTAGAAGCGCTGCTATGCCTGCCTCCCTAAACTCCTCTCTTGCCATAGGATTTTTGACTATCTCTCATCCATATAAAAATATGCGCCCCCAGAGAAAATAATATATAGAAGTGCTTTCTGTTTTTTTCAAGAAATTAGTTTTAGTGAATTTGGAGGATGCAGTTATGGCACAGGGTTTACCCGTATTGGTATTAAAAGAGGGAACCTCAAGGACGACTGGAAGAGACGCCCAAAGAGCAAACATAATGGCTGCTGTGACACTCGCCGAGGCTATCAGGTCCTCCCTGGGACCCAAGGGAATGGACAAAATGCTTGTTAGCAGCTTCGGTGACGTAACCATCAGCAACGATGGCGCTACTATCGTAAAAGAGATGGACGTTCAGCACCCTGCTGCAAAGATGATGGCCGAGGTTGCAAAGGCGCAGGACACAGAAGTCGGAGACGGAACCACAACGGCCATGGTTCTCGCTGGCGCACTCCTAAGAAAGGCAGAGGATCTTCTTGACCAGGAGATCCACCCCACCGTGATCATCGAAGGCTACAAGAAAGCCATGGAGAAGGCCATCTCCATCATCGACAATATGGCATTGAAGGTCAGCCCAACCGACAAACAGAAGCTCAAGGATGTCGCCATCACTACGTTAAGCGGCAAGAGCGTCGTTGCAGGTCACTTTGAGAGGCTCGCTGAGCTTGTTGCTGATGGCACACTCACGGTTGCCGAAAAAGTAGGTGACAAGTACAAGGTTGACCTCGACAACATCAAGCTCGAGAAGAAGAAAGGTGAATCACTCGACGAGACGCAACTGATCCATGGCATCGTATTGGACAAGGAGATCGTCCACCCCGGAATGCCCAAGAGGATCGAGGACGCAAAAGTCGCCATCCTAGACTGCCCACTGGAGATCGAGAAGACGGAGATCACCGCGAAGATAAACATAACCTCTCCGGAACAGATGAAGAGTTTTCTCGACGAAGAGGCCGCGATGCTCAAGAGCATGGTCGACAAGATCGCAGGAACAGGCGCAAACTTCGTTGTAGTCCAGAAGGGAATCGACGACATCGCCCAGCACTACCTCGCAAAGAAGGGAATAGCGGCAGTCAGGCGTGCCAAGAGGTCTGATATTGAGAACCTTGCCAAAGCATGCGGCGCAAGGATCGTGACAACCATCGACGACCTCACACCCAAAGACCTTGGCTACGCCAAACTTGTGGAGGAGAGGCGCGTCGGCAAGGACAAGATGGTCTTCGTCGAGGGATGCAAGAATCCCAAGGCCGTAACGATCCTCGTCAGAGGAGGAACCGATCGTTTCGTTGACGAAGCAGAGCGATCTCTGCACGACGCAAAGTGCGTGGTGAGGAACGTTATACAGGAACCTTGGCTGGTTCCAGGCGGAGGAGCACCAGAGGAGGAGGTCGCCACTAGGCTAAGGGAATACGCCAAGTCCTTCAGCGGCAGGGAGCAACTGGCTATCCTCAAATTTGCCGAGGCGATGGAAGAGATCCCAACGACCCTCGCCGAGAACTCGGGTCTGGACCCAGTAGACATACTCGTAGAACTCAGGTCCACCCACGCCAAGGGCGAAAAATTTGCCGGCGTGAACGTCTTCAGCGGCAAAGTCATTGATATGGCAAAAGAAAACATCTTTGAACCCGCCAGCGTAAAGAAGCAAGCAATAAAGTCTGCGACCGAAGCAGCTATAACCCTCCTCAAGATAGATGATATCATCGCCGCTGCCGCGCCCAAGAAAGAGGAGAAGGAGAAGAAGGGCGAGAGCGGCGAAGAAGGATATCCAGGAATGGGCGGAATGAGTTGAGTCGAGAGAGTGAGGGCAGGCAGATACTCGGTGATGACAAGATTCGAGCGAGCTCGGGTACTCGGTGCTCGGTCCCTTCAGATCTCCATGGGTGCGCCGCCGCTGATAGAGACTTCGGGGAAAACCCCTCTGGAGATCGCGGAGCAGGAGCTCAAGGAGGGCATCCTTCCTATAACAATAAGGCGGAGGCTGCCGGACGGCAGGTATCAGGACATCCCTCTGAAGTGGCTCCTCAAGCACCAATAAGTCCTTTTTTTTATTGATTTTGGAACTGTGTTTTTGTCTATCAAATTCTCCCGTCAGCTTTCTGTCAAGTCCTTTACCATCAAATAAGCGTCCTCTCCGTCCCTGTAGTACGCCTCGATTATCCTGCTGGCTTTGAAGCCCAGTCTCCTATACAACTCTATCGCAGGTTTGTTACTCACCCTTACCTCCAAGTATATCTCATTGGCCCCGCTCTCACGGATCCTCTTCATGCACTCAGTCATCAGGTCATACCCTATGCCCTTGTTCCTATACTCTTCCATCACCGCAATAGATATCACATGCCCCTTCTTGGCGAAGGTCGTCCTAAAATTTGAGATCCCGAACTCTATCCTGCACATGTTATACCCTACAACCTTGCCCTCCGCCTCAGCCACCAAGAAAACCCTGGGGTTCTCGTAATGGTGTTCCAAGAAGAAGGCTGGCGAATAGTTCTCGGGCAAACACACTTTGTTGATCATCATAACGGCGTCTATATCATCTGGTCTAAACTCTCTGATTGTATAATTGCGCTTCACGTTCCTGCCCTTCTCTCTTGTTTTTGCCTCTTTGTGTAATATTTTTACCTTTTAAATTTAATAGTTTACTTTTCCCCAAGGCTCGGGCTACCGTAGGATCCAGAAAACGCAACCCAACAAGTCATTCGGAGACTGTTCTGCCCCCCTCCCAGTAGTGCAACCAGTACTCCACAAACTTCTGCAACTCTTCTTGGCTACTTGTTGCCAAGATCGCCTCCTCTCTCCTCAACAACCTGTTTCCAGACAGGGCGATCCCGAAATATTTCTCCCCCACCCTCCAAACTCCAGCCCAAGTATCTTTTCCTGATAATATCTTCAGTCCGAACGTGCCGGACCTAATTGCCTCCAAAATACTTTGTAGGTTTTTCTCCGCGAAGCCCAACCTCGACTCAAGCCTCTTCACACCGGCCTCCAGCTTCTGCCTCTTAAAGGCGTCTACCTCCTCCCTTAAAACCTCCCTGAGCTTCTCAACAGCCTCCATAACAGAAAAATCTGACTCTAGCGTCATGAATACCAAAGGTCCGGAGATCGTTGGCTGGCTGATCGGCAGAGACCGAAGAACTGTAAAATTCAGGCAACTTGCGTGCTCCGATATCCACCCTCCCCTCCCCTTCTCGTAAATCAGTTCAACCTCCTTGTTGCAGAGCGGGCAGATGAATACAATCTTTGGCTCAAACCCAACTTGAACCAACGTTATCCCTCCATTCCCACCCTTCCATTTTAAAAGGTATGCCTCTAAATATAAATGGGCTTCTTAAGGTCTAACTCAGGGATTTTTGCCTTATTGCCTTCATCTCTTCTATGTGCCTCACACCTTCCCTCCCAAGAATCTCCCAAAGTGCCCTCCTAAAATAATGTTGGATCTTCACGCCCCTCTCCTCCAGTTCCTTACTTATGTGATCCGCCATCCTCGTTCCCTCTTCATCGAAATCCAACATCACCAAGACGCTCCTGCCTCTATAATTCAAGGCGATTCCATCGATAAATTGCGTCTCCGAATGACCTGCGCTGCGAAACCTGCACACAGGGGTCTTTAGACCAAAATCCCTCAAAGCCCTCTCATCATTTTTCCCTTCAACTATCACCAGCGAAGTCCCAAAGTTTATCGAATCTACTAGCGACCTTATCTCATCCGCAAGTTCGAGGTAATACTTACGCGACTTCAGGTACAACACCCGATCAAAAACTATCCGAAGTCATTTTAAAAACTGGCGGTCCTCCAAATCCTTATCACAACTATCCACTAAAACACAAACATTTAGACAATATTACTATGGTGTCATAGCTTAAAGTTTCAAAACTGGTGTCCCAAAATAGAGACCGCAGTTGAAGCCGACCTTGAGGAGAAAGCCCGAATTACAGACCCTCCATGGCAGGGCCTGTCCTTCCGACCTTCCCATGCGGGACTTTCCGCGGTCGTGGCGTCTGATTTTATCCTGACGCCCTGGATCGTCCTCGTCTCACATCCTGTCCGTTGCACCTGCGCAACCTCATCCGATCCGTTTCCCCGAAGGGTCCCGGACCGAATTACTTTGCCTCGGTGCCGCTACAGGCTCTCTTCGACCTCAACTGCGGCGTATCTATTATGCGCTTATCCCTCTTTTAATATGTGCTATACCTCCCTACATCAAAGTGTTGAAACCGTTTTCTCGATGCCGTTCTAACAGGCAAAGAAAACGCAGGTTATGCCCTCATGTTATTTACAGCAAACCTCTTCAAATTTTTTTAAATACATAAATCAATTTTTCATGGCGAATTAACCCAAAGAATTTAGGGCCTCAAGCGCTGCCTTTATGCTCCTCTCAACACTAATGGCGGTGGTCCTGTCATTAAGCACCCTCTCGCCCTTCCCATAGATCTTCCCAGTCACAGTCAGCACCGCTGCAGCCCTGTACCCCCTAATTGAGCCTATTGCAAATATGACTGAGCACTCCATCTCAAAGCTCAGAGCCCCTCGAGATGCCCATGCCCTCGCATCCTCCTCCTCTTCGAGATAAAAAGTGTCGCTGGTGCAAACCGATCCCACATGAAATCTATGCCCCTCCAAGTACTTTTTTAACAAGCTGACCATCTCGCCATCTGCTACCGGCCTTCCACCTTTCTTCATGTATGCCTTGGTCGCGCCGTCCAAAGGAATTGCCCTTGTCGGTATAACAATGTCTCCAACTTGAACATCCCCACCGATGCCGCCCGTGGTACCAACCCTTATTACGTGCTTTGCTCCTAGGACTGCCAACTCCTCCATAACAATAGCGGCAGAGGGCGTACCCATCCCCGTTGTTGACACAGTCATGCCTTTGCCCTTGTATCTACCAGTAAAGGTGAGTAGCCCCCTGTTTTTATTCACAAGCCTCTTCTCTTCAAAAAATTCGGCGACCTTCTTCGTCCTTCCGGGATCGCCGCACACTATTACCCTCTCTGCAATGTCCCCTTTTGAGCACCTTAGGTGATACACTATGATCGCCCGCTACGTCGTCACTTTTCCGATTTTTCCCTCCTCGAGCGCCAACCTTATCTCCCTGGCGATCCTCCTCCCCATACTCATCGGCTCATCAAACAGGAGGCTGCTGTATGGCGATCCCTCTAAGAATAGGTTTGTGCCGGCGACTATCCTGCCCGAGAACTCAAAAGTATACAGCCTCCCCTCCTCGTTGCATATCATCTCTAGGCAGAACGGTCCTATGGCTCCGGGTGGAACCAGCCTCCTCGCAGACGCCACGAACCTCTCCCCAGCATCAAAGACATCAGAGAGCAGGGACTCCCTGAGCACAATCGGCATGTTGCCGATGACCCTGAAGGTGGGGATCAGGTCGAGCTCCAACTGGTCCTTGGCAGAGATCCTTCCTATGCCGTCCACATTGGTCTCATACCTCCTGTCACATCCGAGGAGTTCCAGTCTATCTAACATTGGCGAGTAGAAGAAGTGGGGATAAATAGTCACTCCTATGATGTATTCCTGTATGAAAAGCCCCTGCCTCTCCCCCTCCCTCAAGAGCCCTCTCCTGATAATCTCTTCGAGCTTCCCTCTCAAGTCATCTTTGTCCCTAGCTATGAAGTACCCCCTGCCCCCCTCCGCCCCAGGCAGCTTCACAATCACAGGCCTGTCCACATCCTCTACGGACTTAAAACTCTTTGGTACCCTTATGCCTGCCTCAGTCAGAAGTAGGTCTTTCAAGGTTCGGTCAAACTCCCACCTGAATATATGCCTGTTACCAAATACAGGGGGTCTGAAGTCTCTCTCAAACTCATTCAACCGCCCGCCCGAGATTAGCGTTCCGTGGGGGATGAAGATCGCTTCTCTCTCAATCAGCTCCCTCTGGATGTCTTCCCTCAGGAGATCTTCAGAGCTACCAATCTCTATTGTCTCATCGGCCAGCCCGTACCTCCTGTAGACATCCTCTCTGCCCTTCAGGCACAGAAGTAGCGTCTTGAGCCCTTCCATCCTCGCCCCTTTCAAGATCTGGAGCGCCGAGTGGGAACCGATCGTGGCCACACGAGTCATCAGGTTACCAGCTCCTTAAGCCTTTCAGTCTCGGCTCCTTCCCTTATCTCTCTCGAGATCCTCCTACCAACGCTCATTTGCATCCCGTAGGCGTACTTGGTGTAGGGACTTGTTGTCCCTATAACCGGACTACCTGGTACCCTCGGCGAAACATCAAATATCACTATCTCTTGATCCTTCGTAACCGCGCCTTGAAGCGCAAAGGGTCCTATTATTCCAGGTGGGTACTCCCTCTTTGTCGCCTCCACGAACCTCTCACCGATATCAAAGACCTTCTCGAGCATCGACTCCCTTATTGTGGCTCCCAT
Source organism: uncultured Nitrososphaerota archaeon (assembly GCA_964595415.1). Taxonomy (GTDB): domain Archaea; phylum Thermoproteota; class Methanomethylicia; order Methanomethylicales; family Methanomethylicaceae; genus CAZQQB01. Next base: position 11,910 of record CAZQQB010000004.1, on the reverse strand, counting down.
GTGCCCTATCTCGATATTCTGGAGAACCACCTCCACCTCGAGCTGCTGCCTCGCGGGCAACGAGACAAAGTCATACAGGTTTGTCTGCAGCCTCCTGTCTATCCCCATAAATTCGACCTCTCCGGAGAGCGGGGAGTAGAAGTAGTTGAAGTTGAAGTAAGTCCCTAGGACAAATTCTTCTATGACTGCCCTCCTAACTTCCTCCTCCCCTATGACCCCCTTTGCGATCCTTTCTCTTGCCTTGTTCCAAAAGTCCCTCTCATCAGTCGCGGTGAAGAAAGCCCTCTCTATCTTCCTCTTCGCCTCCTGAACCTTGACAATTGCGAGCCTGTCAATCTCTGAGGGTGATCCAAACTTCTTTGGTTGCCTTATTCCTGCCCTCTCCAAAAGGAAGTACTGGTTTCTTTCCGAGCCCCTCTCCTCCGCCCTAAGGATGTGCCTATTCCCGAAGATCGGGACGAAGAACCTCCCTTCGATATCGTCGTAAGGAACATAGGTGGAGAAGGCCCTATGCGGTACGAAGACCGTATTCCTCTCCCTTAATCTCATCTGCACTCCCTCTTCCACTATCATCGAAAACTTTTCGAGTACTATGCACTCGTCGATAACTCTCTTGTATTTTATGTAAGGGCTCTCTCTCCCCTTCTGGCAGACCACGATCGTCCTCAGTCCCTCATCTTTTGCGCCATCCGAGATATCGAGTGCGGAGTGGCTGCCAAGCGACCCAACCGTGATCCACTTACGATCATAACCGTCTACTACGTTCCAGACCTCCTCACGGGTTATCATCTTAACCACTGAATTTTCATAACTCTTAAGTGTTTTAAAAGCATTATTTATCCCAGTGGTATGTTATGAGCTCGAAATTTTATCACCCACTGTTTAGGGTCTCTACCTTCAACGCCCCCACGAAGATCGTCTTCGGCATCAACGCCTTGGACAGGCTCGCGGAGGAAGTCAGGCGATTTGACCCCAAATCTGCGCTCATCGTCAGCGGAAAGAATGTCTGCAAGACCGAGGGCTACGCAAAGATCTGCAGCACCCTCTCCTCCATCTGCCCCATCGCCGAGTTCAACCAAGTCGCCCCAGAGCCCAACTCCTCTATCCTCTCCTTACTGGCATCGAGAGCAAGGGGGGTGGAGCCCTCCATTGTGGTGGGCATAGGAGGTGGCAGTTCGTTGGATATGGCCAAGGTTGCCTCCCTAACAGTGGCTAACGAAAAGGACCCCGTCTCCTACTTCAGAGGGGAGCCCTTGGCGAAAAAAGGTCCTCCAGTTGTCACCATACCAACAATAGCAGGGACGGGCTCCGAGGTCACACCAATATCGGTAGTTGTTGATGGCGACAAGAAGCTCGCCCTCTCCCATCCCTTCCAATATCCCTCCCTGGCAGTGGTCGACCCACTCCTCTCAACATCTGCCCCGCCCCACTCAACAGCCTCGGCGGGTATAGACGCCATCTGCCACGCCATGGAATCCTTTATGTGCTTGGACTCGACACCCATTACAGAATCCCTCGCCTTTGAGGCCATGAGCCTCTCGGACGACTACTTGGAGCGTGCCTACTCCAACGGCGAGGATATCGAGGCAAGGAGCGGTGTCTCTTTAGCCTCTATATTGGCTGGAATGGCCTTCATGAACACTGGTCTATGTCTTGCCCATGGAATAGCCTACACATTTGCCATGAAGTGCAAACTGCCCCACGGCGTTTCTGTGGCCGTGGCGGAGCCCTATGTGCTGGAATTCAACGCTCCAGCCATACCCGACAAACTGGACGTAATCGCAGCCGCTTTTGGAATTGACACCGAGGGGGCGACCCCCACTGAGATCGGTAATGCAGTGGCCCTGCGTCTCACAGAGATCATGGACACGATGAACCTTCCGCTCGGTCTCGAGGAGCTAAATTTGGACGAGAAAGAGATAGAGTCCATGGTAGACGACCTAATGAAGAACTACTCGAGATTCATCCTCAAAAACCCCCGAAAGCCGTCAAAGGAAGACCTAATCCAGCTCTACCAAAGGATGTTCGAGGGATACTGGTAGTCCTCTCATAGACCTATGGGGCGGCAGAGTTTTGATAATAACCTACGGATCCTCCTCCGAGGCTTTGGCGAGGTCTATTGCCAAAGAGGGTGACTTCAAAGTAGCCGACAGCGCGAGGAGAATCTTCCCAGACGGTGAACAGTACGTGCGCGTCTATGGGGGACTTGCAGGGGAGGATGTCGTCCTCGTCCATTCTCTCGCCCTCCGACCAGACCCGCTCCTCATAGAGTATCTACTTCTCGTGGATGCCATAAGGGCTGCTGGGTGCAGATCCATAACAGCCGTAATCCCTTACATGGCATACCTCCGCCAAGACTCGCGCTTCAACCCCGGAGAATCCATTAGCGCAAAGGTTGTGGCCTCAATATTGGAATCCCCGGGCATAGATCGTCTGATCACCATCGATGCGCACCTTCACCGCTTCAAGAGCCTATCTGACCTGTTCACCGTCCCCTCCTTGAACCTATCGGCGATGCCCCTGCTCGCAGAATACTATCTCAGAAACTTTGAAAATAGGGATGTCAACACGGTCGTCGTCGGACCAGACATTGAAGCTGAGCAATGGGCAAGGGTGGTCGCCGAGCGCCTCTCATCCCCCTATGTAACCCTCGAAAAGACCCGGCTCGGTGACAAAGATGTGTTGATCCGAGGGCTCGCCTCTGTAAAGGGGAAAGTTGCCATACTGGTTGACGACATAATAAGCACAGGCATGACGCTTGTCAGTGTAGTGTCAAGGCTTTTGGAAGAGGGGGCAGTCAGAGTCGACGCCTTGGTGACCCATGCACTTCTGGTTGAGGATGCCTACAAGAGACTAAAAGAGGCTGGTCTCAGCAACCTAATATCCACCGATACTTGCCCCACTCAGCACTCAAAGGTCTCTGTCGCCCTATTGATTTCAAATGCGCTAAAAAGACTGACATGAACTCCTTAATCCCATAAAAATGTTTTTGGACTTGTTCTTTTATTATTACAACTGAGGTCTGCATTTTTGTTCCCGCAAGAACTAGTCAAATTAGCAGAGGACATAAAGGCAATGCGCATTAGAGGCGCTGCTCAGATAGGTCGCGCAGCCGCCGAGGGCCTCACCATCGCCGCCATAAACATTAAAGCCGACGACCCTCAAGCCTACATGGAGCAGCTCGAGGACGCGTACCGCCTCCTCCTTGCCACCCGCCCAACTGCGGTCTCTCTTCCCAACGCGCTGAGGTATGTTATCCACCGCGTCAAGACGGCATTCAAAAGAGGCATGGATGTCGACGAGCTCAGAGCGCTGACGATAAGAGCGGCAGATGACTTCAATAAGTCATCACATGAGGCTGTCCAAAGGATAAGCGATATCGGGGCGAAGAGAATAAGGAACGGGGATCTCATAATGACCCACTGCAATAGCTCGGTCGCCATATCCATACTCAAGGAGGCAAAACGCCAGGGAAAAGAATTCCGTGTCATAGCAACCGAGACCAGGCCGAGGTTCCAGGGGCGTCTAACGGCCAAGGCCCTCTCAGAGGTCGGAATCCCCGTCACCTTGATTGTAGACTCTGCTGCCCGTTACTTCATGCCAAAGGTCGATAAGGTTGTTGTCGGCGCCGATGTCGTCACTGCCAACGGGGCCGTAGTTAACAAAATAGGGACTTCCCAGATCGCCCTCGCAGCAAAGGAAGCAAGAGTCCGCGTCTTTGTGGGCGCCGAGACCTACAAATTCAGCCCGAGCACGGTGCTCGGTGAGCTCGTCGAGATAGAGGAGCGCCCCCCTGAGGAGGTGGTGCCGAAGGGAGTCCTTACCAAACTCAAAGGCGTTACAATCGCAAACCCCGCCTTCGACGTCACGCCCCCGGACTTCATCGACATCATAATTACCGAGAAGGGCATTATCCCTCCACAGGCTGCGGTCCTTATCCTCATGGAGGAGTTCGGATGGACGATTGGCGAGGAAGTTATTGGGAAGACGGCTGTAGAGGAGGATGAGTAAAAATGAAGGATGAGATTGGCACACCTCTTTATATGGATGAGATCTTTTTAGCAAGACCCGAGAGTATAGACCCAGAGAAATACATCACCGCAAAGTATTATGTGGAGAGCCCGTTAGGACTAAAATCCGCCGGCGTCGCCATAGCCACCGAGGAGTCCATCGGGACTTGGACAGAGATAACAACAACAAACGAGTGGGTCAGGACAAAGTTGCCTGCAAAGCTCTACAAGGTGGAAGGCGAAGGGGATTCTGGCATGGTTTACATCGCCTTCCCCTTAGATCTCTTCGATATAGAAACCAGCGGCATCGCAAATATCCTGAGCATGGTGGCGGGCAACCTCTTCGGACTTTCTGCCCTAAAGAACGTGCGCCTCGTCGATCTGGAGTTTCCCAAGACCATAATCCAGAAGTACAATGGTCCTGAGTTTGGAATCAATGGTATCCGGCGGCTCTTGGGCACAGACTCCGCACCGCGCCCCCACCTTGGAACAATCGTTAAGCCAAAGGTAGGTCTTGACCCTGAACAGACAGCGAAGGTCGCATACGAGGCCGCGATTGGGGGCATTGACTTCATAAAGGACGACGAGACCCTCGTAAACCAAGACTTCTGCCCGCTTTCAGACCGCGTGACAAAGGTTATGGAGGCGCTTGACAGGGCTAGGTCCGAGACAGGCAAAGGGGTCCTCTATGCTGTCAATGTAACGGGTGCTCCTGACAAAATGGTAAAGTTGGCGGAGACCGCCATCGACAATGGCGCAAACACCCTCATGCTCGATATAATAATCCTCGGACTACCAACCGTCGAATGGTTCCTATCAGAATACACGTTTGGTGTGCCGATACACATGCATAGGGCCATGCACGCGGCCTTCACGAGGAACCCAAAGCATGGGATTTCAATGCTCGTGATATCCAAAATAGCCCGGATGCTGGGAGGCGATCAGCTACACACTGGCACCGGCGCTGGCAAGATGGGGACAAGCGAAGAGAGGAGACTCGAGCTTAGAACCATCATCGACTCCCTCAAGTGTGATTGGTTTGGCCTTAAGAGAGTCTTTCCAGTCGCTTCGGGCGGCGTACATCCCGGGCTCGTTCCTGCTAACTTTGAGGCCTTGGGGGTGGACTGCGTGATTAATGCCGGCGGAGGCATACACGGCCACCCGTTGGGGACAAGGGCAGGCGCCGCCGCCATGCGCCAAGCCATCGAGGCTTGCGGCAAGGGCGTTCCCTTGGAAGAGTATGCCAAGGACCATTACGAGCTAAAGGTTGCCCTCAGGCACTGGAGCGGAAAGGAGCTGTCGGAGGATTGAAGACCCGTAGAGTTTTTAACAATGCTTTAAAACTTAATGAGTGGTGATCTTGTCATGCGAACCCTCAAAGCAAAGATTATTGACATCACGACGGGAGAGAAGAGCATCGTCTTGAACGAACTGGACGCGAAGAACCTCATGCTCAGGATATATGATAGAGTCCGCCTCAGCAAGGGAGGGGCAAATGTCGTTGCTAATCTCGGCATATCCGACAAGATGGTCTGCCGCGTGGAGATATCCCACGGGCTTGTCTGTCCGGGAGAGGTTGGAATCTATAGGGATCTCCTTCAAGAGTTCCCAGTCTCAGATGGAGATGAGGTGGATGTCTCACCAGCCCCAACCCCCCCTTCGGTGGAGTTCGTACACAAGAAGATGCGGGGAAAACCCCTCTCCAAGGGCGAGATAACCCAGATTGTTAAGGACACAATCACACACTCGCTTAGCCCGCTCGAGATAGCTGCATTTCTCATGGCTGAGGAGTACGTAGGAATGAACATGGACGAGATTGAGAGTCTAACCCGTGCCATGGTCGAGACAGGAAACTCGATAGACTTTGGCGAACCAGTCGTGGACAAGCACTCAATAGGAGGCGTTCCCGGCAATAAGGTTACATTGTTGATAGTCCCCATAGTGGCAGCCGCAGGGCTAAAGATACCAAAGACGAGCAGTCGGGCGATAACGAGCCCCTCGGGGACGGCTGATACGATGGAAGTGTTAGCCCCTGTGGACTTCTCTGTGAGCGAGCTCAGGAGGCTGCTTCAGAAAGTCGGTGGATACATAGCCTGGGGTGGCAGCCTCAACCTCGCACCCGCCGACGATCTTTTCATAAGAGTTGAGCACCCCCTCTCCATAGATCCGCGCCCTCAGATGCTTGCATCAATAATGGCGAAAAAGTTGGCAGTAGGCGTGGCAACCTTGGTCTTGGACATACCCACCGGGAAGGGGACAAAGGTTGAAAACTTTGAAGAGGCGAGGAAGCTCGCCAACGAGTTCATAGATCTGGGCAGCCGCCTTGGTATTAGGGTAAGATGCGGAATAACCTACGGCGGTCAGCCAGTGGGTCACACTGTGGGTCCTGCGCTTGAGGCAAAGGAGGCACTCGAGACGTTGATGGGCAAGGGTCCCAACAGCCTCATCGAAAAATCAACGGCTCTCTCCGGAATCCTATTTGAGATGACCGGTCTAGCCCCAAAGGGTAGGGGTCAAGATATGGCAAAGGACATTCTCAGAAGCGGCAAGGCATACCAGAAGTTACGTGAGATAATAGAGAACCAGG
>CAZQQB010000004.1:1463-5303 GCA_964595415.1 uncultured Nitrososphaerota archaeon | reverse complement strand
CGAAGAGATCCCACTGGGAGAGAAGAGGTACATACTCGCGGCTCCAACCGACGGCTATGTGAGCAGCATTAATAACTCTGCCATAAATGCTATTGCCAAGGCTGCGGGCGCTCCACTCGATAAGGGAGCTGGCGTCAAGCTGTATGCCAAGATGGGGTACGCCGTAAAGAAGGGCGATCCAGTCGTCGAGATTTACGCCGAGAGGGACTCAAAACTTAAAGAGGCACTGGGTGTGGCATCCAGAAACCCGCCATTCATGATCGAGGGAATGCTTCTGGAGGAAGTCCCTGGATTTTGATACTCTAAGCTTACACGAACCAGCCAGAATGCCTTTCCCTTTACTAGATGTGGTTCTAATACAGGCTTTTTATCATCGAGAAGGGATAAATACTTTCTAAACATAATGGAGAACGGGCGCATTAAGTTGCCCTCGCTGCCCTGTGGGGTCTAATCGATGGTAAAAAAGGAAGACAGTGTCGACAAAACCGCCAAAAAGGCCGTTTTGAGCAAAACAGTGCGCCAAAAGCGGAGGCGTAGAGTGAAAACCATAACCGAACCCCCCACGGTCGCAGAGGCAGAAGCCAAGAAGATGAGGGCCGTAAACCCTGCCCAGTATTACAGGCAGAACTTGGGACAGCTTGGCTTCGGCGACCCCGAGCACGCCTTGGTTCAAACACTCAAAGAGCTCGTGGACAACTCTCTAGATGCGACTGAGGCTATGGGCGTCCTTCCTGAAATCACCGTCACCCTGACCGCCACCGAGAAGGGTTACGAGGTCATGACCAACAGAACAAGGGAGGGCAGCATAAGAAAATTCCCTATATTCAAAGTCTCCGTGGAGGACAACGGTTGTGGTGTGGTGAGGAACAAGGTTACCAAGGCTTTCGGCAAGGTTCTCTACGGATCAAAGTTCTTCTCATTCAAGCAATCTAGGGGGCAACAGGGGCTAGGAGTCCATGCAGCCATGATTTACGCTCAGCTGACCTCGCTGGAGCCGGCGGTGATAACCACCAAGACTGAGACCGATGAAATGGCCTACCGGGTGGTCCTCAAGATAGACACCGAGAAGAACGCCCCAATCGTGATATCTGCTGAAGAGGTCCCCTTTGACCGCCCCCATGGGACCAGAGTGGAGTTAATGGTCGCCGGGGATCTCACCAAAAAAGTGGAGTCCTTCATCAAGGAGCTATCCTTGGCGAACCCACACGCAGAACTAAGGTTCATACTAAGGCCAAACCTCGGCGGGGATGAGAAGGTCATACACTACCCTAGGGCAACAGCGGATCTTCCGCCTCAGCCAAAGGAGATAAAACCCCACATACTCTCCATGGAGCCAGGCGCCCTTCTCGAGATGATCTCAAACGACCGCTGCTGCATGAACTCAAAGCAGTTCTTGGTGCGGCACTTCGTCAGGATCTCCGAGACGAAGGCACTTCAGCTCCTCAAAGCCGCCAAGATCCCCCCGAACTTGCCACCCAGGAATATTGACGTAGAATCCCTATTCAAGGCAGCCAAAGAAGTGGACATCATGCGCCCTCCCCTCGATGTTTTGAGCCCCATAGGAGAGGAGGCCTTGAAACAGTCTCTCAGGAGGCTATACCCCGATGCCGAGTTCATCGAGTCGACCTCCAGGGAACCTTGGTCCTACAGGGGCATTCCATTCCAAGTCGAAGTAGCAGTTGCCTACGGGGGATCCTCTGTTGCAAGCGACTGCGAGACCATAAGATCTGGTGTCTTCAAGGCCAAAGTGATCCGTCTCGGCAACAAGTGCCCACTGATTTGCGACTCAAAGGACTGCCTCCTTTACAAGACCGTCAAGGAGATAAACTGGCGGAACTACAAGCTCCCTCAGGAAGAGGGTACCCTGCCTCTTGCCCCGATGATATTGGTTGTTTCCCTCATCTCAACGAAGGTACCATATACAGTTCCCGGAAAATTTGCGGTGGCATACCACGACGAAATACATGAACAGTTGAGGCTCGCGCTACAGACTCTTGGCAGGATGATGCACTCCTACATCACTCATAGACAGAGACAGGAGCACGAGCGCCATAGACAAAGCATATTTCAGATATATGCCAGTGAGATTGCAAAGGACTTGTCATCATTAACGGGCAGAAGTGCTGAGGAGATCTTAAAAAAACTGATGGAAACCGTGAAAACCAAGTGGAGAGTTTGGGAGAAAATAGAGATCCCGAAGCCAGAACTGCCCAAGTTTAAGGAGATGCCCTTGCCCAAGCCCGTCGCCAAACATGAACCCCAAAAAAGGCAAAAACTGAAGGAAAAGTCGCAGCACACGCTTGATGCCTTCATTGGGTGATATTATGGTAAAGAATCGTAAGTTTAAGGAAAGACCCCTAGAATCATTTGATGATGCCGAAAGGAAGCTGAAACAGATATTCGTCAAGCTAGTGGACGATTTGAACGCTTCCAGACCGTTCATACTCCGCATACCATTAAGGACCGCTTCCAATACCATTTTCGACAAAAGGAGAGGCATCCTTACGCTGGGCGAGCGCGTTAAAGAACGGAAATTTAATGAAATAAGTGGGGTGAGACCCTTCATGCAGACATGCCTCCTTGCTAGGGCGATCTACGAGGCGCTTAAAAATAACGACCACCCAACCATCAGAGATCTCTATTACTACACCTTGCACACTATCGAGGGCACAGACATCGAGACATTCAACGACCAGGAAGAGTCAAACTCCATATTCCAAGATATCGAGGTCATGACTGGTCTTCTAAGGGAGCAGATGGGCATAGTCGCCGAATCTCGAGGGGCCATGGTGGGCAACATCGTCCTCGAGTCTAAGGGAAACAGGATCGACTGCACCAAGTTTGGAATAGGTGCCTTTAACATACCTTCCCTATGCGATCAGATCAGAATTTTGGACATGAACGCCAGGTATGTACTTGTAGTTGAGAAGGACGCCATATTCCAAAGACTGAACGACTATGAATTCTGGCGCAAGAATGAATGCATCCTGATCACGGGTAAGGGACAAGCGGATAGGGCGACTAGGCGGATGGTTAAGAGGCTCAACGAAGAGTGGGATCTTCCGGTGTACGTACTCACCGACGCGGATCCATTCGGGTGGTACATATACTCCACCTACCGCGCTGGGAGCATCTCTCTCTCATATGAATCCTTCAGGCTTGCATGTCCAGAGGCAAAATTCCTGGGCATGACCATGACGGACATAGAGAGGTACGAGATACCGAGGGATCACCTGATAAAGGCTAACGAGATCGACATAAAGAGGGCAAAAGAGCTCCTAGTAAAGGATCCGACAACAAAGCTCCCGCGCTACCCTTGGTTCTACGAGTCCAAAAAATGGCGACAAGAGATAAACATCTTCTTGGAGAAGAAAGTCAAGGCGGAGATCGAGGCAAAGTCTTCCAAGGGCTTCAGGTTCCTTTCAGATGTTTATCTCCCCGAGAAGATAAATAGCAAGGACTGGATAACATAGGGGACTGCTTTGTCACACCTCGTTGAATTCGGTGAGGGCAGGCACAGGGTTTGGCTTGACCTAATCAGCGCCGGAGACGACTTCGTAGTATATATCGGTGGAGGGGATAAACCCCATATGGGCTCAATATCCGTTTGTCCCAATAGCGGCAGTCCTTTCACAATATCTCTAATCAAACACAAGGATTATATAATATCACACAGAGCCGCACAGACCATTTTTAAAGAAACAGGGCGTAAAACCGCTGTAATTGCCGGGATTCACATAGAGAATGCTTCCAAGGAAGACATAGATATACTCATAAAAAATGCCGAAGAATGCGTCCAGATCTTTGTAAAGAAGATGATTTGAAGGTAGGTGCTAACAA
>CAZQQB010000004.1:0-1453 GCA_964595415.1 uncultured Nitrososphaerota archaeon | reverse complement strand
AAAGCCACTCTTAACTAAATTGTTAAAATTCGTAAGGGTTAACTATTCAACTCGCGCATTTCAGGTCTTCATCCTTTCTCAGGGAATTTACATACCGCTCTCGGAAAAGTCATCCCACAGTGCTCTCTCCCCAGCGTCTGTAGAGGCTATGCCTTATCCCTAGCTGGTCCATTATCTTACCAACCAGATGATCCACGAGTCCCTCCAAAGTCTTTGGTTTATGGTAAAAACCTGGACATGCTGGCATTACTACCGCGCCAGCCTCTGCCGCCCTCAGCATATTTCTAAGGTGGACTTTATTCAGCGGCGTCTCCCTAATTACGAGTATGAGCTTTCTCCCCTCCTTCAACGCCACATCCGCTGTCCTTGTCACCAAGGATGAGGAGATTCCGTTGGCAATACAACCCAGTGTCTTCATACTACATGGCACCACAACCATGGCATCGAATATATAGCTGCCGCTTGCCATGGGCGCCCTCAAGTCATAATCCCTGTAGACCTTGCCGAACTTCGATAGATCCCTCTCCTCCAGTCCAGTTTCGTCTTGAAGTATCTGCAGCCCAGTCCTAGTGACTATGAGCGATAGCTCGACTTTTGCTCCATGCAACTTTTCTAGCAATCTGAACCCGTAAATAGCGCCGCTAGCACCCGTGAGCGCTACTATTGCCCTCAAGTAAAAACCCCTTGCCAATATCAAAAAGCGATCATTAAGTTTTTAACCCTTTCCAACTCTCTATGTTTAGGTGACATGCTTGGACGGAGTAATTGCCTACATGCTTCTTGTTACCGATACTGGTAAGGAGTACGATATTATAAAGGAAGTTAAAAAGATAAATGGGATCTCAGAGTGCAGGACCGTCTATGGCGAGTTCGACATATTCGTCAGGGTCGAAGTCAGTGACTTAATATCTCTCGATGAGATCGTGACCCAGATTAGGCGCATACCAGGGGTCATACAGACGACCACCCTCGTGGCATCTCCATAGGTTAAGTTGCAATAAGCGACCAAAAAAGCCACAATAATGTGCCGATTAAAACAAAGATCAAACCTGCCTAATAATCCACTTACCAATTATCGCGTAACAAATGAAGATCGCCGATGAGACTACCGCTTTTCTTAATATTTATCTACTCCTTTAAAAGAAAGTCGTCTACAATCGATTTTGCTTTTTCTCTCCTTTTCTGGTGCTCAGTAAGAAATGCCGCTACCTTTTCGGCCAACTGCTCCTTGCACTCACCACAGATCTTGTTTCCTTGCCTGCACGCCTCATAGGTCTCGTGCACTCTCTTGTCATCCTCGTCAAAAAGGTCGTAGAGATACCAATAAACCACACACACCTCGGGATTGCCACCTTTCTCCCTCTGCTCCTTCACTGTGGGTTGTCCACCCGTGAACGCATTCCTGACTTTTTTCTTTGCCTCCTCAGGCGTGTCAGATAGAAATATGCAAGTC
>CAZQQB010000003.1:46394-46639 GCA_964595415.1 uncultured Nitrososphaerota archaeon | reverse complement strand
AGTAGTTGCACGACAGTATGAATCTGCAGGTATTTGTGTACATCTCCATGGTCCGCCTCAGCGCCTGTTGAGCATCTGAGGTCAGATTGTCCGCCTCGTCCAATACAAGGATCTTGAAAGGAGCCTCGCCCATGCTCACAGTTCTGGCAAAATCCTTTACTGTCGTCCTTATTACGTCTATTCCTCTCTCGTCGCTGGCGTTCAACTCCAAGTAGTTCTTGTGGTGCTCCCTTCCGAATAGATCC
>CAZQQB010000003.1:45109-46384 GCA_964595415.1 uncultured Nitrososphaerota archaeon | reverse complement strand
TCTCCTTCACGAACCTCTTGAGCCTCTCCACGATCTCCTCTTGGTTTACGATCTCGTCTAGGCTCCTCGGGCGGTACTTCTCGGTCCACATAACCTCTCTGATCTCCGGATGGACCCCTGACATTCCCAGACACCCTCCTATCTTCTTAGCTAGGTCGGATATTTAACTCTAAGGAGGCACCTACCAATGCGATCGTCCTAATCTAATGCGTGGCGACTCTTATACAAAGACCATCAAATATCAGGGCACATTTTTGGACAGAAAGCACTAAATAACGGCTTATGTACTTCTCAATAGGAACTCGGGGGATAATAATGCCTAGAGCCAGGAACATCCCACTTGTTGCCTTCTACACGGGGCTAGTCACTGTATCCACCCTGATCTTCACCGTTTATGTGCCGGCGACACGCGGCTACTTCAACATAGGCGAATCCGCAGTTTATCTTGTCGCCCTCCTGGCAGGTCCATACGTTGGCGCCTTCGCTGGCGGGGTCGGTTCGATGCTGGCCGACCTATCCTTAGGTTACCTCTTCTTCGCTCCCGCCACACTGATAATAAAAGGCATCGAGGGGGGTGTCCTCGGGATACTCGCGAGAAAGACCCCTTCCCTCTCAGACCGGAACTGGAGACTACTCTCGGGAGGGGTCGCCCTACTACTGTCCCTCTTCGTGTTCTTGATCGGTAGGTTTTACTATGTGGGACCCTCCGAGCTGTCAATAGGCATCTCTGGCATAGGGACGACCCTGAACATAGACTTGACCGAACTATTTTGGGCAGGCATTGCCACAGCATCATTTGTTGTTTTGGTCTTGGTCTCGCTGATGGTTCGTCCTGAAGTGGGCTGGCTGGTCCTTTCATGTACTATCTCCGGCAGCCTCATGGTGTTGGGTTACTATCTCTACGAGCAGTTCGTCTTGGGCTATGTTGCCATAGCAGAGGTCCCATTCAACATCGGTCAAGTCCTCGTGGGCATCATAGTCTCCGTCCCAGCCTACAACTCCCTCAAGGCTTTACGGTCTCCCAAATGAGTAAAATAACCCAAAATCAGACAGGGCCTCCCCGCCGATCAGGTTAAATTACCAGCCGGAGAGAGATATTACTATGCCTCCCAGGCCTTCTGACGAAATAAAGTTCTCCCAGTTCCTCTACGAGGAGGAGCCTGTGGAGGTGATCTTCCAGAAGCCATTGCCCCTGTTGAAGATAGGCGGGGAGGAGATGGGCGCCCCGGTGGAGGGGACCGAACTCAAAATCCCCCGCTGGGCAGCAAAAGCCTT
>CAZQQB010000003.1:44138-45099 GCA_964595415.1 uncultured Nitrososphaerota archaeon | reverse complement strand
AGAGGAGGGCTATGTAAAGTTCAAGAACGAGGGGGAGCTCCAGCTGAAGCCCAACGACATTACAAAGCTCTCTTGGAAGGAGGAGAGGAGCGAGTCCCCCTCAAAACTGCCGCCCAACTTCTATCCAAAGTTAAGGGAGCTGCTTAGGTTGCTTAACGAGAACATAAAAAAGAACCCGACCCACACCGCCCTGAATGAGCAGAGGCAGGTCTCGATCAGGACGCACGACCTTATAAACTGCAGGCTTCAGAAGATCCTCCGCCTCTCCTTCGAGAGGACGCCTTCCAAGTCCTCAATCGAGGCGCTGGAGCCAGAAGAGCTGGCACTCTTCAACTCCCTCCGCTCTGAGATCGAGGAGTGGAGGCAGAGGATACTATCAGAGGGGATGAAATGATATGGAGTTGCTCCAAGAAACAATCGACTACAGAGAGAGATTCATAAACTTTTTCAAATCATACCAAGACAATAACGGCTCCTTCAAGTATAGGGACGCCATCGCCCAGATGGCCTCCTCCGGAAAAACCTCCTTGGTAATAGACTTTGACGACCTCATCTCTTTCGACTCGGAATTGGCTGCAGAGCTGAAGGAGAAACCCAAAACGGTTATCCAAAAGGCAAGTCTGGCAATATCTGACGCCATGCGTGCCGAGAATATGGACTACGCCGCCAAGGTCAAGGAGTTCAAGGCCCGCTTCAGGAGACTCGACGAAATAATCCCGCTGAGGGGTCTAAAGTCCTCATTCATAGGCAAGCTTATAATGGTGGACGGCATAATCACGAGGACCTCAACCATAAAGCAGCTGCTGAGGGACGCAGTCTTCCAATGCCCGAAGTGCGGGGAGAAGATAAAGATGGAGCAGACGGGGACCGTGCTCGTGATGCCCCCTCAGTGCTCTAACCCAGACTGCGCCAGGAAGGGCTTCTTCAGGCTGATCCCTGAGGAGTCTACCTTCATGGACTG
>CAZQQB010000003.1:29288-44128 GCA_964595415.1 uncultured Nitrososphaerota archaeon | reverse complement strand
CCCGGGCAGCTCCCGCGCTCAACCGAGTGCGTCCTCCAGGGCGACATTGTAGACATAACCAGACCCGGCGATAGGGTCTATGTTGTGGGGATACTCCAAGCAAAGCAAGAGTTCACATCGAAGGGCTTCAGGCTAGCTACGTTTTCGACTGGAATCGAGGCCAACCACATCGAGATATCCGAGAAGGGAACAGAGGAGATCCACATCTCTCCCGATGACGAGAGATCCATAAAAGAGCTCTCTAAGGACCCGCTGCTTTACCAGAAGATCTTCTCCTCTATAGCGCCCTCCATATATGGCTACGAGGAGATCAAGGAGGCCATCGCATACCAACTTGTGGGCGGCGTGACTAAGACGATGCCTGATGGCATAAAGATAAGGGGCGACATCAACATCCTACTCGTCGGCGACCCTGGAACGGCCAAGTCCCAACTACTCCAATACATCGCCAAGGTTGCCCCCAGAGGGATATATACCTCAGGGAAGGGGTCAACCGCAGCAGGTCTCACTGCGACGGTGATAAGGGACAAGAACACCAACGAGTTCTTCCTTGAGGCTGGGGCCTTGGTGATTGCAGACAAGGGGGTGGCCTGCATCGACGAGATCGACAAGATGCGCCCAGAAGACAGGTCAGCAATACATGAAGCGATGGAACAACAAACCATCAGCATCGCAAAGGCTGGAATCGTAGTCCAGCTAAATGCAAGGACCAGCATGCTCGCGGCTGCCAATCCAACCTTCGGTCGGTACGTCCCCCAACGCTCAATCTCTGAGAATATATCCGAGCTACCCATCACCATAATCTCCAGATTTGACCTCATATTCATACTAGTCGACAGGCCGGAGGAGGCCAGGGATAGGGCGATGACCGAGCACATACTCAGGCTCCATCAGGGCATACCCTCCGGAAAGTTACCAACAATAGACCCTACATTGCTGAAGAAGTACTTCTACTACGTTAGGAAGCATGCGAACCCCAGACTAAGCAGAGGCGCCAGCCAGAAGATCGAGGAGTTCTTTCTGGAGATGCGGAGCAAGGGCGAGGGCGCCGACTCACCCGTTCCCATAACCATGAGGCAGCTCGAAGCGGTCATAAGGCTTGCCGAGGCTAGAGCAAAGCTAGCCCTCAAGGAAGAGGTGACCGAGGAGGACGTGGAACCCGTCACCAAACTCATTAAGTCATACCTCATGCAAGTCGGCATAGACAGGGCAACCGGAAAGGTAGACATAGACACCATAATGGTCGGTAGACCGAAGTCCGCGAGCGACAAGCTTGCTGCCCTATTTGACCTCCTGATGACCATGGAGCGCGAGAACGAGATGGGTCCAATCAAGAGGGATGCCTTCATATCTAGGGCTGAGGTTGACGGCTTCAACAGGACCTTCGTCGAGAGCGCCCTTGTCAAGTGGACCAACGAGGGCATAATATATGAGGCCAAGCCCGGTTACATAAAGAAGGCATAAAAGGCCTAGCGGAGGGCCAAAAATTAGGATCGACGAACTTCCAATACCAGAAAGCGCAAAGAATCTATTCATCAGAACAGGCATCGATGAACTTTATCCGCCGCAGGAGGAGGCTTTCAGAGCCGGCGTCCTCGAGGGTAAAAACTTGGTCTTGGCTGTACCAACAGCCTCTGGTAAGACCATAGTCGCAGAGATCTGCGCGATCAAACACGTTCTTGAGCAGAAAGGCAAGGTCCTGTACTTGGTCCCCCTCAAAGCGCTGGCCAGCGAAAAATTCGAGGAGTTCAGGATCCTAGAAGAGCTCGGCATGAAGGTAACTCTCTCGACTGGCGACTTCGACACTGTGGATCCCTCCTTGGCTAAGTACGATGTCATTATCGCGACGAACGAGAAGGCAGACTCGATAATAAGGCACAGACCCAACTGGATCGACAAGATCTCGCTCGTTGTTGCTGACGAGGCACACCTCTTAGGGGAGCCCTCGAGAGGTCCGACCCTTGAGGCCTTGCTGACGGCACTGAAGATTGTTAACTCAAATGCCCAATTCCTGGCACTTAGCGCGACCATCAAGAACGCCAGCGACTGGAGACCTGTCCCACTCAAGGAGGGCGTATGCTTCCGGGACTCTGTTTTCTTTAAGGACGGTAGCGTACTGAGAGTCGAAGGTCCGGAGAAGGACCCCGTCATCCTTCTCACAATAGACGTAATCAAGTCAGGCGGTCAGATGCTCATATTCACTGGAAGCAGGATATCCGCGGTCTCCCTCGCCAAACGCCTCTCAGAGCCGGCCCTTCGCCTCTTAAGGAGCGGGGAGAAGAAGCGCCTCCTAGAGCTGTCATCTAAGATATTGTACATGGGGGAGCGCACAAGAGTCTCAGACATGCTCTCCAGAGCGGTCGCCCACGGCGTGGCTTTTCATCACGCGGGCCTAACATACGAGCAGCGTAGAACCATAGAGGACGCCTTCCGCTCATTTCTCATAAAGTGCATCTGCGCCACCCCTACACTGTGCCTTCCTAGAGGCGAAGAGATCTTCTGTGAGGGTGGTCCAAAGAAGATCCAAGAACTAAAACCTGGCGATATGGTTCTGACTCACAGCGGGCAATTCAAAAAGGTAGTGGCTACCATCCAAAGACCTTACGCTGGCAAATTATTGGAGATAAGTGCTTATGGGCAGTTCCCTATGAGGATGACACCTGAACACAAGGTGCTTCATGTAAAAAGGCGCCGCCGCTCCATACACAGCCTTACCCGAAACGTCCACTGGCGGGAATATACTCAACCAGAATGGATCGAGGCAAAGAACCTCAGGAAGGGGGATCTGGTCATGTTCCCGCGAATAAAGACCGAAATTAGCAGCGATTTCATAGAACTGCCGCCCCCCGGCTTATTAGTCAATCAGTATGGTATCGTGGGTAAGCATTGGACAAGGACAAAAATTGACAAGATCCCATTGACAGAAAAAAATCTCGAGCTATTCGGCATATTTGTGACCGAGGGATATTGCGGGAAGAACAGTACCATCATGTTTGCACTCAATTCAAAGGAGGAATATTTGACAAAAATTATTGTTGAAGCTTTAGGCTCCTTAGGGTTGAGGTGCATAATCAACGACTTCGAGATAAACAGAAGAGTCATAAGGACCCGTTCCAAACAATTGGCATCAAAACTTCGTGAGCTTTTTGGAGACAGCGCACTTAATAAACACCTGCCCAACCATTTTCTCTTCTTACCAAAGGAGAAGCTCATTCCTTTGGTTCGTGGTATGTGGCTGGGAGATTGTTGGATTTATAAGGACCATGCGACGCCATGCGTAAGCTATTCTACTATTTCTCCCCTCCTCGCTAAACAATTATTCGCAATTTTGGTAAAGCTCGGATTTATGCCATCAATTTCGAAAGTAAAGAGAGAAAGGCGATCTAATAATACTCTAGCTCCCAAAGGTAAGCATGATCTTTATGAAGTCAAGCTTTCGGGAAAACAATTAGCAAGTTTTGGCAGAGTGATACTGAAGCGCACTCTTACCGTTAAAGGTAACAGAAATTACAACATAAACTTCATAGACGATGATTATTACTATATGGTCGTAAGTAGAATTAGACAAGCTGACTATCAAGGACTAATATATAATTTAGAAGTGGAGGGCGATTCGAGTTATACGGGGGCTTTCTCCGTGCATAACTCAGCGGGCGTTAACCTCCCCGCCAGGCGCGTCCTTATCTACGAGTACAGGCGGTTCGAGCCCGGGTACGGTCAGATAAACATCCCTGTGCTCGAGGAGAAGCAGATGGCTGGAAGGGCCGGTAGACCCAAATACGACAAGGAGGGCGAGGCCATACTCTTGGCGAGGAGCGAGTCGGAGCGCGACTTCCTACTTGAGGAGTACGTCCTCTCAGAGCCAGAGAAGATATGGTCAAAACTCGGCGTTGCGTCCTCCCTGAGGTCTCACATCCTTGCGACGATCACAACGGGTCTTGCACACAGCGAGGAGAACCTCTTCGACTTTTTCGGGAGGACTCTCTTCGCCCACCAGTACGGTCTCCACGCCTTCAAGGACAAAGTCGCCGAGTACCTAGAAATGCTCGCCAAAGAGAACCTCATCGAGTCCCGCATGCGCCGCCTTGCCCCCACAAAGTTCGGCATGAAGGTGGCGGAGCTTTACATCGATCCAGAGTCCGCCGTCATGATAAGGGATGCCTTCAAGCTCCGCCGGGCCGGCCTTCCCCCCCTCAGCTACCTGACTTTAATATGCCACACGCCCGACATGCCTAAGCTCTACATCAGAAAGAGGGAGATCGAGCCATTAGCATCATTAATAGATGGGAGCTCTGACCTCTTCCTCTTCGACCTTCCGGATGAGGAGGATCCGGAATACAACTCACTCCTCGAAGAGGTGAAGACGGCCCTTCTACTCAAAGATTGGATAGAGGAGTGTCCCGAGGACAGCATCGTAGAGAGGTTCGACGTCGGGTCTGGAGACATATGCTCCTTCGTGGAATCGGCGAAGTGGCTGATCCATGCTGCCCACGAACTTGCAAAGCTCTTCGGGTTTACAGAATCGATCGCCCCCCTCAGGAACCTCTATCTTCGCATCGAGAAAGGCGTCAAAGAGGAGCTCATACCTCTTGTGTCTCTGAGGGGTATCGGTAGAGTCAGGGCAAGGGCCCTCTACTCTGCAGGCTTCAAGACATTGGAAGACCTTAAATTAGCCTCCCCCAAGGATCTCATTAATGTCCCTCAGATAGGCGGAGAAATCGCCAAACTGATAAAGGAGCAGGTCGGCGGGACTCTCTCCAAGGAGGAATGGTCGCTCATGAAGTCCAAGAAGACTTCAAAACAACTTTCCATAGATGAATACTAAATTTCGAGACAAATAAAAATTAACATCAACTTAACACCAACAACTACGAGCAAAACCTCAATCCAGATCCAAATAAAAAATGGATCATTGCCACATTAAAAAAATGGTCAATTGAATTCACGTGAGGAACGATCCACTCCCATTAGGAGATCAAATAGGCCTTTAATGCGTCCTAACTCAAGAATTATATTTAAGGATGCTGAAATAATTCATCGTAAGTGGTTGCGATGCATCGTTTTCACATAGCCACCGAGGAGGAGATAAAGTCTGGTCAGACTTCCGACATATACTATCTTCGGACCAAGAGGATTATCGAGAGCAAAAGTATGGACAAAAAAGTTTTGGCAGAGATCACAGTGGGTAAACTCCCGGAGAACTGGAGATGGGGCGTATTCTGCGGTCTCGAGGAGGTCGTCGCCCTCTACGAGGGCATACCTGTGGATCTGTATGCGATGCCCGAAGGGACCATATTCCCTACCAGGGACCTTAGTGGTTTCAGGGTCCCCCAGATGCTGGTCGAGGGCTATTACAGCTCATTCGTCAATGTGGAGACCGCCACAGTAGGTCTACTCTGTCAAGCCTCCGGCGTTGCAACCGCCGCCGCGAGGGTGAAGAAGGTTGCCAAGGGAAAGGAGGTATTCGCATTCGGCATCAGGCGGATGCACCCCGCCCTATCACCCATGCTTGACCGGGCCGCTTATATTGGAGGCCTCGACGGAGTCTCCGGTGTGTCAGGCGCAAAGCTTATCGGGATTACACCCTCTGGTACTATGCCCCACCCTCTGATACTCATCTTTGGCGATCAGACCTCAGCATGGAAGGCATTCGATGAGGTGATCGAGCCATCGGTGCCTAGGATCGCCTTGGTGGACACCCTCTACGACGAGAAGTTCGAGTCAATACTCGCTGCTGAGACCCTTCGGGAGCGCCTCAGCGGGGTCCGCTTGGACACTCCGGGATCTAGGCGCGGAGACTTCCTGGAAATTGTGAGAGAGGTTCGCTGGGAACTGGATATTCGCGGGTTCAAACACATTAAGATCTACGTCTCGGGTGGTCTGGACGAAAGGTCTGTGGGAAGACTGGCAGAGGGTCCTGTCGATGGTTTCGGGGTAGGAACCTCTGTATCGAACGCCCCCACGATAGACTTCTCCATGGACATCGTTGAGGTGGAGTGCAAGCCCATCTCCAAGAGAGGGAAATTCAGCGGAAGGAAGCAGGCATGGCGCTGCGAACGCTGCTACACTTGGCAAGTTACTCCATTCAATTCGGATCCGCCAAAGTGCCCCTCATGCGATGGTAAACCCTCGCCGGTTTTGGAAAAGTACATTGAGAACGGCAAGGTCGTCAGAGAACTGAAAAGCCCCAAACTCATAAGGGATTATGTCATCAAACAACTCGAGCACTACGAACTGGAGTGATGCTTAATGGCTGACTTCACCATAAAAAAAGTCTTAGCTAGAGAGATCATAGACTCCCGCGGAAACCCGACAGTCGAGGCAGAGGTATTCACAGGTAGCGGCTTCGGTAGGGCCTCCGTCCCCTCCGGGGTCTCCACCGGGACTCACGAGGCTCTTGAGCTCAGAGATGGTGACAAGAGGTTCATGGGAAAGGGGGTGCTTAAAGCCTGCCGGAACATAAATGAGATCATCTCCCCAGCGATTGTCGGTATGGACTCGCGCAACCTCAGGGAGATAGACACAAAGATGATATTTATGGACGGCACAGAGAACAAGTCCAAGCTCGGAGCTAATGCGATCTTGGCGGTCTCACTTGCAGTTGCCAAGGCTGCAGCCAACACCGCCGGTCTTCCTCTCTTCAAGTACTTGAACCGGTCCTCCTCGATCCTCCCTGTACCTATGATGAACATAATAAACGGTGGCAAACATGCGGGGGGCAATCTTTCCATACAAGAATTCATGATAGTGCCAGGCGGGTTACTATCCTTCAAAGACGCCGTTAGGGTGGGCTGTGAAATTTACATGCAGCTGAAGAAACGACTGAGAAACCAATATGGTCCCTTTGCGGTCAACATAGGTGACGAAGGGGGTTTCGTCCCTCCGCTGTCCAATACGAGGGAGGCGCTGGACACTATTGAAATTTCCATGAACGAATTGGGCTATTCAAAAAGGGAGGTTAGGCTCGCCCTCGACGCGGCTGCTTCGAGTATTTGCAATGAGGGCTCCTACCTCATAGATGGAGAGGAACGCTCCCCCGGAGAACTCCTAGACTTTTACTCGGAGTTGGTGTCGGATTTTCCAATCACCCTTTTGGAGGATCCATTCCACGAAGATGACTACGAGTCATTTGTAGAAATTACCAAAAAACTAGGCAAAAAAGTCCAGATTGTTGGCGACGACATATTCGTGACCAACATCAAGAGATTCCGCAAAGGTGTGGAGATGGGCGCCGCAAACGCCATACTGCTCAAGGTCAACCAAATCGGGACACTCACAGAGGCTATCGATGTTGCTAATTACGCCTTTGAAAACAACTACGGAGTAGTGGTCAGCCACAGATCTGGAGAGACGGAAGATCACTACATCGCTGATCTTGCAGTGGCACTCGGGGCTGGGAAGATAAAGACAGGGGCTCCGGCGAGAGGTGAACGCGTTGCCAAGTATAACCAGCTCATACGCATCGAAGAGACGCTGGGATCTAACGCTAGATACGCAGGCTTCGAAGCTTTTTGCACCAAATAACGTTCACGATTAAAATTAGGGTAGGAAAAACCACAACGGGGGCCTCCATAGCCTGGCTTTCAGACAATTGCAATTCTTTATCGAGTATAAGGTTCTCTAGAGAGGAATCCCAATAGTTACTATAAGCCCAAGAATGCCTCTATAAAATGTCCAAGATGCGACATGTCGACAAATTCGACAGAAGAACTTAATTGGTCTCCGGGTATGTTAATTGTGAATTCCAACACAATGCAAACTATGTTGTCCCCCTCAACCTCTCCAGAGTGGAGCTGTCTCTCTCTGGATGGGCGCCCTTCGAAGTGCCTAATGCGGGGATGAATGGCGACTTCGGGATAAACCATTATAATTCATCTGCAAGCCCACAGGCTTCAGCTTTGGCAGTTGACATCTGAATATTTCTTCAAAAGTCTCATTATTTAAAAACTCAGAATAAAGCCTCTGGATAGATCACAAAATACCAGAACAACAAAACACATTCATCAACAAAAGCAGAGAAAGCTGGCGCAAAACATACAAAGAACAAGCAGAACCATGGCTAACGCCACCACAACACAAAGAAGACAACATCACCTAACCGCAACTAACAGAAGTCATCCAAGATTTCCTGTGACAGTTTGGGCATTTTAGGTAGTAGGCTGTTTTAGGCACCGGAGTTGAGTCTGGTAACCCGCCATATTTCAGATAAGCTAGGATTATATTTGTACAGTAGCAATGTACAAAATGCTCTATATTGGTGCGGCCGCCGGGATTTGAACCCGGGTCCTCGGCGGTCTTCGGATTTTTCCATGGAAGGCCGACGTCCTAGACCACGCTAGACTACGGCCGCCCAATGGTTAGAGGACCTCGTGCTTTTAAATACTTAACGATCCCAGTAAACCAAGCTTTTTATTTCATAATCCCATTTACTCTAATTGTATGGTTTGGAATATAGGTATGTATTTTGCGTCAGCATCAACGAAATTTAAATGTACAAGGTGTGCCAGATGCTGCTCTTTCGATGTTTCGCTTACCGATGAAGAGATGCGCAACTTTGGCGAAAACGTAGATATCAAATGGCGCACAACAAGAAAAGTCGTCAGAGATGATGTACCAGTTTGTTGCTTTTTGGAGGGTTACCTCTGCAAAGTATACGAAAGCAGGCCCAAGATCTGCAGAGTTTACCCTTTCTTTGCTATTTGTGAAGAAGACCTAAAAGCCCTTAAAATACAGGCTCCTAAAAATGCTGTAAGGATCGAACATGAGGGCTCAACTTATTTCATAACATACGATGATCAATGCCCTGGTCTTGGGAGTGGTAGCACACCGAATTGGAAAGAAATTGTAGCAATTTCTTATTTGTACACAAGCGAATGCACCCGTTAATTTCCTATCGACTCGAGTTTTAACACAAACTCGTTCAGCTTATCGGTAATTTCATTACTTATTACCTCTTTGCGCATAAACATAGCGGTAGCCACAGGCTCCTTTTGACAGGTTTCACTCATATCCTTGAATATTTTTGGTGCATCTTTCATAGAGAGTGTGCAAAAGAATGCCACTTTGTTAAACTTTTCCCTATTATTAACTATATACGTCCTGGTCGGAGAGGACATATTCCCTGCCCAAACAGGGGTTCCAATGATGACAAGCTCATACTGTGCAGGATCATATTTCGTTTCAGCGATCGTTGTAAGTTTTTTGCGTGCGCCATCATATCCAGAACGCAAAAACCCTATAATTCCGGCTCTATTTTTTGTGTCCCTTATCTCTTCAAGATCCCCTTTGAGCCTCTCGGCAATCTTGCGTGCAAGGAGATCTGTGATTCCAGTTCTTGAGTAAAAAACAATGAGGTATTTCATAAGTTGAAAGTACTCCAAGTAAATATTTAAATCCTGCCTAAATAGTCGCTCCTCACGTTTTTCTAAATCTATGTGTAATGGTACGCGCTAGACATCTCTCGGTTATCAAAACTGTTTATGAAATCGAATCATCTATGTTTGGCGCTTTTCGTGCTTTAAATGTAAGATAAATTAATATTAAATATAATCCGCTACTAAACCTCCTGAAAGTTGGTAGGAAAATATTTAGGAAGAAGAAATTATATGTGAACTTTGCTGATGGATAGCCTGTTGAACTTCATGGGGCCGTAGTCTAGCTTGGACTAGGATGCAAGCCTGGGGCGCTTGTGATCTCGGGTTCAAATCCCGACGGCCCCACCATAGAACCTTCTTTTCTTAAGGAAAAGAAGCTTCACCAAGAAAAGGATTTTTTAAATAAGCGCGAAACTGGTACGGTACCTGGTACGGTACTGTACGGTTTTAAGAAGTTCTGCAAGGTAGACCTATGCCTTTCGGACCGAACCGCAAGCTACTATGTCGGCTGCATCCGCTCATTCCTTTTCGAGCACGAATTTACCCCGGAAAGGATCCGTGACTTCCTTTCCCATGTGGAAAACCCATACCTGTTTACGGAACAAGAGGAAAATGCCATCATTGCGGAGCAAAACTTCCTAAAAAGCTCTAAAGAATTAAGTTTATAGAGTTTAATTCCATAGCCCTAATTCTCTTTTTCTTGAAATCATTACGGGCGAATTTCTTTCCGTTTTTATTTACCTTAGAATTTTTTAGTCCTATGGTTTTGTGGAACTGACTGCAGATTAGGATAGCGCCGAGGGAGAGGTTGTCTTGTAGAAATTCCAGGTCTTGGCGGTAGGAAGATAAGGATCTAAAGTTATTGTTAGAAAAAAGAAACGTCATAAAATATTGGGCCAGATACGGAACAAACATTTTCGAAAACCATAAAATCGGGATAAGCGACATCCAAAAATTTTGATTATATTTTTAACATAATGCCCTCATCTCCCTCAGCAAGCGTTAAGTGAACGTTTTGTAATAATTATCAAAGGTGGAAGTGAATCTACGAAAATAGAGAAGATGCCAGGAGTTTGAGTTATGCGTGAAGAAGAGGAAGGACTGCCCGCGGCGATCCAAGACATCTTGCTTGGTTTTACTCTCTCCATACCAGTCGAGATTGCTGGATCCCTTGTCCTTAAAAGCCCACAATACCTGGGCTACCTGTTTACGACCGACGACCTACTTCTAATAATCAGCTATAAATTTTTGATCATCATGCTGGCGATTTTCATAGTAGAGTTGATGAGGCACTGGGGCTTAATGTATGCCATTGGCTACTTGATAGGATATTTATTTATTGCTGTATTCTTAGGCTTGGAGATTTTAAACCTTTTAATGATCTTTGCAGTGATCTTTGTAGCTTTCATAATAACAACAATAAGAATGGCATGGAAAAGATGATCTGCTAAAATGATTGAATTATCCAACCCTCGCAGGAAGTCCACTTTGTAGATCGGGCGTCACTTGTGGGCGACTACCACCACTTCATGCTGTACTTCAGGTCTTTAAAGTCCTCTCCCTTGTTTGGTTTTTTGAAGACGAATAGGTGCTCGTGGTATATTAGGAGAAAATCGGTCCAGAACCGCCTCCCTTCAGGCTTATCAACCCAACACTTCTCTGCACTCTTTGCAAGCCCTCTCCATTTCTCCCCGCTCTTCTTGACCTTCCACTGGTGTTTTATAATGTCTTCCCTCAATACAAATCCCACATCGAGGAAACACTGCATTACCCTAAAAGCTAATGGTACGTAGTGCCTGTGCCTCCTGGTATCCCCCACAAGAAGTGCGCAGAACCTACCCGGTCTCAGAACCCTGAAGCTCTCTTCTGCAATGTTTTTCATACCAGTAAGGTAATCTTCTATCGGTATCTTTGATAGGTCACCATCTTCATATTTCTTTTTTGAGTACCTTATTATCCCGGCATAGGGCGGATGGGTCGCTATCAGGTCTACCCCTTCATCTTCTATTAGATTAAGGTTCCTCGCATCGCCTAGGTATAGTCTTATCTCATCCTGAGTTACGCTGTTGTCCGGACTCTTGTAAAAGTTCAGCCTGTCCCAACTCAACATCAACGCCCCTAAGTTTATGTCGACCCCTATCCCTCTCCTCCCCAACAACTTACACTCTACAAGCGTGGTGCCCCCGCCGCACATCTGGTCCAGCACAACCTCATTCGGCTTGCTGTATCTCAATATGAGGTTTCTGACTAGCTGGGGTGGCCAGTTCCCTCTGTAGTCGCCTCGGTGTGTTGCCCAAGCCCCTCTCTCCGGATATGACCATACCGTTGTCGCTTCGAGCTCAAACTCCTTAGGCTGTAAACTCTCTACAGCATGCTTTGTGCCTATTTCCACTTCAGAGTCTTCCACCATAATCTTCTTGTGGTCCTTTACGAACTTTAGGTACTCCTCGAATGTTACCTCCTTCATTGGTATGAATTCTACCTCTTCAACTCTTCTCATTTTTCAGCCCAGCCCTGATTGAGCATCCTTTAGTAATAATCATTAATGTTAATTGAACTCACAAGAAATTAAATACATCGCGGTCTCATGATGAAAAATTGGTCTCTTTAATTTCGCATCCAAGACATAATCATTGCTCAACTCTGATAAACTCTGTTTTCCTTTGGATAAAGCTGATTTCATGATTAGTAAACTTTTTATGTGAGTGTGTGTAGCAATCATTGTCCGACGCCAAAGGGCGCCCCTACTTGTCAGATAAGGAACCCCTTTTCAGGGCGCCACTTTGGCATACCTTAACTTATTGCTCCACCTGTGATTATAGCTCTTTCCGTAATTTTTTAAGAATGGCCAGCAGACTCTCACCGCAATTTGAGCCGCTGGACTTTTTTCAGCAAATGGTAGAAATTTATCTTTCCTTTATAAAAATCTCAATTTGAGAATAAAAGTGGTTTGATTATCCAATCTACCTATCTGCTCGTGTAATTATCTTCCTGAACGTTAGCAAATAATGCAGGACATTTCCATAGCTTCCAACGAAATCAAATCCCACGTCTCTGCACCAACCGATCACATTATCTTTCCGGGGATAGTCCGGATCGAAAAGGAGCTCCCCTATCGCCAGCAACCCATCATCTTTCAAGATGCGCATGACCTCGCGCAGTGTTCTTCCTTTATTGGGAACCTCCCCTAGTACTGTAACCATGAATACTCTTTCGAAAGAACTGCCTTAAAAGGGAAGATTTTCGGCAGAGGCAACAAACACTTCGAGATTCTTGACCCCTCTTCTAATGACCCCCTCTTTTGAGCTTTGAAGCCATGGTTGGCTGAAGCTCGACCGCATAAACTATGCTTTTTTCCCTACTCGTCTCGCAACCTCCATCGTAAAAGTCCCATGACCTGGCCCTATTTCCAAAACATGAGCACCATCTGGGATATCTATCCAATCAATCACCTTTATTGGTGGTTGGATTCTTTGCCTGAGTGGGTTGTCAATCAAACCAACAAAAAATGATGGAATTGAAAAATGAAAATATCGACGGACAACCCTTCCCACAGTCTGAAGAAAGGCAAACCAGCATATTAGAATTAAAATTATCAAAAAATATATCAAAAATTATAGAAACAAGAGACATGTCTTTTTTTCCCGCTTTAAATTTTAATAGTCTTTTCTTAAATTAGTATTGGATTGTAGAGATAGGAAAATGAGATCGTGAATTCTAAACCTCAGGTGACCATAAAGATGATAGTAAAAAATCCATCCAAAATATGGAGCATGGGCTACGGCTCCTTACCAAAGGAGCGTTTCCTGACCCTAATCAAAGAGAATGGCATCAATATCCTAATAGATCTTAGGCGGTGGCCCACTTCTAAGCTTTCACACTTCAAAAAAGAGAGCCTTGATATTGCGCTTCAAACGATCGGCGTCAGGTACATCTGGCTGGGTGACAAGTTAGGCGGCTTTAGGAGGGGAGGGTATCCCAAGCACATGAAAACTCAGGATTTTGAAGATGGGGTCCGTCTCATAATATCCCTCTCAGAGGAGGGTAAAGTCTGCCTACTCTGCTTGGAGCCCGACCCAAAGAGGTGCCACCGCCGGCACATAACGGATCACCTCTCTAAACTTGGTTTTGAAATTGTGAACATACAACACAGAAAAAGCTAGTTCACAGTTGACTTGACTTCTGCCTCAGTCGCGGGCCTTCCATTCACATTTTAACAACGCGAGCGGGCGACCTCCCTCCATAGGTTGGACAATCCACTAAGAGGGCTATAGGCCAAGCTCTTTGACTACCCTTTCATAAACCTCCAAGGATTGAAGACTCTTGTAATCCCTGAGCAGCTTCTTGAGCCTATTATTATCCCACGACAGGTGCGCCATGAGGCAGTCTGAGACCGTCTTCTTGAAAAATAGGTAGCCTGCCATAGAGACTAAATTCCTGCATTTCCTTTCTCTGCTCGCAGTCTCAAAATCTATTATTCTCGGTTTTTCCCTCTGGTCCACGATAACATGTTTCTTCGCATCAGAGAGCTCGCCATGGTCAACCCCTATTTCATCTAGAGTCCGACACTGCCCCAGAAGTTCCCTTACAATACTCCTGACCTTCTCGCTATCATTTTGTTCTCTCAACCAACTCAATAGGGTCTTCCCCCGAATGTACTCCATCGCAATAGCAGTGCCTCCCACCACGCTCAGCCTAGGGCCAATCCCCACTCTGTTAACGAACATCAGCACCTCCCCCTCCTTTCTTAATGATCCTCTGTCGGCATCCACCCTAAGGATCTTTAGAGCGACCATCTCTCCCTTCAGCAATCCAAGCGCAACCACTCCAACGCAACCCTTCCCAAGCACCCTAAACCGGTTGATCTCGACCTTTCCTTCCGAAAATATCCCACCCACGCCCATTTGCCTTAAATCCATCAGAACCTTCCGATAGAACTCTTCCACCATAAAAGGATAGGAAAGGATCTTTTTTGCTCTATCGTCTTCTATGGGTATCACTTCAGCCATACTGGTCTCTTCCTTACAAAACTGAAGATCTCCTCTCCCAGTACGGGCTTCCCCTTGCATACTTCTAAGATCTCATCATCCACATAAACAGCAAAGCCCTTCCTGACCTCATCCATTATGTCCTTGCTCATCTGGATCTTTGCAAACTCTTCCTCCAAAAGCTCCTTAATGTCTGAATACCTCCTCTTGAGCTCTACATACCATCGGTCTCCCCTCACAAATGGTCCTACCAGGACATTCTCACCTTTCAGATGCTTCTCAAGAAACTTTTCTACATCTTCGTGATACCACACCTTCGGTCCTCTATGGACCTTCCCTCCCCTCACCCTCCTACTCTCGACCTCCAAAATGAAGGCCACACAGCTATCTTCATCGCTCCAAGCCCTGTAGTCCAGTACCTCAAAATCATGCATCTCAACCAGCCCAACGCACCTCATCAGGCTCCTCCGGATCTCAC
>CAZQQB010000003.1:26509-29278 GCA_964595415.1 uncultured Nitrososphaerota archaeon | reverse complement strand
GCAGCTTTGGACAACCTGTTTTTATTACCACTATTAAGGTTCCCCTTTTCCTAAGCTCTCTTAATGCCTTGCTTGCATCCCCTTTCTCTACTCTGGGGAAAAAATACTCCATGCTTGGTCTTTTCAAGAACCAATCCGCCGCCGCTATGAAGGTTGAGTAGCACTGGAGAGAGACTGCAGCCGCAGCGTTTCTCCTTCTGTCAACCGGGTCTATAACCACTAGGGGCGAATCGAAGATCTTCTCAACCTCCCCGTCCCTGTAATACTTCATGTAGTCTATGACAGTCCTGTCCTTCCACCTGGCAGCCTCCCTGAGTACCCCCTCAAAGCTCCCGTAGACGAGCACAAGTAGCTCACATAGATATCCAGAAAAACCTCCAACCTTCAGCTCAGCCCCATATACGCCTATGCCCTTCATGAACTGCTTGAGAACCCTAACGCCGTCTTTCATCACTTCGTCCAGCTTACTTACAATGAACTTTGTGTGTAGGGGTGTCCTATCAACAGCGGTTACGGGCCTCTCCCCTTCCCCCATCTCAACTCCAGGCACAATGTCCACCGTGCATCCGTCCACACACGCTTCTACATACGGGTGCTCCGCGTAACCCAGCTTCCAGCTCGCGCCCACGCCCGACTTGGCGAGCTCAAGCCCCGCATTCTTAACAACCTCTTTTGCAGTTCCGCGCGGAAATATTATGAAGAGATCAATGTCCCTGTCATCGGCAACCCATGTATCTTTTGCGAGAGAACCCTCCACCTCGACCCTGACCTTAAATCCTTTCAGCTCGGCCTCCCTCTCTATTCTTCCTTTTATTCTCTCCACTACTTCCATGATCTCCCTGCGGTCCTCATTAGTTGGCTTTACCTTTCGAACCACTTCCCTCAACATTTCATCGAGACTGATCATTATCTCAACTCTACCTCTCTCAAATTCGAGTATACGGGTCCCCTTAAGGTGAGTACACTCTTCTTCAAGACCAACCTATCCACCAAACATGTACCAAAGTAGTGCCCCTTGTACTTTTCGAGTACCTGAATGACCCTCTCCCGATTTCTCGGGCTTCTCACCCTCCCGACCGTTATGTGCGGCACGAAGTCCCTCTCCCTTCCAAACCCAAGCCCTGCCAACTGCCCCTCAAGCTCTCTCTGGATCTTGGTTACCTTCTCCCCTCCGTCGCCGATCCCCACCCAGACCACTCTCAGCATCCTCTGGTTCGGGAACACTCCGACGCCCTCCACCCTTATGGAGAACCTCTCCTCCTTCACGTCATCCATAATGGCAAAGATCTTCTCCAGAACCACCTCGTTGACATCCCCCAAGAACTTCATTGTCACGTGCAAGTTCTCCTTTTCCACCAGTTTTATGTCGGCCCCGCTGGCCTCCAGCTCCCCCTCAAACTCCATAATTTTGCTCCTTACATCATCGGAGATTTCCAGTGCGAGGAACGCCCTTACGGTCTCCATAAAATCACCAGATAATCGTTATATCCTCGCTTATAATTAATCTCTCGCATGGTCCGTCTCTTCTGCATCACTGGAATGCCTGGATCCGGAAAGTCTGTGGTATCCGAGACTGCCAGATCATTGGGATTAAATGTCATCATAATGGGGGACATAATCCGCGAAGAGGCCGAGGTCAGGGGCATCAAAAGGACCCCTGAGTCCTTGGGCAGACTTATGCTCAAACTCCGCAAAGAGGAGGGCAACGATGTCGTTGCTAAGAGATGTCTCGCCAAATTATCCCACACAGAAGTAGCAGTCGTCGAGGGCCTCAGGAGCATGGAGGAGCTGAACTTCTTTAGAAGAAACGCCAAAGTCTGCCTGGTAGCAGTACACGCCTCCCCCCTCACTAGGTTTCGGAGGCTGTTGGAGAGAGATAGACCAGACGACCCAAAAGACCTTAAAACATTCAATGAGAGGGACATGAGGGAGCTCCAAGTCGGCATAGGCTCGGTGATCGCCCTTGCGGATAAAGTGTTCATCAATGAAAGCACCATGGAAGATTTAATAAATTCAGTGAAGGAGTTCTTCAAGAGGGAGGCCTGTGGAAGCTAGAGTGTTTGTACAGGTTGAGTTGAACCCTACTGAGGACGAATCCAAAGTTATTAAGGCACTTATAAACGTAACTGGCGTGGAATCCTACAAAAAACACGTGGAGGGGGGTCGTGGTTACATCGTACAGGAAGGCGACATCTCCTTGCTCCTTAAGCTCAGAAACCTGTTGAGGAGGGAGCGAATACTGGATGCTGCACGGAGGGTTATGCTGAGTGGTGTTGAGGGCTCTACCGTTGCCTTTCACTTGAACAAGCAGGTGGCATATGCAGGTCATATCAGCTTCTGCATGCCTGAGGGCGAGTCCCCGTTAGGTCCTATAACCTTCCACATCAAAACAGAGGATCCGAAGTCGTTAATAGAATGGTTGGCTACAAAGACGATAGACGGCGTGCCCGTCGATGAGCTATGGAGATCGGAATCTCAACGCTCTGCACGGTCGGAAAGACTTTCAAGGTCATAGACGACCTTCTGTCCCTTAGAATAGACATCCTCGAGATACTTGACGAATGGAAGGATCGCCTAACAAAGGGCAGAGTCAAAGCACTTAACGAACTCCGCGCATCGTCAAATTTAAAGTTCACAGTCCATGGTCCAATACTAGACCTCAATATTGCATCTTCTAACCCCCGGATAAGGTCCTGCACCATGAAACTCATTATTGAATCAATGGATAAGGCTCACGCCATAGGTGCCGATTTATACATCGTCCACCCA
>CAZQQB010000003.1:24659-26499 GCA_964595415.1 uncultured Nitrososphaerota archaeon | reverse complement strand
CGGACTCCGCTGGAGAACTTAGTCCCAAACGTTAACTGGTCTCTGAACATGTACTCCTTGGAAAGAATAATAAATCACGGCGAATCACTAGGTCTAAGAGTCGCTGTTGAGAATATGCCCGCGAACACCCCGTGCCTTCTCCAAAAGGCAGAGGAGTTCAACTCACTCATAGAGAACGGTTTGCCAGTTTATATCGCACTAGACGTGGGTCATGCAAACACGACCTCCCAATTGGAACCCTTCCTTTCCGCCGTAAATGACCGTATCATACACCTCCACCTCCACGATAATTACGGTGCAGAAGACGAACACAGGATCATCGGGGACGGCACCGTCAATTGGTCCCTGATAAAGTCAAAAATATCCCGGGTTGGGGTTTCGGCCGTGGTTGAGAATAACAACTTCACCGACGCAAAGATGTCCTTTAATAGGGCAGTTCAGCTCTTCAACTCGTAGACACTGAGATCTTTTGCCACCTCAACGTTCTGAAAAACCTTTCTCGCCTCTTCTTCAAGAACCGTGGAGTCAGAATACCTCCCGCTTATGTGTGTCAGGATCAACTTTTTAACACCAGCCTCCAAAGCAACCCTCGCGGCTTCCTCTGCAGTTGAGTGCCCCTCCTCATAAGCCCTCTCTGTAAGGTCGGACCCGAAAGTGGCCTCGTGTATCAGGAGATCTGCCCCTCTTGCCAATCCGATCACTTTCTCGCAGTACCTGGTATCGCCCGTGTAGACTATGCTTACACCTGCAACAGGCTCGCCAAGCACGTCCTTTGGCTCCACAACCTTCCCCCCTTCAAGCATGACGCTATTCGCTGACTTGAGCAAGCCCCACAATGGTCCCTCCGGAATTCCGAGCCCTTTCGCTTTCTCTGGAATGAACCTCCCTTGGCTAGCCCCAAAGGTCACTCTGTAGGAGAGGTTCGCCCTTGAATGGTCTGCCCAGACACCCTTTACAATAATCCCCCCCTCCCTAATGATCTCTCCTTCCTCCGCCTCGTGTATCATTAGGTCAAAGCTCGGCTCTGACATTGTCGAGATCGTAGTCTCATATATGAACTCCTTTAGCCCCTTTGGCCCATAAATATCGAGGGGATGGACTCTGTTCAGCAAGTTCATGCTCTGTATCATCCCTGGCAAGCCAAAAACATGGTCGCCATGGAGATGCGTTATGAGGATCCTCATCCTCCTGCACAGACCATAGCCTGCCTTCATCATCTGCCTCTGCGTCCCCTCTCCACAATCAATTAGAACGACCCTTCCGTCTCCCTCCAAAAGCACGGCGGGGAGCCCCCTTTCTGGGGTAGGCATCCCTCCAGAGGAACCGAGTATCACCACTCTAGCTCGCATGCTTCTCCACCACCACAATAGAACGAGTGAGCGACTTATGAACCCTCATCATGTGTACCTCCTTCACCTTAAAACCCGTACCGATGGCAACATCCTGAATCCTAATCTCATATGGCGCAGCAATACACATGTGCCCTCCATCTTTCAACACCTTGTGAGCCTCACTCATGAACTCTTTTAGTATATCTCTCACCCTCTCACCTTTGGTGGAAGTACCCCTGCCATACGGCGGATCGGTCGCTATACCGTCAACCTCTATAAAAGGTGATCTTCTAGCATCGCCTAGTATCAATTCAGCATCTAGTCCGTAGTGTCTCAGGTTCTTGGCAGCGCCCATGATCATTCTTATGTCAAGGTCAACCCCGCATGTTCGAAGCTTGATTAGCGCCGCCTCTATCAGGAACCCACCAGTTCCACAGAATGGGTCAAGAAACCTGCCCCCCTCCCTCACCCTAGACAGGTTCACAAAAACCCTGGCCAGTTTAGGCTCA
>CAZQQB010000003.1:10281-24649 GCA_964595415.1 uncultured Nitrososphaerota archaeon | reverse complement strand
CAAGTACCCCTGGGTGGAAGAATGGTCTTGTCTTCGGCTTTCTACGGGAAAAAGCTCTCCTATCCGTCTTGAAATCCAGCGTATACAGGAAAACTCCTCCGTCGGTGAGAACTCCCTTAACCCATACTTCTGGTCTTTTCAAGTCCACCCTCGCGTCTGTGAGATCCTTTATAACCCCTCCCACCAAACCCTCCATCTCAATCGAAGAGCAGTCCCTCCAGTATTCCTTGACCCTCGAAAACCTCACGCCAAAACTCCTTCCTTCCAAGAAGCTCCAGTCCACTCTTCTACAGTTCGCCATCAAATCCCTTGCTGATGGACTTGAACGCATTATCAGTCTTCCGCCCTCCATAACATATGCTGCCCTCCTCTCCAACTGTTTCTTAGCTTCATCACCCGTCTCGATCACTAACAACTGATCGAACCTCTCAACCTCCCTAAACTCCACTTCCTCGCTATCCAGTACCGCATAAACCTCCGAGTACGGAAGGGATGGGTGTTCTCCTGAAAGGAGTAGCAGAATCTTGCTTCTGTCCTTCAACTTCTGCTTAACTCCTTTGCTATAAGCTGTGCCACCGTGATCTTGCTCACTTCACTCTCAACAGTGTCTGTGCCTATGACCTCGTCAACCCCTGCCTCCTTCATCTTGACGAGTGCCGTGCCGACAAGCAACGGGTGCGTGCACACCGCTATGACCCTCTTTGCTCCCTCGGTCTTGAGTATTTTGGCCGTGCTCGCTATCGTCCCACCGGTACTGATCAAGTCATCAGCAATGACCACGTCCCTTCCTTTTGCCTCCACCCTCTCCCCCTTCACCGTTATCGCTCCGCTTATCCTATCTCTCGTTTTTTCAAAGCTCCCATACCCCGCCCCGAGCCTCTCCCCAATACTCTTCGCTATGCTGAGTGCCCCCTTATCTGGGGAGAGGACGTACGGTCTTACCAGTTCTTTCCCCCTCAGATAATCTGCTACGGTCTCGGCTGCACGGATGTTCTTCGCACGGATTCCGAATATTCCAAGGGAGAACTCTTTGTGAATGTCCACGGTTAGGAACTCGTCGGCACCTGCGCTCTCGATTAGCCTGAATATTGTGTTGATGCTTATTGCCTCCCCCTCCCTGAATCTGCTGTCCTGCCTCGCATATGCCATGTAAGGCACGACCACCCTTACCGAACCCGCTCCAAGGTCCTCTAACGTGTTTATGAGGATTAGTAGCTCCAAAATCCTCTTGTCCGGATGGGGATATGTGGTCTGTATCAATACCACATCCTCCCCCCTCACACTCTGAGTCAGCCTGAGATAAGACTCCCCATCTGGGAAGTTCTTGTATTCTACATCAATCTTCCTTTCTCTCAAGCTCTGGGCCACCCTCTCCCCAAGGTTTACGGAGGAAGGCCCTGGTACTACTAGCATGCAACATCGCTCCAAACTCTTATCTCTAGGATCCTCTTAAGAGTTTTATGGAGTGGTTGTGTTGGAAGCCATGCTATATGAGAGGCTGGACTCCATAGTTAAGTGCAATCTCTGCGGGTGGAGATGTACCATCCAACCGGGTAAGAGAGGAACATGTGGCGTTCGTGAGAACAAGGATGGCGTCCTCCAAACGCTCGTCTACGGAAAGGCGATTTCATACGCTGTGGATCCAATCGAGAAGAAACCACTCTATCACTTCCATCCGGGTAGCACAGCCTTCTCGATCGCAACCGTGGGTTGCAACTTCAAATGCATATTTTGCGACAATTGGAGCATAAGCCAAGATCGGGGCATAAAGGGGGAAAACCTCCCCCCGGAGCAAGTCGTATCCATGGCAAAACAGGCAGGATGCGAATCTATAAGTTACACCTACACTGAGCCTACAATCTTCTTTGAGTATGCCTATGACACTGCTAAGATCGCCCACAGGGAGGGGATCTATAACACCTTCGTGACCAATGGATACATGACCCCTGAGGCGGTCGATACGATCGACGGCTACTTGGATGCCGCAACCGTGGACTTCAAGGGCAGCGGCGATCCTGACTTCTACAGGTCCTTTTGCAAGGTCGCAAACGTGGAGCCCGTTTATCAGTCCCTATTGGAAATGAAACAGAAGAAGATCTTCATAGAGATAACGAACCTCATAGTTACTGGCGGAGGGGATTCAAAGGATGCCTTCCTTAAGCTCGTAAAGTGGATCATCGAGAATCTAGGAGACGGTACTCCGCTTCATATACTCCGCTTCTTCCCAAGCTACCTTTACACAAGGAGCCCTCCCCCTTCGGTGGAGTTTTTGGAGGAACTCTGGCAGTTCTCCAAATCTGCTGGACTTAAGTATGTCTACCTTGGCAACGTACCCGGTCATGAATATGAGCACACTTACTGCCCAAGATGCAATAAGATACTGATAGAGCGATTCGGGTTTGATGTTCTCTCACTCCACCTAAAGGGCAGAAGATGCGCGTTCTGCGGTGAGGAAGTAAATGTTGTTGTTTAAGGAGGTGATACCATATCTGGTATTTCCTTAGACCAGATGCCGCATCCGCTTTAGAAGATCCTAGGGTTCTATCTTCCCTCCCCAGGTATGTCAGCATCGTAAAGAACAAAAGCATAGCAAAATTCAAAATATCCCGTTTAATACCTGTCAATTTCTCCGAGGACTTGCCTATGGAAGAACTTTGGAGGTTGCATAGTGCGGGCATCAAGCAAGAATATGAACTGGAGAAGTCACTTGACACAGGTAAGGTCAATTACTCCGAATTGGAAATCCCGAAATCCTCACTACTTCACCTCAAATCTACTATTGCACGGAAGATCATGAAGTCCTGCATCTTATGCGAGCGTAGATGCATGAAGGACAGAACCATTGGCGAACTGGGGTACTGCCGAGTTGGTGAGGAGATGTACGTCTCCTCCTACTTCGATCATATGGGGGAGGAACCTGAGATCGTTCCCAGCTTTACGGTATGCGACTCTCAGTCGGCCGAATTAGCTTGGGATGTAACTTCAGGTGCCTCCACTGCCAGAACTGGGGCATCAGCCAACAGATAGAGCGGGGGGACTTATACTCCGAGAGAGAGTTAGCGATCCTTATAGACGATGCCAGGAGGCGAAAATGTAGAAACCAGAACTGGGTCGGCGGGGATCCTATACCACACATACCATTCTGGCTGAGAGTGCTTCTTTACGAGAAGGAGAACATGCCTGTGTTCTTCAATACCAATGGCCATTACTCCTTAGAGTCCTCTGAGCTGCTGAGGGGAGTTGCGGACGTCTATAAGATCGACTTCAAATACGGCAACGACCGATGTGCGGAGCGGATCTCAGACGCCCCCAGATACTGGGAAGTTCTCACCAGAAATCTGAAATTTGCAAAAAAACATGGCGAGCTGCTCATACGCATCTTGGTCCTCCCCAACCACTTGGACTGTTGCCTCTCCAGAATCCTCGATTTCATAGCAAAAGAACTCGGCAGGGATACAAGGGTGAATCTTATGGATCAATACACCCCGCACTGGAGAGCGAAGGAGGTTCCCGAGATCACGAGACGATTAAACAATTCGGAATGGGAGCGAGCCCTCCAGATGGTTGAATCCCTCGGTCTTACGAACGTAATCACGTGAATATTTTCATCCCTCAAAACTATCCTTATTAGTGTTGAGTGACCAAAATTAGCCTGTGGGAGATTGTATGGCTGTATGCCCTGAGTGTGGCGGCGAATTAAAGTTTGAAACTTCTCATAGAAGGTACGTCTGCCTAAGCTGTGGGCTATCGCTTACCAGAGATGAAATTGACGAGATAAAGGCAAAATATGCTGCTACCAGCACCGAAGACGAGAAAGAAAAGCTAAAAAAAGAGTATCTCAAATGGTGGTCCACGAAGAAGTAGGCAGGTGTTCACAATAAACTCCGAGATCATCAGCCTAGGTAGGGAGCTACTCATAGGAAAGACCCAGAACACAAATGCCGCTTGGATCTCTTCACAGTTGACATCGATAGGCATAGAGGTCAGTAGGATAGCTGTAGCAGGAGACAGCGTCTACGAGATCTCCCGAGTTGTTTCAGAGGCGCTGAACAGGCGCCCCTCAATCATCATTATCACCGGAGGACTCGGTCCAACATATGATGATCTCACGGTTGAGGGTCTTGCCTCCGCCTTAAAAATCCCAAAGGTTCTGAACCCTGAGGCACTTGAACAGGTAGAGAGGAAATATC
This sequence comes from uncultured Nitrososphaerota archaeon, assembly GCA_964595415.1. Lineage (GTDB taxonomy): Archaea > Thermoproteota > Methanomethylicia > Methanomethylicales > Methanomethylicaceae > CAZQQB01. The sequence continues at coordinate 20,459 of CAZQQB010000003.1, read as the reverse complement.
GTTCAATGGGTCTCGATATGACGCCCGCCAGATACAAGATGGCGATTATGCCGGCCGGGGCAAAGCCACTGTTTAACAGAACAGGCTCAGCCCCAGGGATCATGATCGCTTACAGAGGGACAATGATCTTCTCGCTACCTGGAGTCCCTTCAGAGATGATGGAGATGTTCAGGTCCCAGGTCTTGAAGATATTAAAAGAGAAAGTACCTAAGAAGAAATTCCTTGAGAGGACGCTTACGGTCGAGGGCATTACCGAATCATCACTTGCCCCACTGATCGAAGAGTGGCTCCCTCACAGCGGCGGTGTCTATCTGAAATCTCACCCTGCTGGCAGAGAGCCCACCCCCACCCTGAAGATCCACCTTTCGATAACGGGAGATAATGTTGATGAACTGGAATCCCTCCTATCAAGGGCGGAGGAATCTTTTACAAATCTAATCCTGAAGTTCGGCGGTACGATAAAGGAGGTTCACAAATGAACTTTGTATACATAATGGGGACAGCCGGCTCAGGCAAGTCTGCGCTGACATCAGCCCTTGCGGATAGGTTGAGGGCATCAGATGTCAATGTTGCCACCATGAACTTGGATCCCGGGGTTCGGTGGCTGCCTTACAGCCCAGAGGTAGATATCCGCGACTACGTAAACTATGATCGCATGATAGAGGACTTCAGGCTTGGTCCTAACGGGGCACTCGTCGCCTGCGTAGACGCAGCAGTAAACCATGTCTATGAGATGAGGGAGGAGTTGGAGAGCCTCGAACCTGACTATGTTCTTATCGACACTCCTGGACAGATGGAGCTATTTGCATACAGGGACTCAGGAACCTTAATTGCATCTGCCCTCTCGAGGGGCGACTTCTCAATAATCTTTCTTGCAGACCACATCTTTTTGAATAGCCCCTCTGACTTCATTTCAGTAATGCTACTGTCCCATTCAGTCCACGTCAGATTTCGTGCCCCGCAGGTAAATTGTGTCTCAAAATTGGACCTTCTATCCGAAGAAATTCTTGAAAGGGCCCGTTTCTGGGCTTCAGACCCTGTGGCCCTCAAGGAGGCCTTTATCTCCGAGGCTGCCGACCTAAAGAGCGAGATCTCCGATAGGATCCTAGAATCATTACTTGATATTGGTGCCTTAGGAGAGTTTATATTTATCTCTTCCAATACTGGAGAAGGATTGGACGATCTATACGCCCAACTTCAACGCATACACACAGGAGGAGTAGACCTTTAGTGACAAATTGGTGAGCCCAATGGAAAACTCGCTCCTCAGTACTCTCTCAAGACAGATTAAGTCAATTCGCGAGAATATTGACAGCAACTACAAAAGACTTAATGAACTAAGGGCGAAGAGGGCAACCATAATCAGCAAACTAAAGACCCTCAGAGAGAATGCCCAAGAACACAAAAAATTGAGGGACGAAAAGAACAAGCTCATAGCCGAGAAGAAGGTTTTGAGGGAAGAACTCCACAAAGAAAATAACGAGATCTCCCAAAAGATTGGGGATTTAATATCCAAGAAGAGAACCCTCCTATCTTCAATTAGGGAGGGTGAGAGTGACTTGCTGAGGCAACTCAAAGAAATGGATTGGAAATACCAGACAACCTCCCTATCTCTGGAGGAGGAGAGGCGCCTCCTACAAAGGAGATCTGAACTCGAGAAGAAGCTAATTGTCTACAAACGAGCGAGGGAGATAGATCAAGAGATCAATGCCTTAAGAGCCTCTTTCGAGGAACTAAAGAGTAAGGCTGATCTAACCCACAAAGAGATAATAGCGCTTGCAGAGGAGTCAAAAGTACACCACGAATCCATGATAAAGTCCCTAGAAGACTGCAAGCACTTAACCCCAGAGCTGGAACAGTTAAAGGCAGAGATGGCATCCTTAAAGAGTGCGATAGAAACTTCAAAGAACCAGCTCCATGAAATGGAATCAAAGTATAAAGAGGCTAGAGATTTTGCCATGGAGCAAAAGATTGAGCTCTTGGCGGAACAAACTCGCCAGATAATCAACAAACGCTCAGAGCTTGCCGAGAGAGCGTCTGAAAAGATTAAAAACGGTGAGCGCCTCACATTTGAGGAATTTGCAGCGATGTTGGCCATGAAAGGTACGTAATTCAGTATTTAAAGTTTTCCTTTGTTGCTGGAAATGTTTTAAATTCATAAAAGCAATATTCATTGATAGTGTGGAGGATGTCCCAAGAGAGCAAGAGAATTCTCATTCTTAGCGTTGATAAGGACGACGATATTGGACGGGTTACAGGCGTGACCACGCCTATCATTGGCAGGGACAAGATCCTATCTGTAGCCACACTCTTTGCCCTGAAGAGCCCTGAGGACTCCGACGCGAACTCCGTCTTTGCTGCGATCAATACCTATGATTCTCTAGTTGACGAAGGCTTTGCATGCGAACTGGTAGTTGTGGCAGGTACGCCAGAGGGAGGGGTCAAAGCAGATTTGAAGATCTCATCAGAACTGGATTATGTCCTCAAGAACTTTAGAGCCGACGGGGTAATATTTGTGAGCGACGGTGCCAGTGACGAACAGGTTATACCGGTTATACAGGCAAAAATTCCTATAATATCGGTAAAACGCATCTTTGTTCAACAAGAGAAGAGCGTCGAAGAGACTTACGTTCTCTTATATCGCTACCTTAAGAAGCTCGGTGATCCGGAGTTCTCAAAAATCGCCCTTGGCCTTCCTGGGATAATCGTCTTGGCCATCACAATATTGTACTTCTTAGACCTCCTCAGTTATGCAATAATCTCACTCGGCATAATTCTCGGCATCGTACTAATCTTAAAGGGCTTCTACGTCGATAAGTTGATAAAGTCTGCATGGTCCGAATCCCCGATCCGACTAATTACATCCATCATCGGCCTTATCATCTCATTTGTCTCGATATATCGTGGAATAAACATCGCATTCTTGGAAGCAAGTCCCTTTGAACACGCCGCTCTATTTGCAAGTTCAATACTATCGAACACGATAGATCTATTAGCATTGGGCATCGCTGTTTACATAGTAGGTAGAGTTGTCGTCAAATACTTGGAGTCGTCTCCAAAGATCTGGCACGAGATTGTTGGCATCGTGGCATTAGTATTCATTAGGCAGATCGTCCTTGAGGCATCACCGATAATAATCGATCCAAGGACCAGCCTGATACCCTTCCTCCTGATATCTGGGCTTGGAGTTTTGGTATGTGGCTTCCTTGTGGTAGTCTTCTCCCTTACACCAATCTTTAGAAAACGCACCTCATCCAAACAGAGAACTCAAGAAAACAAATCTTGAAAAATGTGCCCACTCTATTTACCAAACCTTCTATGCCTCCTTTGGTAAGTCCTTATAGCCCTCAGGAGGTCTATCTTTCTGAACTCAGGCCAATAAACATCCATAAAATAAAACTCTGAGTATGCGCTTTGCCACAGCAAGAAACCGCTCAGCCTCTCCTCCCCAGAGGTCCTTATTATCAGATCAGGATCTTTGTCTCCGCTTGTGTAGAGGTATCTCGAGAACGTATTTTCGTCGACATCATCCAACCTCAAATCTCCCGTTAGCACAGATCTTATCATGCTCTTCGCCGCGTCAATAATTTCGGCTCTGCCTCCATATGCTATGGCCACATATATCCTGTTTTCATTATAATGTTCAGTTACCCTCTCGACTTCCCTTATTACTTTCCTAAGATCCTCGTCCAGCAACTCAAGCCTTCCAATAGCCTTCACCTTAACCTTGTACTTGTGGATCTCTGGACTGTTCAATACCTCCGAGAACCCTCTCTTCGCAAGCCTCAACAATTCCTCCACCTCCTTTTTATCTCTCTGGAGGTTCTCAGTGGAGAGCGCATAGATCGTAACAACGTGAATCCCAAGTTCCCAGCACCAATTCAGCACTTCCTTGAGCTTTTCAAAACCAAACTCATGCCCCTTCTCCGAGGTCAGGCCTGACTCCATCGCCCATCTCCTGTTGCCGTCCAATATGAGCCCTAAGTGCTCCGGCATTCTTCCTTCTTTCACCTCTTCTAATAGCCTCCGCTCATAGTACCTGTAAACATATTTCATCACATGTGCTCTTATGACGCCCGTTATGGTTTTCACATTCGCCACAAAAGATCCACCCAATCTATGAAATCTACCTTCCATTAAAACTGAAGTAGCTTTTTGCTGAAATTTGTTAAGTTTCTGGAACCGCTTTCCGTGACGAGTATCATGTCCTCTATCCTTACACCTCCTGTCCTTGGAATGTAAACGCCTGGCTCGATTGTTACTAGGTTCCCTGCAACGAGCGGGCTCTCACCCCTCGGACTTACTGTTGGACCCTCATGGACATCTATGCCCACACCATGACCCAAACCATGACAGAAGTACCGGTCATATCCAAATTCCTTTAAAACATTCCTTGCAACGCCGTCGAGATCTTTTCCAGTGATGCCTTGCTTGGCAGCCTTGAGGGCCTCGCTTTGAGCGCTTGCCACAGCATCATAAATATCTCTCATCTCCTGTTTGGGCGTACCAGCGAAAAAAGTTCTCGTCATATCTGAGCAGTATCCCTTAACTCGCGCACCCAGATCCAAGATCAGACTCTCTCCTTCTCTTACCTTCCTTGTGGTTGGCATGCCGTGCGGGTAAACGCCTCTATAACCCGAGGCTACGATGCTCTCAAAGGCGTATGACTCTGCCCCCAGCAACCTAATCCGCCTTTCTACCTCGGATGCGATCTCCACCTCGCTCATACCTCTAACTATTCTCTGAAAGGACTCCTCCACTGCCTTCTCTGTTATCCTCTGGGCCTCCTCAATACACCTCACTTCTTCCTCGTCCTTTACTTCCCTCATCTTCTCTGCCCACCCATTCATGGGAAAAAGTTCTAGATCCTTTCTCAAGTAATCATATAAATAGTAACTCATATACTGTTCTTCAAACACATTCTTTTTTCCCGCCATCTTCTTCAACCTTTCTGAAGGACGCTCGCCGAACTCGGTCTTGACGATCTCGACACTATCCACAAGATCAGCAGCCTCCTGATAGTCCAGATCCGTGACAATAATTGATGCCAAGCCATCTTTACTAAAGTATAGGATCTTGCCAACCCCTCCCTTCACAAAAGGCGCCCCGGTCAGGTAGAATATATTTTCAGGGGAGACGAATATGGCTCCATCCAGACCTTTTCTTTCTATTCTCTCGAAGATCTTCTCCTGTCTCCTTCGGTAATCCACGAATGACACCTAGAACTCATTTTATACTGAAACATATATACTTGTTTTCTGGTGGTCGGGATTGATTGTTGCAGTGGGCACTTCAAATCCTGTGAAGGTTAGAGCCGTTGAGAACATCCTCTCAAAATTCTTCAAAGTAACCGTGGTCATGAAGCGTGTCCCCTCAATGGCACCGCCACAGCCTATAGGTCTCAACACGACAATAGAAGGTGCCATTTCAAGGGCTAAGGCAGCCCTAGAATCCGATGCGAAGGCAGAACTTGGCGTGGGCATAGAGGCTGGCATTATACCCTTTCCCAACACCATGTCGGGATACATGGATCAACAATTTGCGGCAATAATAGACCGTTCTGGCAGGGTCACATTGGGAGGTGGTCCCTCATTCGAGTATCCATCCTTCCTAGTAAGGAGGGTCATAGACGAGCAAGTCGAGGTGAACCAAGTAATGGCCGAGCTGACTGGTGAACCATACTTGGGGCATAAGGAGGGCGCTATAGGGTATTTTTCGAGAGGAACTCTTAGCAGAACCGCCCTCACCGAGCTTGCAGTGTTAATGGCCCTCATTCCCAGACTAAATGAGGAACTATACTTCGAAAGGGGATAATACGGGTCGTCCATCATCCCCTCCCACAAAAATCCTACGAAGCATAAGATGATAGATCAACAAATCCTCGGTGTCGGCTCTCCTAATGGCGGGTTTATCACCCTCTTTCCACCAACGACTGTCTCCATGACCACATAACCTGGTCTCTCCTTTTTGACACAACCGATGATCCTTGCCTCTCTGCCCTCATCTGTCGAACGGATCGCCTCAAGCACATTCTCCGCATCACTTTCCCTGACCCCTATTACTGCCCGCCCCTCACACACAAGCTCCAACGGATCTAATCCCAGCATATCACAGGCACCCCTTACCTCATCCCTAATGGGGATATCCTCCTCCTTGACCCATATGCTTACCTTTGACCTACTCGCCATCTCGTTCAATGCCATTGACATCCCTCCCCTAGTGGGGTCCTTTGCGGCTGTGATCTGCCCAGCACCGATGGCTCTGTTCATGAGGTTCCAAAGCGGGGCGACATCCGAAACAATACTTGTCTTGAAGGCTATCCCTTCTCTCAGGGAGGCTATTACAATACCATGATCCCCTATAGGGCCAGTAACAATGATCTTGTCTCCATCTCGCAGTCCGGAATCGAGTATAGCCTTCCCCTTATCGACCACGCCAATCCCTGCCGTAGAGATGACTATCTCATCGAGCTTTCCCTTTGGCATCACTTTGAAGTCTCCATGTATGAGTGCCATCCCAACCTCTTCTATCGTTGCGTTCATGGACTTAAAGATCCTTTCCAAGTCCTCTAGCGAAAATCCCTCCTCCACAACCACCGTGTCTGTTAGCGCAATCGGTCTGGCCCCCATCATTGCAAGGTCGTTAACGGTGCCGCACACTGCAAGTCTACCTATGTCCCCGCCCGGGAAGAATATTGGATTAACAGTGTGTGCATCTGACGAGATCACAATCTCCTTACCATTAAAGGGCAAAGTTGCCCCGTCATCGAATTCGTCCAATCCAACACCGTCCTCAACCTTCCTTTTCCTTATATTGCCCAAGATCACCCTCTTTATCAGTTCATTCATTATAGTGCCGCCGGCTCCGTGACTAAGCTGAATCCTTCCTTCCATATTTTGCCCCTCTTTTCTCAAAGACATCCAAAAACTTATATTTGTATTTACTTAATCTACCGTGTTCTTTGAGGGATGAGGATGAGCCATTATCAAGGAAGGGACAACAAGAAGCCAACCGGAGGAAGATTCAGGATCAGTAGTAAGAAGAGGAGGTACGAACTCGGCTCCGCACCTGTAGAGCCCTCTCTGGCTCCGGAGGGCGAATACAGAGAGATCGTCAGGGCTTACGGAGGAAACAAGAAGATAAAGCTTGACAGTGCCCTTTTCGTGAACGTAACAGATCCAAAGACAAAAACAACAAAAAAGTCTCGCATTATAAAAGTCAAGGATAATCCTTCCAATGTGGACTATGCGAGAAGGGGAATCATCACAAAGGGTGCTATCGTCGAGACCGAACTTGGGGATGCTCGGATCACATCCAGACCAGGCCAACACGGTCTACTGAATGCCGTCCTTCTCAAATAATAATAAAATTGAATAATAATAAAATAAGACCACATCTGAAGTTATAAAATCTCAAGACAAAAGAAATTACCTTTTCCCTTTTACTCTTTTAAGGAGCAACTCTCTCCCTTTTTCGATCTTAAGCTCTCCTCCACATGAGGGGCACCTGAGAGTGAATGTGCCTATGTCCTTGACATCGAGCCTTACCTCTTTTCCGCAACTATTGCACTTGAGCACGGGCTCCTTCTTCCTGATGTAGACTCTACTCCCCTCAGCTATCGTTCCTTTACTGACCAACTTAAGTGAGAACCTAAACTGTACAGGATCTACGTGCGTCATTCCGCCTATTTCAATATGGATCGCCTCAATCTTTTTAAACCCCTGCTCCCTGCTCAATCCCTCGAGAAAGTCGATTACACTGAGGGCAAGTGATAGCTCATGCATCTCCAACCATCTGACTTAAAGAATTTAAACTTCCAATAAATAGTTAACCTAGGTGCACCTCATGAGCAGAGATAGAACACGCCTAGTCCTCTGGCCGGCATACTTCGACTCCCAGCGCTCGCGCCTCGAGGGGAGAAAAGTCCCGAAGGAAATTGCCGTTGAGTCTCCTTCTGTAGAATTGATATTCGCTGTATGCAAGGACCTTGGGCTTGATCCAGTTCTCGAACAAGACAAGCGTCTTCCGAAGTATCACTGGGAGAAATCCGGAAGGGTCCTCATAAAGAAGCTCGGCAAGAGAGCCGATGTACTATTGGAAATAGCCAAAGCTCTAAACAAGAGATCATCAAAATCAAAATGAACTCGCTCAATTTCCAATCTTCTTTAAAAATATGTGATATCCCCTCTAATATCTTAAGTAAAGAATATATTGATCCCTCCGTTCTTTTATTCTGAACTGCATCTACGGAGATGATTTCTTGAAGGTTATGGGGTCAATACTGTCTTATTCTAAAAGTCGTCTTCTGACCGTTAGACTTGTGACCCCGCCAAAGATCGGCTCACGCTTATTCCTTAAAGATGGAGTGCCAATCGGCACTGTTGTAGACGTCTTTGGTCCTGTGTCCTCCCCCTATGCCTCTGTGAAACCAGCTCCTTCTATTAATCCTGAAAAGATCATAGGCACCGAGATCTACTGGAAGGAGGAGCGCTTTAGAATGGGAAGGAGAATGAGAAAGTATGCAAAGGGACCCTATTGAATCTTATGAAAATGTGGAGGAGATCACTTGCCCTGAATGTGGTGGCAAGTCCCTCGTTCGTGATTATGAGCGGGCTGAGATTACATGCACGCTCTGTGGTCTTGTAATAAGTGATAAGATCCTTGATCCTGGACCCGAATGGCGGGCATTCGATAGCGACCAGAGGGATAAACGCTCAAGGGCTGGGGCGCCCATCACGCTCACTATTCACGACAAAGGATTGTCCACAATGATTGACTGGAGGGACAAGGACAGCTACGGTAAGTCTCTGACATCAAAGAAGCGCGCCCAGATATACCGCCTGAGAAAATGGCAGAGGCGAATAAGGGTCTCGGACGCATCCGAGCGAAACTTGGCATTTGCCCTATCAGAACTGGAGCGTATGGCCTCACAGATCGGTCTCTCTAGGAATATACGCGAGGCTTCTGCCCTCCTTTACAGGAAGGCTGTTGAGAGTCAGCTCATACGTGGAAGGTCAATAGAAAGCATGACTGGCGCTGCCCTTTACGCCGCCTGCAGAAAGTACAACATTCCACTCACTCTAGACGAGGTTGCAGGCGTTGCTAGGGCAAGCAAAAAAGAGATCGCGAGAAGCTACCGCTTCATATCCAACGAACTAACACTAAAGGTTCTGCCCACAGACCCTGTGAACTATGTGCCACGGCTGATAGCTAAGCTCGATCTGGACGGAGCCGTCCAGAAGAAGTCCATAGAGATAATAAAATTTGCTGGGGGTGAGGGTCTTACTTCTGGTAGAGGCCCAACAGGGGTTGCCGCTGCCGCTGTCTACATAGCGAGTATACTCATGGACCGAAAGAGAACCCAGCGAGACATTGCAAATGCGGCAGGCGTTACAGAGGTCACAGTAAGGAACAGGTACAAGGAGCTTTTAGAGAGGCTCAACTTGGAGATACCTTTATAGTTCTTTAATTTTCTTATATTTCTGAGAGTGCCTTGACTTGCCAGACTCACTAGAGGCGCGTATCCTAGCTTCGCTCAACAATTCCGAAAACGACTGCGTTCTCCAGAGCACTCTATATAAGTCCCTTAGCGTCGATGGAAAAACCCTCTCAAGAGCATTGCAGAAGCTTGAGAGGCGAGGCGTGATCAAGAGGGAGCCTTATCAGGATGGAGGAAAGCGAACATACAAGATAGTTCTTCTCAAGAAACAGCATAAAGCAGATCTGTCCGACGTGAACTGGGTCTCTTGTACCATATGCCCTGACTTGGAAAGGTGTGGAAAGGGACAACCAATTTCTCCAGAGACTTGTGACAAACTTACAGCTACCATAAAGCTCGAATACCAGCGCCTCTCCTCAAGCGGGGCGATAAATGGTGCCCAGTAAGAGGCAAGTACTAGGCGACTTCTACTATAGAGAAGCAAAGAAGAGGGGGCTGAGATCCCGATCGGCACTCAAACTCATTGAGTTGGCAAGGCGCTATCGGATAATAAATGAGGGCGAATTTGTTTTAGATCTGGGCGCCGCACCGGGTGGGTGGCTTCAGGTTGCCCGTGAATTCGTAGGTTACAGGGGTAAAGTTATTGGTGTAGACATACGCGAGGTCGCGCCTTTACCCTATGATAATGTCTACCTCATAAGGGGTGACACCTGTGACCCATCAATTGCTCAACAAATCA
>CAZQQB010000003.1:5516-10271 GCA_964595415.1 uncultured Nitrososphaerota archaeon | reverse complement strand
TTTAGATGTGGTGCTTTCAGATCTTGCACCCAAGTTCTCCGGAATCCACGATCTTGACCATGCCAGACAGATTGACCTTGCAAGGTCGGCACTGGTATTAGCCTCCAAAGTCCTTAGGGTGGGAGGAAAAATGGTGATCAAGCTAATTATGGGGGCAGAGCTCGAGTCCTTCCTCAGAGAAATCCGCTACAAGTTTCGATATGTAAGCCTTTACAAGCCTAAGGCTTCGAGAGACCGCAGTTCGGAGATCTACTTGGTATGTAAAGGCTGGAAAAAACCCGCGCCTTATTAAATGCCGAAAACCGACCCAAACTAATATATAAATATGGATCGTCGATAGATGATTTAGGTGCACCGTGTGAAATGTTATATTGTGGACAGTTTCCTCGGATTTTTAGCTTATGACGAGGATCTTAGGATCATTGCCTCAAAACCATTCAAAGACGCAAACAGTGCCGCCTCAGAACTTATAGAATTGGAGCGCTACGGCACATCCCCATCGTTGGAATCTCTTTTAACGGAAATCATGGGGATGGGCTGCGACCTCCTCATACTTGAGGATGAGTTTGAGGCTAAGACTTTGAGAACAAAATACAATATCCAGATGGAGGTTGTCTCTCCCAGCGCGGCTGGTAAGGTCTTTAGATCTTCAATTGTTAACGCATGGCAAAAGTTTGGTCTAAGCTCCGCCAAGATAAGAAAGATGCAAAAAAATGTGTCAGAAGCCCTTGTAAAAGCCAAGGTGCGTGCGGCCTCTGAAAGGCGTGACAGGCTTGTGGCCCAAGCAATAACCGCGCTTGACGAGGTTGACAAGAATATAAACATCATCATCTCGAGGGTGCGAGAGTGGTACGGTCTGCATTTTCCAGAACTTGACAGTCTTGTACAAGACCACAGACAGTACCTTACAATGGTAACAGAGTTTGGCTCCAGAGCAGATTATCTCTTTGAAAAGATTGAAGAAATTATTCAGAATGAGAATAAGGCTAGAGCAATATATGACCTCTCCAAAAAATCTATGGGCGCCGAGATTGGAGACATCGATCTCGAGAAGATAAAGCAACTGGCAAGCATCTGCCTGAACCTCTACTCCTACAGAGATCGATTGGAGAGATATGTTGATGAGACGATGAAAGAGGTTGCACCAAACATTAGGGAGATGGTCGGTTCGAGTTTGGGCGCCAGACTTATCGCACTTAGCGGAGGTTTAGAAACGCTAGCAAAGAAGCCCGCGAGCACGATACAGGTATTGGGGGCAGAAAAAGCCCTCTTCAGGTCTCTAAAGACCGGTGCTAAACCGCCAAAGCATGGAATAATCTTTCAGAGCCAGTACATACACGGCGCCCCCAAATGGCAGAGGGGCAAGATCGCTAGAGCTTTGGCAGGCAAGCTATCGATCGCAGCAAGGGTCGACGCTTTCGGCGGTGATTTTATCGCCGGAAATCTAAAACAGAGTCTCGAAAAGAGGGTAGATGATATAAAGGCGAAGTATGCCCGCTCCCCGAAGGAGAAGTTCGAGCGCAAATGGAAGAAGCACTGGAGGAGAAGGTAATGGCTTCCCTTAAAAAACATCCAAAATTCCAAGGCGTATTTATTGTGGAGGACTTTGAGGGTAAGAAGTTGGCCACCAAGAACCTAGTCCCTGGAACTAAAGTTTATGGTGAACAACTGTATCGGTTTGAAGGAAAGGAGTACAGAATTTGGGATCCTTTCAGAAGCAAGCTTGCCGCCTCTATAGAGAAAAGAATCAAGGACATCCCAATAAAGGAGGGGACCCAAGTCCTTTATCTTGGCGCTGCGAGTGGCACCACTCCAAGCCACGTTTCAGATATAGTGGGCGAGAAGGGTAAGGTTTTCTGCATTGAATTTGCACCACGGGTGATGAGGGAACTCCTAGAAGTCTCTGCTCTGCGCATTAACATGGTGCCAATACTTGGAGACGCAAGAACGCCTCTCTCTTATAGGCCCTTTGTAGAGACCGTGGACGTCATATACTGCGATGTCGCTCAACCCGAACAGGCAAAGATCTTGGTGGACAACGCCAAAGCTTACCTGAAGAAAAAAGGCAGCGTCATGATTGCGATAAAGGCAAGAAGCGTGGACGTTACAAAGGATCCCATCGAAGTATTCAAGCATGAAATTAAGGTGATGGAAGATCATGGGATAAAAGTCCTAGACGTGAAGCGTCTGGACCCCTTCGACAAGGACCACGCAATGGTTTGGGGGGAATTTGTCTAATAATGGCGGAAGAAGAGGATCGCCTTAGCAAGATCCTTTGGGAGGTTGAACTTAAAAAACTGAACGAAAGCCTCCCAAAAACCCGAAAACCCCTCTCTTCACTACTTACGGAAAGCGATCCTGGCTATACTACCTTAAATAACGAACAGGTTACATTCAACAAGGATGAGTTGGCGGATGTTGCTTCGCTCGTCCCAAAGGATAACCTAGAATCAGTGGCCTTTCCAATCGTCATAATCAAGGAGTGGGGGTGCAAGAAAGGGGTTTACACAATCCAAGGCAACGAGTCTGAGAGGGGACTAATCAACAAAATATTAAATAAGCCAAAAGACAACAGGTACATTTACTTGCCTGAGATATTAGAACTCTCGAAGAGGATTCCGTCACTGATCGTCTTCGGATTCCAATTCTCCTCGGGCGAGCCCACTCCATGAAACCATAGGATTGATTTATATCTCTCTTTACACTTCTTTTTATCTGAACGGAAATGAAGCAGATCTCTCGAGGCACACTTGTAGAGATATTGAGAACACTCCATAAAGCAGGTTTCGCTCTTTACGAAGTCGACTCAGACTATTGTTTGCAGATCGTTGCCAAAAGAGGTGACACAAAGCTCCTGATAAAGACAACCATCAATGTGGCCAGCGAAAAGAGAGAGACCATCGAAGACCTTAGCTCGTTGGCCACAAGTTTTTCGGCCTCCCCACTAATACTAGGCCGCACAATTCAGAGCGGCCAGATTGAAGATGGAACTTTATATGAGCGCTTCAATGTCAATGTGGTCAACCTGAACACATTCAAGGAAGTCGTCCTTTACAACAAATTTCCTGTAGCCTTTTCGAGGAGAGGTGGCTTATACTTCAAGATTGATGGGTCAACGCTTAGAAAACTAAGGATGGAGAGGGGAATGTCGCTGGGGGAGCTTGCGGCGATGATAGGCGTTAGCAGGAAGGCAGTCTACGAGTACGAAAACTCACAGATGGACGCAACTTTGAATACGGTTCTCAGGATCGAGGAGGTATTGAACGCTGGCATAACAATGGACATTGACATCTTCAGATGGTCCTACAAAAAAGAACCCCCCGAAAAGAGTCCCGCCGGTGCGGTGGCAAAACAGCTTCATTACAAGCTCAAGAAGATCGGCTGTAAAGCCATCGGATTTAGTTATGCTCCAATAGATGTTCATGCAAGAAACCTAGGAGTTAGCTTCCTGACTGATGAAGAAAATTTGGACGGAAGCAAGCTCGATCGTAAAGTAGAAAACGCCATGAAGATTGGTAAACTGCTTGGTGTTAATCCTGTGCTAATAACAGGCTCATTAGGGGGCGGGAAACTTGATATAACAACAGTTCCAATTGACGAGATCCGCAAAGTGGAGAAGATAAAGGATCTGGAACGCCTACTCAGTCTTGACCTAACCGAGTGTTATACAAACTAGAACCCAATATTTTTTGGGTAGTGCTCCATGTTCTCCTCACACAGTCGGGAACCTCTCCCCTACTTACAAGATCGATGATGAAATCTACAGTCCTTCGATCCGATGGATAGCCGGATCCAAAATCTCCGTATTTTTCTCGGAGCTTCGAAACTATCCGGTCTCTCGTCACTTTTGCAATTATCGAGGCTGCCGCAACCGCAGGAAAAAAGTCCTCTGCATGGTGTACCGATACTATTTCGACATTCCTTGTCCTGCGCAAAAGTTTGTCCCTGAATTTTTCTGCCTTTATCTCTACACTACCGACTTGAACCAGATCAGGTCCCAGCTTTGCGATCACCTTGGCCATCACCTCTGCCTCGATTGTATTTAGGCTCTTTCTTCTCCTCTCAACGTCTATGGTTCTCGCATCGATAACTTCTACATGATGCGCCTTTACCTTTTTCAAGATCTCACAGTATAGTTTCTCCCTGCGTTTCGGACTCAATTTTTTGGAATCCCTGACCCCCAATTCAGATAGGATAGGTGTCTTTTCTTCCTCGATTAAAATGCCGGCGATCACCATGGGACCTACAACGGGGCCCCTTCCTGCCTCATCTATGCCTGCGACCAGCCTAATAAAAATCACCGGCGTTTTAAATTATTTCTCTGATTTTAAATACTTTGCATTTTTAACTGCCAAATTTTTCATAGAAAATTTTTAAACCAAGGATCTACAATAAATCGTGATCATATTGAAAGCAATTATCACAGGTCGCCCCGGCATAGGTAAATCGACAGTTCTAAAAGAAGTCATTAAAATTCTAAAAGAAAATGGGTGGAAAGTTGGAGGCATAGTCTGCCCTGAAGTCCGTATCGATGGCAGGAGAGTTTCCTTTGAGATAATCGACATTCTCTCTGGGGATCGGGGAGTATTAGCATCTGTAAAGGGATCACGTGGACCCATGGTTGGTAAATACTACGTGAACTTGAGTGACTTGGATAGAATCTCTTCGTCTGCCATAAGTCGCTCATTGGAGGAAGCTGACATTACAGTGATTGATGAAATCGGACCAATGGAGATGAAGAGTCGCCTCTTTCGC
>CAZQQB010000003.1:4549-5506 GCA_964595415.1 uncultured Nitrososphaerota archaeon | reverse complement strand
ATGGTAACAAAGGCTTTGTCAGGCGATAAAGAAATGATTGCAGTGGCTCACTGGGCGCTCGCCCGCGACATCTCCTCGAAATATCCTAATTTGAAACTCTTTGAAGTTACCGAGCTTAACAGAAACCATGTTGCATATGAAATAACAAAGTACTTCTCGGGGGATTATCTTGAACCTTATTAAAGTTCAGGAGGGAGAAACCCTCCTTCTCGTCCCAGATTTCACCGAGTATGCTCGGGAAGGGACCTATGACCCATCGAGGGCCCCAGTTTTCTATAACCCAAAGATGGAGTTTAGTAGGGATTTAGCGGTTTTGGTTTTAAAAGCATATTCAAGCAAAATCAATCGTACCATGGAGATTTGTGATCCTCTTGCAGGAGTTGGCGTGCGAGGCATAAGGTATGCAAAAGAAGTATCCGGCGTAGCAAAGAGTTTGGTGAGCGATTTGAACGGAGAGGCGATTCCCATCATATTGGAGAACGTAAAAATTAATGACTTGGGAGAAAAAGTCGAGGTCGAGTGCAAAGATGCGAATCTCCTCTTGGCAGAACACTCAGAGCCTGGAGAAAGATTTGACTTCATAGATCTCGATCCTTTTGGAACTCCCATGCCATTTCTCGACTCCGCAATTAGGGCCATAAAAAATAAAGGTCTTATTGCCATTACTGCCACCGACACTGCACCCCTGTGCGGCGTATATCCGAAATCATGCTTCAGAAAGTATGGTGCTTTTCCACTTAGAGGTGATTTTTGTCACGAACTTGGTCTTAGAATACTAATTGGTGCCGCGGTCATGTGCGCCATCAGACATGACTTTGGGGCGTCAGTCTTGCTTTCTTATAGCGTGGATCATTATTTCCGCACATATATCCAAGTGAGCTTGGGCGCAAAAAAGGCGGACTCAGCTGCATCTCTATTGGGTTACGTAATTTACTGTACAAATTGCGGATGGAGGGG
>CAZQQB010000003.1:3632-4539 GCA_964595415.1 uncultured Nitrososphaerota archaeon | reverse complement strand
CGGAGACAAGAGTTTCATAAGCTCACTGATGGATCAGGACCTCTCAGCCATGAACACAAAAAAGAGGATAGAGAAACTGCTGAGTTTACTCGTTCAAGAATGCTGGATGCCCCCGACTTACTATCCTGTTGATATCCTCTCTAGCAAGATAAAAAGGAGCCCCCCACCAGTCTCATCTATTATCAAGAAGCTTATGGAGATGGAATACAATGCAACCCCGACCCACTTCAACCCCAAAGCTTTCAAAACGGACGCCCCTTTGAATGTTATTATGGATGCTCTCAAAAAAGCATATCATTAAAGGGCAAACTTTTTATCTTACATCTCTATGAATAGGTTGGATGTGAGTGCATGCCATCACACGGTTCTTTAACAAAAGCAGGGAAAGTAAGGTCTCAAACACCTAAGGTACCAGCTAAAGAGCGGAAGGGTCTTAGACCGCTTCATAGAAACAGGAAGAACTTTATTAAGCGTGTCTTGTACGCCCCTTCTGAAACCGGTAGAGCCTAATTTTTTTTAAAATTGATCCTAAATTGGAGCATATTCATCCATATTTCACTCCATAATCGGAAAAGGAACGCGATCACCCAGATAAGACTGAAACACCATTAAAAACGACTTTTTCCCCTCAGATTTTTGTAATTTTTGAAGAAATGGTTAACTTTAAATACAACCTACATTTCTGTGCAAATTTGTAGAAATTCCCAATGTGTGAGGAGGATCTCGAAACAAAAGTGATTACTGCTTGCGTCAACCAAGAAAAGCAGATCGTGGGTAAGCACGTATACGGGAACCTTTATGGCTGTGATAAATCGCTCATAAGCGACGAATCTTTTCTAAAGAATACCGTTATAGACGCTGCCAAAATTGCGAAAATGACCATTTGGGACACAAAAATTTGGAAATT
>CAZQQB010000003.1:632-3622 GCA_964595415.1 uncultured Nitrososphaerota archaeon | reverse complement strand
AGGTGTATCCGTAATGGCACTTATTTTGGAGAGTCATATCGCTATCCACACTTGGAGCGAACTCACTTATGCAACTGTAGACGTATTTACCTGTGGCGCAAAAAGCGATCCTGAGCTTGCCTTCGACTACATCGTCTCTAAACTTAATCCGAAGCACATGGTAAAACACTTCGCCGACCGATCAAGCATTTAACTCCTATATTTTCACTCAATTTTTTTGCTTTACCTTCCTCAGAAAGACACTATCTAAGCATTGAGCAGTTCATGTGATATTAAAAAGAAAAAATTGACGGCGCTACCCCCAAACAAACGTTTAAAAACTCAATGAATAAAGTTGATTTTATGATCGAGATTCAACTGCAATTTGGAAACGCAGTAGGAATAAAAGTATCCATGCCAGAGGCCCCGCCTCTAATTATAGTAAGGGGACAGAAGGGCGTTCTCTTTTGCGGATATCTGAATCCTGAGGTTGCTGAAAAGCTAGGGCTTGTGGCTGCAATTGTGACAGGGGCAAATACATTCGACGAGATCTTGGAGAAGCCCTTGGTATATTCTACTAAAAAAGCACAGGCTCTGGGCATAGTATCTGGGATGAGGGGAAGGGAGGCCATTAGTTTACTAGTATGATTTAGCCACCCTTATAATTAAATTTGATTTTGAACCACAATTTGCGCAGGATCCTATTGGGCTGCCCTCTTCCCCGTAGGGAGTGCCGAGCACTCTAGCATCCAACTTTACCTCAATGTCTTGCCCACACCCACCATTGCCACACCATGGCAATTCTACAATTCCTCCTATCCCCTCTAGTATCTCCTTTGCTTCTTCAACAGTCTCCCTTCTGAGAACATGCCCATCCAACAATTTTTTCGCTCTATCTTTGAGATCGAGATCAATTTTCCTCAAAAGCTCATTGACTTCTATTAGCAACTTTGCTCTCTCAACTGTCAGTTTCTGGAGCGAATCTCTTCTGACCAAAACTGCGGTTCCCTTATCAAGGTCTCTAGGTCCAACCTCCACTCTAACTGGTACTCCCCTGAGTTCCCACGTGAAGTACTTGCTGCCAGGCGTCTCTTCCTTCCTATCGTCCACTTTAACTCTCAAGCCAGCCCTATTGAGTTCCTCACCGATCTCTTTACATGCTCTGAGAATTTCCTCCTCCCTTCCCTTATAAACTATGGGAATGACCACGACTTGGAAGGGGGCAACCTTGCTGGTCAATACAAGACCATGATCGTCACCATGTATAGAGATGAGTGCCGCGATAATCCTTTCTGATATTCCGTAGCAAGTCTGCCATACATTCTCATACCCACCATCCGCCTTCATGAACTTAATATCAAATACCTTTGAAAATCTCTGCCCCAAAAAATGAACTGTTCCGATCTGGAGAACTTTCCCGTCAGGCATCACCGTATCAAACGCTATGGAATACTCGGCTCCAGGAAACTTATCCCAATCTGGTCTTACTGACTTGATAAATGGTATCCCCAATCTCTCAAATATTGTGCTGTAAATTTCAACACCTTCCTTTACCTGAGCCTCCGCCTCCTCTCTAGTTGCATGCGCAGTGTGAGCCTCCTTGAATGTACTGACCTCTCTGACCCTTATCATCGGCCTAGTGGCTTTCGTCTCATACCTGAATACGCTGACTATCTGAAATATCTTTACAGGAAGATCAGAGTATGCGTTAATCCAAAGCTGGAACATTGGATACATAGCTGTCTCGCTTGTTGGCCTCAGTGCAAGTTTTATGTCTAACGGAGTCGTTCCACCATGCGTTACCCAAAAAACCTGCTCTTCAAAATTCCTGACGTGTTCCGCCTCCTTCTTTAGCATATACTCAGGTATAAGCAAGGGGAATAGCACTTCTTCATGTCCTTTCTTCAAAAGCTCCTCCCTAATAACCTCGACAACTTCCCTCCTCACCTTGAATCCGTAAGGGGTCCAAACGCCTGTCCCCTTCACCGGATACCTGATGTCGTAAATAGGGACCTCGGATATCACTCTGTGGAACCATTCACTGAAGTTGCCTGACCATTGCGCTCTATCAGGGGTCTTACCCATTTCCATCCCTGCCATCGTTAATATAATCTTCTAGGTTCTTTGCCCTCCTTAAAAAACTCACCTTTTCAGAATTGCCCTCAAATTCTAGCCTTCCATAAACTCCGTCATAACCTGGCACAATCTTGACGCGGCCCTCCCTATTCAGCATTATCATCTTCGAGAGTTCTTTTCCACAGACCCTTTCAAGTTCATCCACCGGCACCTCTAGTAAAACCTGAAACTCGTCCCTGAAGTTTTTCAAGATCTCCCAATAGTTCTTCTGAACTTCTGCATAGAAGGGATCTTTACCAAGATAGGTCGCGATTATGTCGCTAAGGGGGAGTATTATCATAAAACTTTGCTTTTTTTCTGGAAAAGCCCCTTCAGACCTGTCTGCAAGCTCCTCAACCCTCTCGGCAACTCCCTTAGTCATCTTTTTACCACACACGGGGCATATGCCTCTCAACCTAATCGCCTCATCAGGAGGGAACGATACACCGCAATTCCTATGCCCAGTCCAATGATACTTTCCATAAGCAGGGTCGACCTCTATAGTCTTAACCTTCTCCTTCCCGCACATTATGGCCCTCACAATATCGTGATAGCTGATGTTTTGAACCTCTATTATGTTTGCCTCCCTTCCTAATCTCCAAGGGCTAGGGCTGTGACTGTCGCTGTTGGAAATCAGGGTGAAAGGATCTAACGCGCTAACCCTCCAGTTCATTGGCGGGTCGGAGGAGAGTCCAGTCTCTAAAGCGTATATATGCGGGGTCTGATCCTCATAGCATTCCTCAATCCTGTTTACGCCTCCCCTGTCTCCGAAGAGTGAGAACCAAGGAGTCCAAATATGCGCGGGTATTACGAGGCAATCCTCCCCAAACTCAACAACTTCCTCTACGAGCTGGGAACCAGTGATTGATAGATTGGGTCTCCCATCCGCCTCCAAG
>CAZQQB010000003.1:332-541 GCA_964595415.1 uncultured Nitrososphaerota archaeon | reverse complement strand
GACTTCAAGCGAAGGTAGCAATATCAGATGGTGTATCCTCCTCACTTTTCCCCCATATTCGAAGTTGGTACAGACCTCCCCGCTCACTATAAACCTTGTATTTCCCTTCTCAATTCTATAGAGCCCTTCTTCTTCCGTCAGTTTCTTTAGCTCCTCCCTCCATTTGGGATGGGTGAAATCCCCGGTACCAAGAACCTTTATTCCTTTTA
>CAZQQB010000003.1:0-215 GCA_964595415.1 uncultured Nitrososphaerota archaeon | reverse complement strand
ATCATGTCCTTGCTCGTGGCCCTGCTATAGGGACTGTGGATGTGCAGATCTGCTACGACCTTCATTAAAACCCCTGCTTCCTTACGGTTTTTCCTTAATGCAAAAAATTATTAATACGTTCTCCTATAAAACTTGGTTATCACAGGACGGTCAAATATGTCGCCCCCCCTATTCGCTCGATTCTACATGAACGGTCCTGCCTTATACGAAAAGAT
>CAZQQB010000002.1:50234-51178 GCA_964595415.1 uncultured Nitrososphaerota archaeon | reverse complement strand
ATAACGCCAAAAATGCGACAAAAAGAAAATTCTTGGTAGTGCGGGGGGTGGGATTTGAACCCACGAAGGCCTACGCCAAAGGATAACCCATCTTCTATCCGGATCTTGAGTCCTTCCCCTTTAACCTGGCTAGGGAACCCCCGCCTAAAAGAAGAGATGATCAGGCGATATTTAACTTTTAACCGCCAGACATGAAGTATGAAAGGAATAGAAAGCTAACCATGACGGCGCCCATCATTATGAGAAAGATGTAGCTCATCTTCTGTTGTGATTTATAGCGCTTTTTCTCAGCCTCGTATTTGTTAGCACACTCCTCTGAGCAAATCTTCTCACCTTCAGGTATCGCGTTTCCACAAATAACACAGTGTGTGTGCGGACCCCATTCCTCTCTTTTTTTTGACATCCCATACACCCTTATGGCATCACAGTAGTACCTATCTTCTCACCCATAACTGCCCTTAAAATATTCTTCGGATCCCTTCCATCTATGATCTTAGAACGCTGGATTATTCTCATGGCAACTTGATCTACCAGATCATACTCCCCAGCCCGAATTCCTTGAGTGCGCAGAATGCGCATTAGATCCTCAATTTTTATGGTTTCATATTTTCTTGCGGATGCGTCCTTCTTTGGATCGGCGGTATAAACGCCGTCCACTGAAGTTGTGTTTATGAATAGTTTTGATTTGGTCCGTTCAGCCAAGACACATGAAACTGCATTTGTGGACTGTCCTGGTTGAAGGCCCCCCATTACAACGATTTTGCCCGTAGAGAGGGCAAACTCAAGCTCTTCAAAGTCTCTGGGTACAAATGGGCAGGCTTCTTCTCCCAGCGCATGAATGAAGATCTTTGCATGCAAGTTTGCGATGGTTATTCCGATTTGGTCGCATGTTGACTCGTCAGCCCCTTGCTGGCGGGCGAGTCGAATATAGTGGCGGGCGGGGG
>CAZQQB010000002.1:37471-50126 GCA_964595415.1 uncultured Nitrososphaerota archaeon | reverse complement strand
AGTTATATAAAGGTTGAACGTTTCCATAACCGAGGCTGGCCTAATTGTCAGAAGTAAAGAGGAGTTCGCTTGAGATTTACCGGCTTAAGAAGCTCGTTGAAGAGCTGGAGTCTAAAGAAGGCAGGGCTACCGAGCTCGTGTCACTGTATATTCCACCTGGAAGGCAAATTTCAGATGCTATGAATAACCTCAGAGAGGAATACGGTACAGCCGCAAACATAAAGTCAAAGTCGACGAGAAAAAATGTGCAGGATGCTATAGAGAGCATAATGCAAAGGTTGAAACTCTTCAGAATGCCTCCACCAAATGGCTTAGTGATCTTCAGTGGCGCCATACCCAGGGGGGCTCCAGGCTCTGAGAAGATCGAGACTTATGTGATCGAGCCACCTGAACCCATAAGCATATACTATTACAGGTGCGATTCAAAGTTTTTCCTTGACCCAATAAAAGAGATGCTCGTTGAGAAGGATGTATATGGGTTAATTGTGATGGACAGGAGCGATGCTACTTTTGCCCTTTTGAAGGGAAGAAAGGTCGATATAGTAGAGACCATAACCTCTGGCATACCAAGCAAGCATGACGCTGGGGGGCAGTCTGCGAGGAGGTTCCAGAGGCTTATAGAAATAGCAGCCCACGAGTTTTACAAGAGGGTTGCTGAACATGCCGAGAAGATATTTCTTCCGATACAAAACCTGAAGGGACTGATAATCGGTGGACCGGGGCCTACAAAGAACGACTTTTATAATGGTAACTATCTTCATTACCAGCTCCAGAACAGGGTTCTGAGTGTGGAAGATCTGGGATATACAGAAGAGCCCGGAGTTTATGAGTTGCTGGATAAGGCAAAAGAAGTGCTGAAGAATGTGGAGTTTGTGAGGGAGAAGAGGCTGGTCCAAGATTTCCTCAGCATGTTGGCAAAGACGCCGAATTACGTAACTTATGGAGAGAAGGAAGTGCGGGATAAGTTGGAGAAGGGACTGGTCAAGACCTTAATGGTCTCTGCAGGTATTGAAAAGTACAGGGTTAAGTTCAAATGCCAGACATGTGGAGAAGAGAAAGAGCTAACTCTCGTAAAGGAAGAATTTCTTGCGAAGGGCGGTAAAGAGACTTGTAAAAAGTGTGGCGGACTGATGTATGAAGACGAGGTCAGAAGCATCGTGGATGAGCTCGCCGCATTGGCGGATAAGACAAATGCGCAGGTCGAGGTCATATCTACGGAGACTGACGAGGGTAAGATGCTTTTGGGATCCTTTGGTGGAGTGGTGGCACTACTTAGGTATGCGACTCAAGAGTAGGCCATCTTCTTGGATTTCTCAATGGCTGCAGAGATGGCATCCGAAATTATTGTTTGAAATCCTCTCGAATTCATAATCTTTAGAGCCTCTTCTGTTGTGCCCCCAGGTGACGCCACGGCGCTTATGAGCTGCTCAAGGGGCTCTTTTGAGATGAGTGCCATCTCGCCTGCCCCCTTGCACGTTTGCGCGATTATTATCCTGACGAGTTTCTCATCAAGACCGTATTTTCTGCCGACCTCTTCCATTACCTTCATTAAGAAGAAGAAATATGCGGGTCCGCTCCCGCTTATTCCGGTCACAACATCCAATAAGGACTCGTCAGTTAACATAAAAACCAATCCCACTCCTTCGAGAGTGGACTTGATTAGTTTCAGATCTTCCTCAGTGGTTTTATTATTGGGTACAACTACAGAAACGGATTCATTCACCGAGGCCGCGATATTGGGCATTACTCTTGCTAGTCTTGAGTCTTCCCCAAGTGTAGCTGCTAAGTAGGAAAGGCGAACCCCAGCAGCAATAGATACGACTAATGGTTTTGGATCGGGAGTTTTCTTTATAATGTTTTTAAGATCCTCCAGCAGTAAGGGAATGTCTTTTGGCTTCACAGCCAAGATGATGACTCTACAGGACGCAAATTCTGATAATGAATCAGCGGTCTTCAGTCCTTCTTCTCTGGCTAGACTGGATCTTTTTTCGTCGGAATCATAAATTATTACGTGCTCCTTAGATAGGGTACCAGATTTTAGGGCACCTTTGACTAGGGATAAGCCCATCTTTCCATATCCTATTACTCCGACTTTCAATTTACCACTTTTTTTCAAATTTGCTTTTTTGCTCATAACTTACACTACCCACCCGATCAGACCAATGACCTTCCAATTTGCTGTGAAGGAAAGGCTTAGCAAACTTTCCTATATAGTCTGAAACTTTATGACCAGAACCAAGCAGAATGTACTTCGTTGTTACAAGTCCCTCAAGTCCAACCGGACCTCTGGCATGTATCTTGTTTGTGCTTATGCCAACCTCGGCGCCAAGTCCATACCTATATCCATCGCTAAATCTTGTGGAGGCGTTGTGCATGACGGTAGAGGAGTCCACCATGCTAAGGAACTTTCGGACGGATGCCAAATCTTCGCTGATTATGGAGTCGGTGTGATGGGAGCCGTAGCGGTTTATGTGATATATTGCCTCGTCTAGTCCACTAACTACTTTAATTGGCAGTATTAGGTCCAGATACTCTGTTGACCAGTCCTCCTCTATGGCAGGCTCCACCGGAATGCTAGCAGATTTGAGTATCCTTTGGGTCTCGGGACAGCCTTTGATTTTTACTTTGCTTTCAATGAGACGCCTAGCTATTTCTGGGAGGAGAGCTGTGGCAACCTGTCTGTCTATTAAAAGGATCTTCATAGAATTACATGCGGCTGGATACTGAACTCTGGCATCGTGGCAGATCTCAACGGCCTTGTTCTTATCGGCAGCGCGGTCAACATAAATGTGGCATATACCAGAGGAGTGCCCCAAAACGGGTATTTTGGTATTCTCTTGTATGTGCCTGACAAATTCGTTGCTCCCGCGAGGGATTATTAAATCGACCAAACCCTCCATCTTCAAGATCTCGATTATTGCCCTTCTGTCCTCGATTAGCTGCATGCATCCTTCTGGCAGGCCCTCTGATGCGAAGGCTCTCTTCATGAGTGTAAAAATGGCTTTGTTTGACTCCTTAGCTTCTGAGCCTCCCTTTAGAAGTACGGCATTTCCTGACTTTATACAGAGGGACGCGATCTGAGGGAGGGCATCTGGACGGCTCTCGAAGATCGCAGCGATTACGCCAAAGGGAACTGTGATTTTATAGAGTTCGAGTCCTTCATCCATCTTTATGGAGTAAACGGTCTTACCCACCGGATCAATAAGTTCCGCCACTTTATCCACCATTGTTGAGATATCGTTGATCTTGTTATCGTCAAGCTTAAGGCGGTCGAGCAGTGGTTTGATTATCTTGCCATCCTTCAGGAGAAACTCCGCAGTGTTTAAGTCGACCTTATTGGCGGCAAGTATTACGTCCTTGCTTTCACGTATGGCCTTGGCTGCAGACCTTAAAGCTCGGTCTTTGACTTCTTGGGGGATGTTTGCGAGTTCCAGACTGGCATTTTTGGCAGCAATAACCTGTGAATAAAGTTCATCACTGCTCATTCACCCACCTCCGGAAGGAATATAGTCCCTATATTCTCGCCCATGAGAATTAGTTCTAGAACTCTGTTTGTGGAGCTCTTGGCTATGACCATTGGTATACCAGATGCCATTACGATCTTTGCGGCTTTGAGCTTGGTAGCCATACCGCCAAATCCGCCGTGAGAATTCTGGACTAGTCGCTCGATCTCAGGCGTAACTCTAGCGACACATGGAATGAGCTTTGAGTCCGGATTGTTCGGATCTCCTGAGTAGAGACCATCTACGTCTGAAAGAATTACGAGTAGGTCGGCCTGCATGTACTTCGCAACTAATGCAGAGAGGGTATCGTTGTCCCCAAATTTTATCTCGTCCACGGCGATAGTATCATTCTCGTTAATTATGGGCACAACACCTAATGAGAGCAGGGTATTGAGAGTGTTTAATAGGTTCCTTAACCTACGCTTGTTCTTGAAGTCGTCCCATGTGAGAAGTATTTGGGCAACCTTGTAACCCTTCTTCGCCATGGTGTCCCTGTATGCCTCCATAAGCAGAACCTGCCCAATGGCGGCTAAAGCTTGTAGGCTCGGCATTTCACTGTTCTTACTCTCATCCTGCATTATTGCCCTTCCCGCCCTTATTGCGCCGGAGGAGACCAAAACAATGTCAACCTCTTTTTTCCTTACCGCGACAAGCTCATTGCATAGAAACTCTATTTTTTTAAGGTCGAGGGAGCCAGACTCGTTTGAGAGAGAGGAGGCACCTATCTTAACAACAATGAGCCTCGATGCCCCCAGCTCCCGCCTGCACTTTTTTTCTTGCTCCAAGGTTCCCAGAGTCAAAGACATAAAACCACGACTTTAAAGGGTGTAGCACAGATATTTAAGATTTAGAACTTGGATTTTCCACATTTGGAAGTGGTTTGTTGGTAGGGGGAACGGATATAATTACTGGAGTTCAGATTGTTAAGAGATAAACTATGGTTGTAAAGAAAAGTTGGCGTGAGAAGTTGCAGGACAATAAGGGACTCCCGAGGGTGGAGCCGATCATCGAAAAAAAATGAGCAAGAGATGGGGAGAAGGGACTGTCGTAATTCCTTCACCGCTGGAGGTGTACGAGATGATGGCAAAGGTTCCTGAGGACAAGGTTGTGACCATAAACGAGATAAGGTCAGCTTTGGTCAAAAAATATGGTGCAACTATAGGTTGCCAGCTTACAACGGGGATTTTTGCATGTGTAGCTGCAAATGCCGCCGAAGAAGAGGCAAGGGCAGGAATGAAAGAGATACCATATTGGCGCACCTTGAAGAGTGATGGTGAAATAAACGAAAAACACCCAGGCGGCGCCGAGAAGCAAAAGCTCTTAATTGAGGCCGAGGGACACAAAGTTGTCAAAAAAGGCAAGAGGCATTTGGTAGCTAACTTTGCTGAGTCGCTTTATCAATTGTGATTTTTTAAGTAGTTTTCTTGTTTTACGATCTACCATATTTTTAAATTAGTTGCTATAGAAGAGTATTACAATATTTGGTGAAGACAATGAACGCTTCAGAAATTTTCGATGTCGCTTCAAAGAGCGCCCTCCTTAAAGATCCATACGTCGAAAAGATTTGGAACCTGATACAAGACAAAAGTCTTTATGAGAAATCGCCTGATTACCTTAAGTCCTTACGAAAATCTCTTTTGAGGGAATGTCTCGATTTCTTCTCACGCCACAGTGACTTTTATCCTCTGCACCTCGAGAGGTTTGGTATATCCCCGCGCAACGCGGAACTTGAGGATGTCGCAAAGTTGGCTATTCCGTCGGACATTTTGAGAGGTGAGGGGCACAAACAATTCCTTATAAAGGACGTCGATGTGGGAGGGGAGCATTTTTTATCGAGTGGAACCACAGGTAAAGAGCCTGTGAAGATCTATAGGAGTCCACTCGACCTCGCAATAATGATAAAGGCAAATACAATATTGTTCGAACATATATATGGAGGGTATCTGGAGCCGGGGAAGGGAGTCGCTCTCTTCATGGCGGCCCCAGAGCTGAGGTACAGACTGAACTTTGTGGCATTTGTTCACTTGGCGCTTGAGAACAAACAGATCCCGTTACTTTACGGGATGAAGTTGGTGCAGAGTTCGCAGGGGGGTAGTGCTTGGCAGAAACTTGAACCCAATAAGGATAGCCTCGTTAAGTTTTTGAAGAGTAAAGAGGAGCCCAAATTGTTCTTTACAGCGCCAGCTGGTGTATACTTGATGGCACAGCGCTTCGAGACCATGAATTTGATAAATAAAATTATCTACAAGTTAGCTACTGGAGCGCCTCCAGTCAATCTTGGTAAGGGAGGGGTAATAGTCACTGGAGGAGGATCCAAGGGCTATGATCTACCGAGTTATGATGTAATTGTCGAGAAGGCGAGGAGATATTTCACCGCAAAGAGTCGCGATGGTGAGGATGTGCCTTTACCATTTATGGACGTTTTGGGTATGACAGAGACCTTAACGGCCCTTATTGCGAAGTTCGGTGCTCACGCAATGATTCCAACCCCGCTGACCGAGGTATTCTTGCTCAACCCAAAGACCTTCGAGCCTCTTGGAGATGGGGTCAATGAAGGGGTTTTGGGGATCTTTAACCCTTTCGTCACTTCGTGGTTGGAATGTTTCTACCCAGGAGATATAATGCGAGTGAGTTCGTGGGATGGGTATTATGGGAGGCAATACCACTACGTGAGGAGGCTCACCGTGGAAGAGGGGTGGGATCTTCAGAGAGCATGCGGCGGGACTTTAGAGGAGTTAATGCGCAGGAAGTAGGCTGGGCGGGCTATGAAGTTAACCCCCTTATTCACTGGGGCGCTCGATACCACGGTAAGGGCTTCCAGGGGCATAGAAATACAAGAAATCAGTGAGGAGGGCATTCAGCAGTTCCTCTCCAGAGCAGCGGACATTCATAAAAGGTGCTCTAAAATTTCAATTGATGAGAGGATCGAAGTTTTTGAGAGGATTGGCAGCATCTGGGAAGAACGCCTTAAGAAAAACGAATATAGTCCATTGAGAGACGCCCTTGCGAAATCAACAGGTTATAGCGAGCGGCTCATAGAACAAGAGCTGGGGCTTATAAGGTCGGTATTCAGCGGCGAAAACCTCAGGAGGAGCCTAGAGGCATCCTTCGGGAATGTAAAAGGGCTATGCGAGTTCATTGAGTTGGTTCCGGGCGAGTACTGCAGGTTCGTTCCAGCAGGGCCAGTTTTCATTATAAGTTCTGGCAACTCCTTAATTCCGCCGCTCATCCCAACAACATTGTCTTTGCTCACGGGAGACTTGACTTTGCTGAGGCCGTCGATTGCCAACTATAACGGCGTCGTCGAAGTGTACAAGATTTTGAAGGAGGTGAGTGGGGTTTTTTCGGATGCGCTGGTCATAAGCTATTTTGCCCATGATAGCCCTGTGCTCAAGTTTATCCTCACAAGAGCCAAAGTGGGGGTCGTGAACTTCTGGGGTGGAGAGCCTGCCAGGACAGAAGTCAGCAGGTTGGTATCCGATAATCCGCACCACCCGCGGTTGATCGTAAATGGACCGTTAACTGGTTATGTAATAATTGACGAGGCATCAACAAATGAATCTATAGCAGACAGTCTTGCCAAGAACATCGTGTTGTACGACCAGCAACTATGCAGCTCTCCCACATCGGCAGTATTCATCGGGTCGCTAGAGAGGGCGAAGGAATTTGCAAATAATCTTGCAAAATCCTGTAACCATTACGGAAGCATCTTCAGAATGGGACTGAGCGAGGGTCAGGCATACGTTCTCCAGAGCGCACGCAGAGTATTCCAGATCAAAGGATCTTTTGTTTATGGTTCCAATGACCCAAGCAACATGTGGACCGTCGTGCTGTCAAAGGAAAAGAGTGTAATGGATGATGTTGTATCGATGGTTCCTGAATTCAACCTCTACAATCGGCGGAGGTTCATAGAGGTTGTGGTCGTGGGGAACTGGGATAAGGCTGTGGAGGGTGTAAGGGATTTACCCTCTCTCAGGGCTTTTAGGGGTGTTGACAAGGTTCAGACGGTCGGATTGGCAGTATCGGATAAAATCAAGCGCGACATTCTGGAGGGACTGGTGAATTCCGGCGTATACCGGATAGTCCCCATTGAGGACATGTACTTGAGGAGCCCGCTGGAGCCCTACGACGGTCTGAATATTGCGGCATCGTTCACGTATATTGTTTACAAAAGGGATGTCGCAATAGGCCCCTAGGGGGTTGATTTTTGAGCGAGAAGAACCGTGGGAATGCCAAGGTTTTGGTCACGGGTGCCTCTGGATTTCTTGGTGGATGCCTTGTGGAGGAGCTGGTACATAAGGGTGTACCTGTAGTCGCGATGGTAAGAAGGACGAGCAAGATTGAGACGCTCAAAGAGATGGGGGTAGCGGTCAGGTTAGGAGATCTATCCGACGGTAGAGGCCTAGCCGAAGCAAGCAAGGATGTCGATGTGGTGGTGCACCTCGCTGCGTACTACACATTCTCGGGGAAGAGCGAGATCTACAGGAGGGTTAATGTTGAGGGTACTAGGTTGCTCTGCGAAGCTGCCGCAAGAAATGGGGTCAAAAGGGTAATATATTGTAGTTCTACGGAGGCGATAGGACCTGTGAAGAGTCCGCCCGGAGATGAAAATACACCGCCGAACCCACAGTATGAGTACGGAAGGTCGAAACTTATGGCTGAGGATGTAGTAAAGTCGTTTAGTACATACGGGCTCGAGTACACGATAATCAGACCTACAGGAATTTACGGTCCAAAGAATGTTGATGATGTCTCTTACTGGTTCATTACATCATTTGCAAAAAACTCCTTGGCAACGCGCTTCATAGTGGGGAGCGGGAAGAACCTTATCCAGTTTCTCCATGTCAAAGATGCGGCACAGGGGTTCTGCCTCGCGCTGGAGAATTATGAGGTGTCTAAAAACCAGACGTATATCATTGGTGAAGACCGAGCATATACCTACAATGAGGTGTATCATATTCTTTCGGAAATATGCGGACGCAATCCACCAACCATGCACATCCCGCCATCTCTCGCAAAGTTGATAGTGGCACCAGTCGGGTTTGTTAAGAGATTATATGGTGACAAGAACTTCATGTGGCGCGTGAGCACTGTGGACTCTGTAACCACCGATCGTGCTTACAGCATAGAGAAGGCCAAGAAAGAGTTAGGGTATAGACCAAGATACGATCTAAAAAAAGGGCTAGAAGAGACCGTGAAGTGGTACAAGGACAAAGGAATGGTTTAGAAAGATTTCGATTCTTAAAATGTAAATTGAGAGGACTTTTAAACCACATAAAATTTCCGAAAAATAAGCTTGTGAAAATTTGATTCCATTAAGTTAATTCTGTTTCATGAGATGTTTAATATATAAGCCAGAAGTAAAAGCAGAGCTCGAAAGGAATTAGCATAGGAGATTTTTATGAAAGAGGCTAAGAAGGGGAAATGGTTAGTGGTTAAGTGTTGGGCGAATGACAATATTGAGTGCGAGATGGATAAGGGAAACGCTTTGGAGGTAATGGAGCGCCAAGAACACGACTGGAACGATGTGGCCTTGATTCCTTTGGAAAAAGTATTGGATGCCATTAGATCCTACCAAAGGACCGATAAAAATCCAAAAGATCCCACTCAGAAAAATGATTCGGCCTATGAGAAGAAAATTATACAACTCGAGTAGAATTCCAATTTTGAGGCACCATTTTGTCTATTTTTAAATTTCCAAATTTTTTGCGGTAAATGCAATGGTTCCAAGGAAAAGTTGTGGTGGATCAAATTTTGAATTCTGGACTATTATTAAACAACTCCAAGTATAGCTTTATGAAAAGATCTAGGAAATCGTGGGCAGCACGTGTGGTCGAAAATAAGGTTCTGTCGCCTTCGTTAATCCGAGAGATGTAGCCTTTTGACTCTAGAAAGTTCAGGTACTCTTGCCCTACTTTTGAATTGAGGTCACAGCGCTGGATTATAGAGGTAAAGAGTCTTGGAGTTTTACAGTATGTCAAAATCTCCCAGAAGATCTCGTACTGGGTTCTTTTGCCGCGCATGTCATTTGCCCTCCATTAGAGAAGAGAGTTTTTTATCGGCGAGAGTGCTACCTTGAACCCGAACTTCCCAACAAAAGAAGTATTTCTGAAAAGAATGGGGGATATAGAGCCCCACTGCTCCAACCCCCAAGTTTATTAGGACTGCCACAAGGGAGGTTGTCAGTCCTAAACCATCCGCCGGCATGTTAATGGTTAGTTGAATGAACACAAAGAATCCGTTGGTAATGAAGCATATCGCAGCCACCTTGCATAATAAAATGAGCTTAGATATTGTGGGTTTCTTGGCACGGTACTGAGCCATCATTCGGACTATTAATGCTGTGAGGACCTCCCCATTTTCGGCATTTTTTACCTTGGAGTATTCTTCCTTTATGTCATCTATACCATCCATGATTTCCACGCCAGACAAGAGCCATTTGATGGCAAAAGGAAACGCCAAAAATCCTATACAAGCAGGGATCAGGGATAGAGGTGACCATTGGTTAATAAATGTTAAGATGTTGGTGATGCCGAGGACCACTGAAAGTGCAGTTGCTGTGGCGCCGAAAACCAAGCTTAGGAAGGTTAAGGAGTAGAAGCTTTTTAGCTCCCTTGCAAATTTAATTTCAGCATTTTTTTCCATCTTATTTACCTCAAACAACAGATGGTGGGTATTAAAGTAAAACTTTATGAAACATTCTTACATGCATATTTTACATACAAGTACTCTAAAATAGTTTTTCAGAAAAAACTAGACGCCTCGTTTTCTTCAAATCAAAAATCATAACAAAATGTATAAATCATGAAATTATTTTCTAATCCAAGTGAGGTTGCACTACAATGAGTTTTACTGCAATATTGCTAAACATTATAGTCAACATAATAGTTATCGCACCATTATTGTGGATCTCTGGAAGGTTGCTCGTGGGGAAAGAGAAGGCAAAATTCACGGATGCCATCTCTATTGTTGTTTTAAGTGCGATTCTAAGCAGCATTGTTAATTTTTTGTCGGTGGTTTATTGGTAGCGCTGATCATGTTTGTGGTTCTCTTGGCACTTATCAGGCACTTCTTTGACTGCGGATGGTTAAGGGCATTTGCTATAGCGTTCTTTTCAGCTATAATATTCTTAGCGTTAATTACAATAATGGCTATAATAGAAATTGGAGTATTGAGACCGTTACTCTAGGGTATAAAAATTCATCTTATTTTTAAATTATTCAGGACTTTAATTGCTGTGGACTGTACATGTGCATATAAAAATAAGGATTCGATTAGTGTTGAACTCAGCATATTTGAGATCGCTCAGTATATGCAACATGAGGATTTTATGTATGGGTCGAATCTATTTTGAAGTGGACCGGGCGGGACTTGAACCCGCGACCTCCCGCGTGCGAGGCGGGCGATCTGCCACTGATCTACCGGCCCTTGGTTATTGTAGGAAAGGTGCGGGCGATTTAAGCTTTTAGGGCAAAAAGAATAAATCACTAAGCAGAATCTTCTGAAAATGAGGGCTCGTAGCTCAGCTTGGTATGAGCACTCGACTGATAATCGAGTGGTCGAGGGTTCGAATCCCTCCGGGCCCACCATCTTCTTTCTAGTATGTCGATTTAGCGCTTTATCTCAATCATTTTTATGGTAAATATCAAGGTCTTTCCGGCTAGCGGATGCTTGCCTGACCTCCCATAGTCTTTTTCTGGAGGGATCGTCACAGTTTTCTCTTCGTTGAGTTTCATCCCAATTAAAGCCTCCTCGAAGCCAGGTATGACTTGCCCTGCTCCTACCTTTACGGTGAGGGGTTTGTAATCTCTTGAAGGATTGAAAAGACCTGCGCTCTCGGCTACCTTCCGCATCGAAGTATCAAATATTTTTCCTCCTTGAAACTTCCCGATGTAGTGAGTCCGGACGGTATCGCCTTTCTGTACGCGTAAATCCTGAAACATGAATAGGCCCCGTCATACTCTATTGAGTGATGAGGCATATTTCATTACCCATTCATTTTGGAGTCGGATCCTGAGGGTCTGATGGTAAAATTGCATTAGATCTGGCAATTCAATTAGAAGTAATCTTTAGGTATTTTATTTTGACGTGTAGAATGTCTAGACGAGTATCCAGTATAAGTGGGCGGGACCTCAAGGCGTAACAAATATATTTAAGAAAGACAAGTTAGACGGTGCACGAACTGGATAACTAAAGCCGCGACCTATCGGCGGCGCTGGTCGTGACCTTACGGGCCCTAGCCCGAGGTGTGAACGATCGCTCTCCGGTCGCGGTAATATTAAATGGGGACTTGAATAACGCCGACGCTAACGATGTCGGGACTGATTCAAGTCTTACGTTGGACTCGATATTCAACCATGATATATGGTTGGGGTATAACGGGCCTTGCGGGCGTAAATCCCGGTTGATCCTGCCGGACCCGACCGCTATCGGGGTGAGGCTAAGCCATGCGAGTCTGCGCCTTTAGCCATGAAGAGGCGCGGCACACGGCTCAGTAACATGTGGTTAACCTACCCTCAGGACGGGGATACCCTCGGGAAACTGAGGCTAATCCCAGATAGATGAGGGATCCTGGAATGGTTCCTCATTCAAAAGGCACGCATATCATGCTGTGCGTGTCGCCTGAGGATGGGACCGCATCCTATCAGGTAGTTGGTGGGGTAACGGCCCACCAAGCCTATAACGGGTACGGGCCCTGAGAGGGGTAGCCCGGAGATGGGTACTGAGACAAGGACCCAGGCCCTACGGGGCGCAGCAGGCGCGAAACCTCCGCAATGCGCGAAAGCGCGACGGGGCCACCCCGAGTGCCATCCGCTGAGGGTGGCTTTTCCCTAGTGTAGTAAGCTAGGGGAATAAGCGGGGGGCAAGTCTGGTGTCAGCCGCCGCGGTAATACCAGCTCCGCGAGTGGTCGGGACGATTATTGGGCCTAAAGCGTCCGTAGCCGGCCTAATAAGTCTCTGGTTAAATCTCAAGGCTCAACCTTGAGATCGCTGGAGATACTGTTAGGCTAGGGGGCGGGAGAGGTTGAGGGTACTTCGCGGGTAGGGGCGAAATCCTATAATCCGCGAAGGACCACCAGTGGCGAAGGCGCTCAACTGGAACGCGCCCGACGGTGAGGGACGAAAGCTAGGGGAGCAAAGGGGATTAGATA
>CAZQQB010000002.1:36175-37453 GCA_964595415.1 uncultured Nitrososphaerota archaeon | reverse complement strand
CCGCAAGGCTGAAACTTAAAGGAATTGGCGGGGGAGCACCACAAGGGGTGAAGCCTGCGGTTTAATTGGAGTCAACGCCGGGAATCTTACCGGGAGCGACAGCAGGATGAAGGCCAAGCTGACGACTTTGCCAGACAGGCTGAGAGGAGGTGCATGGCCGTCGCCAGTTCGTGCCGTGAGGTGTCCGGTTAAGTCCGGCAACGAACGAGACCCCCACCCTATGTTGCCAGGTCCTCTCTACGGAGAGGGCTGCACACATGGGGGACCGCCAGTGTTAAACTGGAGGAAGGAGGGGGCTACGGCAGGTCAGCATGCCCCGAATCTCCCGGGCCACACGCGGGCTGCAATGGCGAGGACAGCGGGTTCCAACCCCGAGAGGGGAAGGTAATCCCTTAAACCTCGCCGTAGTTGGGATTGAGGGCTGTAACCCGCCCTCATGAACATGGAATCCCTAGTAACCGCGTGTCACCATCACGCGGTGAATACGTCCCTGCTCCTTGCACACACCGCCCGTCGCTCCACCCGAGTCAAGCTTGGGTGAGGTGTGGATAAATTGTCCGCATCGAACCCATGTTTGGCAAGGGGGGAGAAGTCGTAACAAGGTGGCCGTAGGGGAACCTGCGGCCGGATCACCTCCTAAGAA
Source organism: uncultured Nitrososphaerota archaeon (assembly GCA_964595415.1). Lineage (GTDB taxonomy): Archaea > Thermoproteota > Methanomethylicia > Methanomethylicales > Methanomethylicaceae > CAZQQB01. Next base: position 36,810 of record CAZQQB010000002.1, on the reverse strand, counting down.
AGACCCGCTAACCCCAACCATACATGAGAGTGATATCGAGTTCAAGATGATGCAACTGTGGAGGAAACTCCTCAGTGAAGGGCGTAGCAGGGCACAAGCCTTGCAATTACCGCCATGCACAGGTTCCAGTGTTTCCGGCACCAGACTAGGTTTAGAAGGAAACCGGGTCTGACACGCCGACGCCAATTGGTGGATGGCTAGGCTCTGGCGCCGAAGAAGGGCGCGGCAAGCAGCGATATGCTCCGGGTAGGCGCATGCAGCCTTCGATCCGGAGATCCCCTAATGGGACTTCCCGCCAGGGGTTAACAGCCTCTGGCGTTCCGTAAGGAACGGGAACCCCCTGAACGGAAACATCCAAGTAAGGGGAGGAAAAGAAACCAATCGGGATTCCCTGAGTAGGGGCGACCCAAAGGGGAAAAGCCCAAACCGAACCCCCTGCGAAAGTTAGGGGGCATGTGGGGTTTGGACCCTCCCTTAGGCCTTACCCAAGGAAGCCGAAGTGGCCTGGAAAGGCCCGCCGTAGAGGGTGATAGCCCTGTAGGTGCAACTTGGGTTGGCTGGGAGGTGTTCCAGAGTACCATGTCTTGGTTGTGACATGGGAATGTGGGAGTCACTGACTTCCAAGGCTAAATACG
>CAZQQB010000002.1:23642-36130 GCA_964595415.1 uncultured Nitrososphaerota archaeon | reverse complement strand
AAAAGACCCCCGAGAGGGGGGTGAAAAGAGCCTGAAACCAATTGGCTACTAGTGATGTGGCATGAAAGGAGGGATCTCCGCCGAAGGAGCCCTCGAGAGGGGTAGTACGAGGCGGAGTGACCGGTGTCACGTCTTCCGTTTCGGAGCACGGCCCAGGGAGTTCACTGAGGTGGCGAGCTTAAGAGGATCAACCTCGTAGGCATAGGGAAACCGATAGCCCGCATCCACGCAAGTGGAGAGGGGCAGGGTTCGACGAGAGCCCGAATAGTCACCTCGGTGATAACCCGATACCGAGCGATCTAGGCCTGGGCAGGATGAAGCCGGGCGAAAGCCTGGTGGAGGTCCGCAGGGGTTCTGACGTGCAATTCGTTCCTCTGACTTGGGCCTAGGGGCAAAAGACCAATCAAGCTCGGTGGTAGCTGGTTCCTCCCGAAGTGGGTCCCAGCCCAGCCTGCCCGGAGGTTGCTGGTGGGGTAGAGCACCAATCGGGGAGTCATGAACCGAAAGGTTCAGCTCTCCTTTTGAACTCCGAACCTGCCAGCTCCGTAGATGGGCGGATACGGATTCCATGGGAAAAGCTCATGGGTCGAGAGGGGAACACCCCAGACTTAGGTTAATGCCCCAAAATGCTGGCTAAGTGTTAACGAAAAAGGCGTCCCAGATCTAAGACAGCTGGGAGGTAGGCTTAGAAGCAGTTACCCTTTAAAGAGTGCGTAACAGCTCACCAGCCGAGATCTGGGGCCCTGAAGATTTTCGGGGCTAAGCCAGCTGCAGATACCTAAGAGCGCACCCTAACCGGTGCGTTGGTAGGGAGGCGTTCTGGTTGGGCAGAAGCCGGGTCGAGAGATCCGGTGGACCAGCCAGAAGTGCGAATCCTGGGGGAAGTAACAGCGTAGAGAGGTGAGAATCCTCTCCGCCGCAAGGGCCAGGTTTCCTCGGCAACGCGTCGTCGACCGAGGGTCAGCCGGTCCTAAGGCAGCACATAACTTGTAGCTGCCGAATTGGGAAACTGGTTAATATTCCAGTGCCTTGGGGACCGTTATGACCCAGCCTCTTCGCTTCGGGGTAGGCCAAGCGGAGCCGCCGCTCTGTCTAACTTGCCGAAGTCCGGGGAGTACCGTAATGGTGAGAACTGGGCGAAGGCGGGAATGGCCGACCGTATGGTTGGTTTGGCTGATCTCTGGAGCCCATGAAAAGGAGGCTGGTGAATTGTCTCCAAGACCGTACCGAGAACCGACACAGGTGCCCTAGATGAGCAGTCTCAGGCGTGTCGGGAACACCCCAGGTCAGGGAACTCGGCAAATTAGCCCCGTACCTTCGGTATAAGGGGTGCCTGGACCTTTGAGTGAAAACTTGGGGGTCTAGGTCGCAGTGACAAGGGGGAGGCGACTGTTTAATAAAAACATAGATCCCTGCAAGCCCGTAAGGGTGTGAACAGGGGTTGAATCCTGGCCACTAGCGGTCCGTGAAAACCGGGTACAACCGGGCGAAGCGCCGCTGAAGGCCGGGAGTAACTCTGACTCTCTTAAGGTAGCCAAATGCCTTGCCGGGTAAGTTCCGGCGTGCATGAATGGATCAACGACCTCCTCGCTGTCCCGACCTGGGGCCCGGTGAACCTACCTCTTGGTGAAAAGGCCAAGGACTTCCAACGTGGGGAGAAGACCCCGTGGAGCTTTACTGCAGCCTGTTGCTGGGATATGGCTATGATCGCAGAGCGTAGGTGGGAGTCGCCGATCCCAAGCCCTCAGGGGTTTGGGGGAGACGCCAATGTAACACCACCCCCTTATGGCTGTGTCTCTTACCAGGGCTGAGGCTCTGGGACAACGCCTCGATATCAGTTCGGCTGGGGCGGCCCCCCCTCGAAAAGATATCGAGGGGGCCCAAAGGTCAGCTCAGGCGGGTCAGAACTCCGCCGTAGAGGGCAAGGCCAAAAGCTGGCCTCATTGGATCCTGAAAAGCGAGGGATCCAAGGGCGAAAGCCTGGCCTAGCGACCGCTCGTGCCCCCCTCAGTGGGGGCCGGGCATGACAGAAAAGTTACCCCGGGGATAACAGAGCCGTCGCGGGCGAGAGCTCCCATCGACCCCGCGGTTTGCTACCCAGATGTCGGCTCTTCCCATCCTGGGAGTGCAGCAGCTCCCAAGGGTGGGGCTGCCCGCCCATTAAAGGGGAACGTGAGTTGGGTTTAGACCGTCGTGAGACAGGTCGGACTCTCCCTGTTGGAAGCGTTGGTCGCTTGAGGGGAAGGTGCGCCTAGTACGAGAGGAACGGTGCGCCGCGGCCTCTAGTGTACCGGTTGTCCGGTCGGGCAGACGCCGGGCAGCCACGCCGCAAGGGATAACCGCTGAAAGCATCTAAGCGGGAAACCCTCCCCGAGACTAAGCGGCCATTCCGCTTAAGCGGACGAAGGCTCCCGTAGAACACGGGGTTGATGGAACGGGGGTGTACGCACCAAGGCTTCGGCCGAGGTGTTCAGCCCGCCGTTCCCAATCGCCTGAGGTGCTGACCCGGTCTTCTAAACCTGGGTGAAACCGATAGAGCTGGAACCTGTGGATGGTGAATTAATGGTTAAAAGTGTTTTGTGGTCTACACTTTACATTGGATCTAAAGATCAGAAAAATTTGTTGAATTTAATTTTTAAAAATATTAATGATTTTAAGTAGTAATATAATATTGATACATTTGTGTTTTTCCTCATAGAAGATGTTTTAATACTCGAAGATTCTAACCTTATTTATTATGGTGGTTTGAATGCTAGATCCTAGGTTGGTTGAGGACTACAACAAGTTGATTGAAAAGTACAAAGAGATTATGATTTTAGACTCGGTGGATGCAATCATCAGGTGGGACATGGAGACTAAAATGCCCCCAGGCGCGTTCAGTCTACGAAGTCAGCAGCTTGCCCTGCTCAGTAAAATTGAACATAAGATGGCGACCGATCCAGAGACAGGGGTCCTTCTGGGACGAATAGAAAAACATCCACAACATCAAGATCTTCCAGAAGTAGAGAGAAGGAATGTCTGCCTCTTCAGGAAGTTTTACGACGAACAAACGAAGCTCTCAGAAAAGCTCGTAAGTGAGATAGCGAGGCAACAAGTGATTGCATATGATTCATGGAAAAAAGCGAAAGTGGCTAAGGACTTTTCGATCTTTAAGCCAGATCTTGAGAGGGTGTTTGAGCTCAAAATGCAAAGCGCAGAAATTCTGATGGAGTCTAAGGGAGTTAAAAACACCTTACGATGCTCTGATCGATTTTTTTGAGCCAAAAGTGACACAGGAAACTATTACTAAGGTGTTCGATGGGTTAAAGGGTGGGATCTTGCCGATAATAATGAAATATGCGGCACTCTCATAGAAGATTGATACTTCTATACTGAAGAGAAGAGTGCCTGTAAAGGCGCAAGAGGAGATCTCTAGGTCTTTAGCTCAGTTAATCGGCTACGACATTAAATCAAATAAGGCGAGGGGAAGGATAGATGAGACTGAGTATCCTTTTACAATAGGGTATTATGATGACGTGAGAGTCACAACGCATTATTATGAGGAAAATTTTGCTTATTCCTTATACTCAGTTCTCCACGAGGGGGGCATGCCTTGTATGATCTGAATCTGAAAAAAGGAGTGGATGTATCATCCAATCGGGGCGGCATGCTCCCATGGGTTCCACGAGTCTCAATCCTGTTTTATGGAGAACGTGATTGGGAGATCATATGAATTCTGGGAGTACTATTTGCCAGAGCTGAAGAGGATTACGGGTAGTGCTCTTGTAGACTTGAATGTTGATGAAATTGTGTCTGCTTTTAATGTGGTCAAACCCTCTAAGATACGAATAGAAGCTGACGAAGCTACCTACGCTCTTCATATAATAATAAGGTTCGAGCTGGAGCGGGACTTGTTTGCAGGTAAGTTAACGGTTGGAGAACTTTCGGTTATGTGGAACCAAAAGTACGAAGATTATCTGGGAGTTGAAATAGAGAATGATTCTGAGGGAGTGTTGCAGGATGTGCACTGGTCGCATGGTTACTTCGGATATTTTCCGTCTTACGCTCTAGGGAACCTCTATGGAGGGCAAATCTTACACAGAATGGAGAAGGAGATGCCTAATTGGCGCGAGTATATTTCGAAGGGGAGCTTCCAAGAGGTTAGGGGGTGGCTCGTAAAGAACGTACATGCCTACGGAAATCTGTATGACCCATTGGATCTTCTTGAGAGGATTACTGGAGAGAGTGTCACATCAAAGCACTTCATTGAGTATCTTGAATCCAAATACTCAAAAATCTATGGTTGAACTAGAAGCATAGTTTTACATAAAGTATTTATTCTCGTGGGGACCAAATCCGATTGGGCGAGTTGGTGGGCAGCCGACGGGTCCTTTAGACCTGAGGAAACTCCACCCTCCTCGTAGGACCGCGACGCCGCGAGGCGTAGGGGGAGACCCCTGCTCTTGGAGCAGAAACGGGACGTCCGGAGGCGAATGTCCATGAGGCGGGGTTCCCGCCGAGTATGCCCCCCGGTTACGTTGAAACGGCCAAACCGCGGGGAGAAAGGGCAAATAGAGGCTGATGATGCCTACGGGAAGTTCGGGTAGCCCGCATAGTCAGATGCTGCCTAAAACAGAAGGTGGGTTACGGCCAACACGCCCAAAAATATGAAATTATCTCATCACTCTATTCTTGAGTACAACATTAGGAAAAGCTAAAAAAGTCGTGAAGAATAAATTGACATTTGTTATGTGGGTGAAAATTGATGCGCCCTTCTTTTGTGATCTTTGTCGCCATTGCGTTTCTATTGTTTACGCCATCATCCGCAGCCCAGAACATCCAAGAAGCAAGTGTTATAATATACAGGGACGGTTTTGTCCACATGAAGATGGTGGTCGAAGTCGAAGAAACCTCAGCATCCATTAAACTTCCCCTTTTAACTACTGATGTCAGTAATGTCTTAGTTTATGACGAATCTGGGGAACCTTTAGATTACGAGATAACGGTTTCCTTTGATGGTAACATTAAGGAGGTTGGCATAGAGATTTATTCGTTGGGTGCTACCTCCGTAAGGCTCGAGTATGATACAAGCGCCTTAACATCAAAGTTGGGCAGCCTCTGGACTTTTGCGGTAAATGCGCCGTTTGAGCTTTCTGTATACCTCCCGGAAAATTCTACAGTAATATACCTGAACACGCATCCCAAGTCAATAGCCACAGAAGGTCAAAGGATCAAGATCGTTTTTTACGCAGGATATTGCGAAGTGAGCTACGAGGTCGGCCCCCAAGCACAACCACCAGCCACTTCAGAACAACCGTTCATATGGTATTCTCTGGCGGGACTTGTTGTAGCGGTAGCCTTTTTTTTATTAGTGTTTAGGATGCGAAGAACAAAAGCAATCGAAGGTCTAAAAGAAGATGAGAGGAGGGTCCTTGAGTTTATTAAGAAAAATGGAAACAGGGCATTAGAGGCGGAGCTCAGAGAGGCGTTCCCAGAAATACCTAGAACAAGCATGTGGCGCCTCCTCAAAAGGCTGGAAAGACAAAGAATCGTCCGCATAAAGAGGGTTGGATTACAAAACTTGGTAGAGCTTACTTAATTTTAAACTTTAAAATAAAAATTGTAATTTTAAAAATAAATTAAATAAAATAGAAAAATTGGTTATTATGGCACAGTAAATTCTGCACTGGCGGTTATAGGAGCATAGGTTCCCTCAACCCAGCCGTGGACGGTGACTCTGTATGTTCCTGAAGGTATAGAGACTGCCTGAATTTTGTTCCCTTTCATTTTGCCTAAGCCTTGTAATCCCTGATATTGATCTCCAGAAAGCAAGATGTTCATTTTACCTATCTCGCCAGGTTTTAAACTCACAAGCACTTGTGCAGAGATTGGTGTATAGTATAGGTACCAGTCCTCGTCGGAGACTTTTTTATCGACAGTAACTCCGTAGGCAGAGTTCGGAAAGACTATGGTCGCATTGCCCGTGTTATTAATGGTAACTTCAAGTGTTAATGTCGAGCCAACAGATATTTTTTTTGCAGTAACTTGCAACCCTGGTTCTCCTTGTGGCTGAGGGGGGAGAAGTGGGGTAGGGAACAAAATCAGCCTCTTTTGAAGTTTAAGGCTAAAACTTTGCGTAAGATTTGCCATAGAATTTAGAGCTCCCATGGCCTTATTAAACTGTCCAAAACCCATGTGGTTTTGCACCATATTTTTGAGGGAATTCATAGCTTGGTTGAATTCGCCCATGTTCTTAAATCCAAACTCAGCAAATAGCTCAGTTGCATTTATGTCAGTAGCATTTAGCCTCTCCATAATGCGTTCTCTGTTCCGCTCAAGTTTCTGGAGGTATTGATCGACTCTAGCTTGGATCCTCTCTTGAGCTGTGATCTTTAAAGCCTGGGTTGCCTGATTCATTAATCTATTGGCCTCTGCTATCCTATGTGCTACTGCCGACACATTTCCCTGTTGGAGCAAAAATCTAGCTTCTGTTGTGTTTAATAGTCCCTCCGCTTCTTTTAGATAATTTCTTGCCGTTTGGATATTTATAGTAAGATTAGAGAGCGAATTATTCATTTTTTGCAAACGCTCTAATGTGCAGTTCATGGCAACTAATAAGCCCTGACCTTGGAGATTCTCTTCTGCCTCACCAGTGATTTGGACAAGTTCCGCGTAAATTTCTCTAAAGATCTGCATCGTGTTTAAGGATAAGTTAGTAGCCTCAGTGTAGTTACCTTGTGTGAAATTGTTATGGGCGTCTTGTAGCAGTTCTGTGACCATTTTTAATAGTCCTGTATCATTATCAATAATACTGTTTACAGTATTATTTACCGTTTGATTAGACATTAACGTGGCGTTCGACATGACGCTACCCAAGAGGGCTTCAACTTTAAGCTTTGCATTGTCGGCCATCTCCAAGATCTTTTGTGCGTAGGCAGAGTTGGTAGCATTCGCATTCGGCTGAATCCCTGCGCTTACAGGTATTGCTCCTATGACCGCCAGAACAAGCATTAGCGGAATTGCAATTGAAAAGATCTTTCTCATTTTGACCACGGATTTTAATTACATTGGGAGAGAGATAAGGAATGCCTTGAAACGTCGCGTTTCTGTGGGATTTGAAGCATTGGGTTATGTTTTTTATCTTATTGTTTTTTATTTTTTAGCTACTTTTTTTGATTATTTTTGGTTTAATCAACACATTAAAAATTTTCATTTTTTAAACCAAGGCTGATCTTTTTTCCAAAGGGCGACAATCTTCTCCACTGAGACATGCGTGTAAACATCTTTATCAGTCTCCAGCGTAAGAACGCCGTCAGCGCATGCCACAACTTTTCCTCTAAATTTATCATTACAGCCACAATAAACGTCCACCTCTTGCCCAATAAGGTGTTCGGATATGAACTTCTCCACATTAATCCCTCCATGTAAATAATTTCAATATCAGCTATTATTTTGCTTTCGGTTATAATTTGTACAGCCGCCTATATTCCACATCGATAGCCGCAACTTCTTCTGGACTTGATGCTGAGGCGTATTGTGTTAGTGGTTCTCTGTTAAGCGTTAGGAAGGTATTTCCCCATTTAAACTTAGATAGTAACAAGCGTGAAAGTTCATTGAAGTCTGCTATATAAAGTGCAGCTGCCAAGGCTTCCAAGGTACTCAGTTTGTAGGGTATAGAATAATTAGTTGGATTTGCGGCCAATAAAAATGGCAGGCGCCTCACGGTAAACCTTTTAATTTCTTTAAGGGGAGCTATCTTGTTCCATGAGCAGTCAACGGCGGAAAGTCCATGAGTTTTGATGACTTCCCGATCTTCAGAAGAAACTAGACGTTTTGTAAAAGGGTAAAGTAGCAAAGATTCCGCCGGAAGATCTTTAATATTAAAAACGACTTTTGCAAGTCCAAGCCGCTTAAGTCTAAGAGCGGTGCACTTCTTTGGATCACACTCTCTCATGTGATATATGAATAAACATGGGCTCTTAGGGGAGGACAAAGTTGATCTAAATGGCAATGTACTTAAGTCGCATATATTAATGATCTCTGGGAGAAGTATTATGACGCTGGCCTATGTGTTAATTAACACTGCACTTGGATCAGAGGAGAAAGTAGTAAGTGAGTTGAAGAGGCTTGAGGGAGTTATCGAAGTTCATACTCTGTACGGTTTGTTTGACGTAATTGCTAAAGTTGAAATAAAGGATAAGGGGGATAAATTGAAGGAAGATATAACGTGGAAGATCAGAAGAATCAACGAAGTTCAGTCAACTATTACATTAATAGTTGCGGACTCTTATTGATAGTTATGGGAGACCAGATGCCTTTATATCATCTTGGTATTGACGACACAGATTCTTTGAAATACGGCTGCACCACATACATAGGCACTTTTGGTTGAAGCACTTCTCGGAGACTCCACTTTTGCAGACTACCCAAATTTAATTAGACTAAACCCTAATGTGCCATGGAAGTCGAGAGGAAATGCCGGGATTTGTCTCAGGTTCTATTCAAATCGAGGGGCATCAGAGATTCTAGACTTGGCATTAAGTTACGTTGAGAAATACAGAGATCGGATTGACCAAAAAAATCAGCCGGGAATACTGCTCCTCAAAGGGGATGTTCCACAATATGTCAAAGATTTCGGAAAAAGGGCGCTCTTTGAAGTTATAACTATAGAGGAGGCCCAATCATTGGCGCAGATAGCTGGAGCAGAGTGGCGTTCCATAAGGGGTGGCAGAGGGCTAATAGGAGCATTAGCGGCTATTGGGAACACACTCGAGGAAGATCACACCTTTGAGCTGATTGTTTACCGAAGAAGAGAACTTTGGGAGAAAGAAAGAAAAGTTGATTTTGAAAGTGTTGTAAGGTTCGATGAAGAGACCGCGCCCTTCACCTTCAATAACATAGATTATGAGACAAAAAGATTACTAATTACCCCTCATGGAACTGATCCGATTTTATTTGGGGTAAGGGGAGAGGATCCAGAGATCGTAAAAAAAGCAATCAATGCAATAAGGTTTGAAGGAGCGGAGAGGTGGCTTGTCTACAGAAGCAATCAAGGAACCGAGGCACACCTTACACAATTTCGCAGGATAAAAGATCTAAGAGCGTATCAGGCGGCCATAATAGAGGGAACAGTGTCAAAAAAGTCAATGGTATTGAAGGGCGGGCATGTTATAGTAAGGGTAACCGATGGTAGTGGAGAGGTAGACATGGCTGGTTATGAGCCATCTGGAGCGTTTAGATTTGTAGTTAGGGAGTTAATGCCAGGAGATAGGGTGAGGGCTTATGGAGGAGTAAGGTTGCTGGAAGACGGTAAGTTAACATTCAACTTAGAGAAGTTACAAATATTGAGCTTGGTCAGCGAGAGATATGCCAACCCTATATGCCCAAAATGTCAGAAGAATATGAAGTCCGAGGGGAAGGGCAAGGGATATCAGTGTAAAAAATGTGGAATTAAGGCAAAAGAACCAGTGTTAGTTAAACTTGAAAGGAAGATAAAAAATGGGTTGTACTTGCCGCCACCACGTTCAATGAGGCACTTGACCAAGCCTCTCCAAAGATATGGACTTGAAAAGAAAATGTGGGACGGGAAAGTAGATAGTTTTTACGGAAGGTTCTGATGCATAAAACTTTTTTTAAATCTTGAACCACATAGTTATCATGATTGTGTATTAATTCAAAAGTATTTAATGCTTTTATGCCCACAAATACATTTTCTTGAAAGCCGTTCTTTTTTTATTCAACAGACAATGTTTCGCGAGAGTGATGGCGAATTGTGGATTTTACCATTATGACCTTAAATCCCTTATCTGTTAGGAGGTTCGTAACTTCTTCAAACTATAGAAATGTGCGAATTTGTAAAAACAATGACTTTTTGACTTTTTCCACTTGTAAAATTCGCTTTACCTTGAATCCTTTGTGACTGTACAGATTGCAATTTCTACCTGATCTTTTAATATTCGTGATCTTTTTAACACTATTTTGGGATTTTCATTCCAATCCAAAGATCTCTTTTATGTCTTTTGGGCTAGATTTGGCAGGCGGGATAATTACATCAGCATTTTTGAAGACATCAACAGGCTTACCTTTTTTCTTGACAAACTCGTGAAGATTTTTCATAGTTAAAGAAAATTCTTCGTATTTTCCTTCCTTAAGTAAAGAAAAGAGTTTTCGACCTTCCTCAAAAATCTGTTCGAGGTCTTCCTCCTCCAAATTATATTTACCATCACCAGAAAGGAGTATAATCATTCCGATTCCTCTACTAGATCATTGGTAACTTTGCATTATTTTATTTTTTAGTGGTTAGGTGACTTTCTTTAGACTTAAAATTTATAAGACCCCCGATCTTCCTGAAATAAGAGGAATTCTTCATTATAGCGGGGTGGGGTAGCCAGGTTATCCCGCGGGGCTCATAAGCCCTGCACTGGGAAACCCCGAGATCGGTGGTTCAAATCCACCCCCCGCTACCAAAATATGAGAAAGTTGGTGTTTGATTTTTGAAATTTTTAAATTAAATAAAACTTCCAACCAATAAAGATCATAAAAACTTAAATTTTTGACAATATGCCAGAGTATTTTTCCATTCGCATGATCTTACCTTCAGGTTAAATAAGCCAAGTCATCCAGCACAATTCGATGGGTCGGTAACCATAAGTTTTTGCAATCTCTTCAGTTCTATTAATAAGAGTATATTATTGTGCACCGGTTCTAAGCTTGCTTTAACCAAGATCTCATTTATTACTCGTTTGACGATCCTATCTGGCATAACAGTGTCTATGCCGCCCATCATTCTTATGTACTGAAAAGTAATCAGCCCAACTCCTTTAATTCTCCCAAGTGGATCTTCTTCCCAGTTTGAGTCTTGCATTACTTGCCCAAATTCTCAGGGCCTCCCTATCGTCATAGCTTATGGTCGAGATGTAGGACGCAATTTCTTTGGCGGCAACCCATGAACGCTTATTTTTCCAAACATCCGTAACTTCTTCAATATTGATATTGGCAAGATCTCTTAGCTTAGTTATCTTGCTTTTTGAGACAACCCTCTCATTGAACTCGACAACCTTTGGAGCCACAGCAGTAAAATAATTCAAACTTATTGAAGTAAATACGGCATCTACAATCATTCGTACAACCATTGGTAAAATTGAGCCTCTTGTACCAAATGAAGTTCTAAGTTGGATTGGAAATGGGATACCCTCTTTAACACCTACATACCCATTCAAATACATAACAATGGCAACCACAGCGTTACCTATGAAAGCCGCTACAATTGTTTGTGCAAGAGATAAACCCAACACTTGAGAGATCCAGCCCAAGAAGAATATAGAAGTGGTAATTGTCATTGAAAGTATCATTAAAGTATATCCAGTTGTTCCGATGATTTTCTGTTCTGATTTTATGGGATGTAGTTCTTTACTAACGCTAGAAGTTTCCATAATTAATTTATTATAACTCAGTTTATATATGGATTATATAGATCGCAATCGGTGGGTAAAATGGATTTAGTTATAAGAAATGCCAGGCTTAGAAAAAGCGATAGACTAACAGATATAGGCATTTCCGATGGCAAGATTGTAGAAGTCAAGCCCAATTTAAAAAAGAAAGGAAAGGAAGAAATTGACGTGAACGGTCGGATTGTTCTTCCAACATTCTCTGACATGCACATTCATCTTGACTCTGTATTAACTCTCGGGAAGCCACGATTTAATGAAAGTGGAACTTTGTTAGAAGGGATAGCCATTTGGGAGGATTATAAGAAGGGCTTGAACAAAGACGATATGAAAAGAAGGGCAATGAAGGCGCTAGAAATAATCGCGGCAAATGGCACAACGAGGATTAGAACCCATGCCGATGTAACTGAACCTACACTCTCTACTCTCAGGGGTCTGCTAGAGGTGAAAAAAGAGTGCGCGGATGTAGTAGATCTTGAGGTTACAGCTTTCCCACAGGATGGAATATTGACAGATCCTGGCAATTATGAGTTACTGGAGAAAGCGATCGAGCTGGGAGCCGATAATGTTGGAATAATTCCACATATTGAATACACGAGAGAAGATGGTGTAAAATCCATAGAGTTAGCATTCAAACTTGCTAAGAAGTATGGGAAAAGAATCGATGGGCATATTGATGAGACAGATGATGAACAATCTAGGTTTCTTGAGGTTGTAGCTGCTCAGGCTATAAAGGAAAGATATCAAGGTTTGGTTACTGCGGGACATGCAACTGCAATGCACTCCTACAACAATGCCTACGCTTTCAAACTTTTTGGTATATTGAAGAAAGCGGACATGACAATAATAGCTAACCCTCTTATCAACATACACCTCCAAGGTAGGTTCGACACTTATCCAAAAAGACGCGGGATGGCCAGGATAAAGGAACTTCTTCAATATGGCGTAAATGTAGCGTTGGGTCATGACTGCATAATGGATCCATGGTATCCGCTTGGTAATGGTGATATGCTTCATGCTCTCTTCATGGCAATACATGTTGGACAGCTTACTGGGTATGGT
>CAZQQB010000002.1:23424-23632 GCA_964595415.1 uncultured Nitrososphaerota archaeon | reverse complement strand
GGTGAGTTAATGAATAGCCTCGATTTAATTACCGTTAATGCCGCAAAGGCTCTGGGGATTCAAGAGACTTATGGGATTGAAATAGGTAAAAGAGCGGATTTGGTCGTAATGGATGCTTTTAATGAGTTGGAAATACTTCGTGTAATGGCGCCAAGGCTTTATGTGATAAAATCAGGCAATATTATAGTCAAAACAACACCTACTGAGA
>CAZQQB010000002.1:4782-23342 GCA_964595415.1 uncultured Nitrososphaerota archaeon | reverse complement strand
TCAAGAAGATCTGTTCGCATAGTGTTTTATAACAGATTTTGGTTTAAGTTTCGAAACAATATATTCAAACGCTTGGTCCGGTTCACTTTTTTCGCCACATGTAAAAACATCCACGGCGACGTATTGAAATTCGTTCCATGTGTGTATTGCAATATGGCTTTCCAAAACCAATGCCAAAGCAGATACCCCTCCTTTTTCTCCACCGAATTTCCATGATTTCGCGTCCCACACAGTCATATTCGCAATTTTAGCAGCCTCTATTACTATGTTTTTTAGATTGTTCTCGTCATTTATCGTCTCTGCTTCGCACCCATAAAGGTTGCCATAGACGTGCTTTCCAATAATTTGGTTGTTTGTTTGGACAATCTGGCTCACTTTTGTGTCGAGATCCTCCTTGATATTGAATTATTACTGATTTTTTCATTTTAAAACATGCTAGCATATAAAGTTAAGTATTATTTTTCGCTAAGTTATAACAAAATCAAAGGCGAGTTTCTTCTGGTATTTTAATAGTGTGGAAGAACTTCCAGAATAAACCTATAGATAAAATGTAAAGAATTGTCGCTATGTAAAAAGGCGCAGCCAGTAGTCCACTTTGTAATAACCACGCCCCAATGCCAGTGCTCAGAGAGTTAGGTAATCGCCATAACGCCGAACTAATTCCTGAGGCTACTCCCCTTTCATCTTCGGCTACTAGACCCATAATCATCGATTGTTGAAGTGGACCTGCCATGTTCATCAAAAAGGTTCTTATAACATAAAGAGTGCCTGCTACCAAAAAAGTTGGAGATATTGGGATTGTAAACATAAAAAGCGTGGAAAATGCTTGTGTTACCACAATTGACTTTACTAATCCAATCCTCTTCGCAAGATAAGGAGCCGACAGTGTTGCAAAACCTATCAGGATGTTTGCAGTACCCAGCATCGGTCCACTGATAGCGTCCGATACATTATACGCAAGATAGAACCACCTGACCATGAGTGGAACGAACATTCCTGCTCCAAAGGCCACAATTGAACCAGTTATTACATACTTAATAAGAACCGCCTTTGATTTGTGAGGAAAGAAACTTTTGATGTTTTTTTCCTTTCTCAGCGCTCGAGATTCCGTTATCTTTAACATTATTAATGTTGACAACATGCTAAGAGCCGCCAATATAATGTATAACAATATATGGGAATCCTTGTCATTGAATCCAAGATAATTAAAAACGAATGTTAATGGAATGGCGAATCCACCAAGACCAAATGCAATACCATTAACAACTCCATTTAGTGAAAAAACAGCAGTTCTTTTAAAATCCCCAGCTTTTTCTGCCATTATTGCGCTACTAGAAGTTGCAAAAGAAGCCTCCGATATTCCTGAGAGGAGTGCCGTAATAATTAATATTGAAGAGTTGACCGTGAGCGCAAAAACAGCTATGACGGCGCTAGCGATAACGTTTCCTATTATTAACATTTTTTTCCTTCCATATCTATCTGAAATCATTCCAAGAGGGATACTGAAAGCCACAGCTGATAGTCCCATTATCATGATTAATGTGCCCATGAAAACATCAGAAAGCCCTTGAACGTGCGTAAGAAAATAGGCTATATCTGTAGAAAACATTCCATAAGCCAGGGCTGGTAAAATGCCAGCATATATCAAATATTTTGCTTCTTTTGGGATTCCACTGAATTCTCCGAACATTTTTACAGACCAGCTTGGATATTCTCGCCTAAGTTACTTTAAGATATAAAATTATAGGTAACAATATTTCTGTATCTGTAGAATTTGCTTAGAGTTTGTTAATCAACTCATTAAAGTCCTTGGCGAGATTTTTAAGTTGGTCTTTGGTCCAAGTCCTTTTAATTTCAATTAATGCTTTGAGAATTTTAGCCATAATAAAATCATTAGGGTAGCTTTTTTTGTCAGATGCTAAATATCTATATAAAGTGGGTCTTGAAATCTTTGTAATCTTTGAGGTTTTATATATTGAGCCATAAACCTCTAAGAGTGCTTTTAGGAACATTATTCTATACTCACTAGGAATATATTGAGAAATTAATTGAATTATTCCTATATCTTCATTACTCATATAACATCATAATTATTAGAGTTGTTGGATTATAAGAAGGTGACCCCTTGTTTTCTGTTGGAGTTAAAACTTATTAATTCATAATGTGAGTTTTGGGGATTGAGTTTTCTCTCTAATATATTAGACTGTAATTTATTTATATCTAAAAGGACACTCTGAACAATTACACTCTTTATTTTAAAGTGGATGGATATAACATTAAATGATATTTACCCTCCTAACGAAAGTAAGGGGTCTATGGTAGATTGGAAATGTCAATCAGACTATAATAAATATTATATAAATTTTTCTCCCCATTTTTTAATTATTTATATAAAACAACATTCCACTGGAAATCATTAATACTTGATCCTATTCCAATCTAAGCCCAAAATTCATATCAATATTTCTGAATTTTCTATTGTATTTACAAAACAAAAACTACAATAATTGAACGCGAGACGCTGAGAAAACCCCTACTTTATGTAATGATATTTTTACATTAAATATTAAAAATAGAGTCTTTTTATCCTCGGAAAGCAAACTTTTTTATTATATTTTATGTAAAATGTACTTTACAACCAACCATCAAATTTCTTTAAAATAATTCATAAATTAATATACTATTTTAAGCTCACAAATCCTCCATCAAATCTTATATTTAAAGTTTTCTATCATCAAGGCAGGTTTTCAAGAAAAAAGTCGTTTTTTGATGATTAATTGAGATCATCAGATTTTATAGTTTTTACCTTAAAAGATCTAGCTTCTAAACTTTTTCGATTATGATAGTGATGTTCATTTTGTTCACTATACAATGAATCATCATCAAATAGTAACAACTATTTGAATTTATTATAACGTTGGACTCTGTGATTTTTTAATGGATGTTACAGGCAACAGAAACATACAATTCACCCCTTCACTTCCACTGCAGAAGGGTGAATCACTGGATTTAAATTGTAATTCGCTGTGAATAAACAAACATTAAATCTAAACAACCAAATCGTAGCAAATTTTTCTTTTTTCCTAATAATTATCATTATTTTTTCCTTTTTTTATGTAGTTATGTTATGCACAATACACTCATATACTGGGGAAACAGAAAGAGTAAAAAAGGCCACCCGGTGATCCCCATGCGTAGACTCAAAATCGAATTTTGTGATGGAAATGGGGAACAGGTCACAGTGGCATTAAGCGGACCCGTGTCTAAGGAAAAATTGTTGAGGCTTATAGAGTTATTTGAAATTAAAGATCGTATAGACAGTTCGATAACTCACAAAACCATTCGAGAAAGAATCCTCGATATTATTAACTCTAAGTTGGCCGTCACATGGTTTACTAGTAAAGATGTTGCTTCGATTTATTTTGAAGAGTTTCATGAGTCCATTAAACCAAGTACAATTTCAACTTATCTTTCTAGATTATATAATAATGGGTATTTAGAGCGCAATGGTAATAGATCTTGTTGGCAATATAGACTGGTCTCGAAAACCTCCACTAAAAATATTGAAACTTTTCTCAAAGACTTATACAAGAAGTGACGTCACAAATCACAGTTATTGTTTTTCTCCTATAACCAGTTTTTTGGTTTCTTCGGGAACTATATAGCTGTAAGGCCAAGTCGTTTCATCACGTATAATCCTTTTTTCTTCAGCCAAATTTTTTAATGTCCTGGCAACATGTTCCCGGGCCTTTCCAATACTTTGTGCGATGGGAGTAGCACTTTTGGTGTTAGGATTTTCAATAAGATATTTTATTATTGCGATCTCTGTTTGGTTTAGCCCTTCTTTCTTCTCAATCCTTGGTTGGACTTGTCCTATTACAGGCGACGGTGGTATTTTTTCTACAACTGAAGGTTTTTCAGGCCTAATTAAAGTTCCCTCGACTTTACCCAATTCTGTGAAATTATATGGTGGAGATGGTTTGGGCGCGAGTTCTATCTTTTTTTCAATAATCATTTCTTGTAATTTATCATTTATTCTTTGTATGTCTAACCTAAGTCTGCTCACATCTGATTCCAGGAATGTAATGTATTCCTCTATGCGTCTTAACCTCTCAACAAGATCACGCCGAATAAGTGCCAACTCAACCTTTAATTCCTCTACTACCTTTTCTTTCTCACTAAAGTTCAAGTTAGACATCTCATTTTCAATATAACTATGATTTTTGATGTTTTAAGGTTTTTGGTTGTGAGTGACTAACAATCACTAAATTTTATTTAAATATCTCATCAATTTGTGATATATTATCACATATATATCACAATCACATAAGATGTTTGGCGATTAAGTCTATTTTGGTAATGATCCCTATCATACGCCCATGGTCATTCACTAGAACTGCAGGGCTTCCTGATAACAATAGCTTTGTAACATTTTCAATATTTGTATCAACATTCACAACAGGAAAGGGATCTTCTTTTAAATAAGAAACTTTTCTGTTTAATAATTCTTTTATATTTTCATCTTTAATTTTTTTAAGTATTGTGTCTTCTTTGATACTACCAACCACTTTTTCGTCCTGAAGAACGGGAAGTTGAGAAATTCCATGCTTCCACATCAACTCTACTGCCTTTCCAATCGTTTCTTCCAGATCTACGAAAATCACAGGTTGATGCATAACACTACGTGCTGATAATTTAACGTCGGTTGACGCCTCGCTTAAAACATTCAGAATTTTTCTTAAGGTAGAAACTCTTGGATCTACACTACCAGACTCGATCCTGGCAACCAAAGACTGACTAATGCCTGCTCTTTTTGCCAACTCCTTCTGGGTTAAACCTGCTCTCTTTCTTAAAATTCTTAATTCTTGCGAAGTCGGAGGCAATCCAACCATTTATATTGATCCTCTGTTTAATAATTTCCTTCAAAACAATATTTAAATTACGGTGGCTCTAAATGCAAAAACGTGCAAAAATCTACATAAAAGGACTGGTTCAAGGAGTAGGTTTTCGCCCGTTCATTTACACAATTGCCACTTTGTACAACCTCAAGGGTTATGTCTTAAATTTGGGGGACGCGGGAGTTGAGATTATAGTCGAAGGCCATGATTACGATCTCGAAGGTTTTATTAAAGACATAAGTTTGAAGAAACCTTCTGTAGCAAGAATCGACGAAATTGAAGTGATTTGGGAGCGACCAACCGGAACATTTAATGAATTTACAATTGCTAAAAGCGATGTAAAAAAACTTAGTGTGAACTCTGTGATACCAAATGATCTTGGAATATGTGATTTATGTGTCACAGATATTTATAAAAACGGAAGATGGCATCACTATCCATTCACATCTTGTGCACAATGCGGCCCCAGATTCACATATTTATACTCTTTGCCCTATGATAGAGAAAATACCTCCATGGCTGATTTCCCTTTTTGTTCTGAATGTAAAGCTGAGTATGAAAATCCATTAGATCGCCGCTATGATGCGCAAGGAATTACATGTTTAGAATGCGGTCCTCATCTTTATCTGGCTGATAATGAAGGAAAACTTACAGTTGGAGATCCGTTACAAACAACTGCTAAGCTTCTCATCGAAGGAAACATTGTGGCAGTTAAGGGTATTGGTGGATTTCATATAGCTGTTGATGCCACAAATGAAGATTCTGTTAGAGAACTTAGAAAAAGAAGAAAACGTCCTAACCAACCATTTGCTGTGATGTCTCGTTCTGTAGAAAAAATCAAAAAATATGCAATTGTTTCTTATCTGGAAGAAGAATTGCTTAAAAGCGTTAATAAACCAATAGTTGCCCTTCAAAAATCTTCATCTTATACTTTAGCCGAATCCGTATCTCCTGGCTTGGACTCGGTGGGCGTAATGCTACCATATACGGGCATACACCTTTTACTCTTGGATTTTTTTGATAAAGACGCTTTGGTTATGACTAGTGGAAATTATCCTGGTAGACCGATTGTAACTGATAATGTCCATGCACTTAAAGAACTCAAAAATATTGTTGATTTTTATTTATTGCACAATCGAAAAATTGTAAACCGCTGTGACGACTCTGTCATAAAAGTGGTTGATGGCACACCTATGTTTCTGAGAAAATCTAGAGGTTATGCTCCCTCATATTTAACCATTCCATGGAGTGTTTCCTCAAACACAATAATTTCAGTAGGGGGCGAGTTCAATGTCACAGGATCAATATGTTTACAGAATAGAATTATTACGACACAGCATATTGGAGATGTAAACGATATAGATACATTAGACTATTTGAAAAATGCTTTATCTTTTATACTAAAAATTTATGGTATAAACTCATATTCAAAAATAGCTCATGATCTAAACCCTAGCTTTTTAACTTCAAGATATGCCAAGGAAATTTCCGCAGAATATAATGCTTTAACAATCCCAGTTCAACACCACCATGCACATATGGCCGCCTTAATGGCTGAACATTCTTTGCCGAGCGCCACAGAAATTGTTTGCATAACAATTGATGGTGTAGGTTATGGAACGGATGGAATGGCTTGGGGCGGAGAAATATTGAGCGGCGGCTATTCTAACTTTAGAAGAATTGCACACCTCCGATATCAACCGATGCCGGGTGGTGACCTATGCACCTATTATCCTGCAAGATTCTTAGCATCAGTACTATCGACTGTTATGAGCGAATCTGAAATATTTCAATTATTTGAGAAAAAATACTTACAATATTTGCGTTTTGGGTCATACGAATTATCCGCTTTATTAAAGCAATCAAAAAATGATAAGATTGTTTTTTCTTCAAGTATGGGGCGCCTACTTGACGCTATTGCTGTATTATTAAATGTGTGTTCTTATAGAACATATGAGGGCGAACCCCCAATCCGACTTGAAGCTTTTGCTAAACAAGGCAAACCCTCAAATATTGACCTACGCCTCCCTGTCCGCAAAGAAAATGACAAATATATTATTGATACTTCCGAATTAGTTTTATCAGTTGTTGAAAATATTCAAAATAACAAAACTCAGGACTTAGCTTATGAAGTACACAAAGTCTTAGGCACTACCTTGGGAGAACTTGCTTGTAAAATATGCGATGAAAATAATATTTCATTAATAGGGTTATCTGGCGGCTCGGCTGTAAATAGTTTATTAGTTAATTACATAAAAGAAGCAATTACTAAAAACAATAAAAAATTAATACAACATAAAGCTTTCCCTCCAGGAGATGGATGTGTTTCTGTCGGACAAGCTGTTGTTGCATCACAATGTGATTAAATCACACATATAATGTGATTACAAAGCTGTTTTGTAACCAAAACTAAAGGAAAAATTACGTTAAAATCAATGTCAATTTAGACCTTGGACCGTGATGAATACCGCTTTATAAATCTTCAAGATCATCAGCTGATGGTCATCCATAGAACAACGGGTTTTTTGATTTTTATCCGTGATTTGTAAGCAAATGTGACTTTTTATAAAATGACCCAATAAACCATAATTCCAATAAAGAACAGAAAAATGCACACAACAGCTGCTCTTGTCTTCGCTCTTTTTATACTCTTATCAGCAATAAACCAGAGTTTTTCAATCCCTTGGTCCCCAAGGAAATGAAGCCCGTCTAAAGTTATTTTCGAGAATTTTACAGAACACTCTTCTTTATTAGCATCTGCTTCTTTAACGAGTTCGATAATTTTTTCAGCTATAATGTTCCAATCTACATTCTTGCCAATTGGTGAGTATCCTTCTCTTGCTTTTCTTGCGACTACAATATGTGTATCTGTTGTAGCAATCTCGGAGTTTTGGAAGCCTTTTTCTTTAAGAAGCTCAATAAGCTTCTCTCTAAGACCCACTACCATATTGTTCCCATCAAAAACCACATAAACTGTTTTATGGTTATTTACTTCAACAACCATAGTCATTATGCCCGCGTCTCCAAGTCCTTCAGCTAAAGAGTAACCAGCAATTTTTGAGTCTGAAAATCCGATAATTGCATTAATCATAGGCTCTTTCTTTAATATCTCAAGACATTCTTGTAAGGCCTCCAAAAGATCTCTCTCATCCTTTTCTCCAAACTCTTTAAAGGTCGTGTCCATCACGTTATGTGCATCCACTATAACACCATCAGAAAACCCCATTTCTACCAATTTCTTCATACAAATTTCATGAACATGCTCGGGCAAATCTTCCGTTGGAACAGGTGACCTAGTAATCACAACTAATGGCACACTATCAAAAATTTGACATGTTACTGTAACATCGCCCTTCTTTTTACT
The DNA here is from genome assembly GCA_964595415.1 of uncultured Nitrososphaerota archaeon. Classification (GTDB taxonomy): domain Archaea; phylum Thermoproteota; class Methanomethylicia; order Methanomethylicales; family Methanomethylicaceae; genus CAZQQB01. The sequence continues at coordinate 15,080 of CAZQQB010000002.1, read as the reverse complement.
GATTGAGCGTGTAGTCCCTCCCCCACCATCGCTCATTCTTGATGATAAAACAGAATTTATCACCAAATCACATTCTTTTGAGAATATAAGATCTTTTTCGTGGGTGGTAGGGGTATGAAAAATCAGGGGGGCAATCCCATTTTTTTTAAGCCTGAGCGCAAGAGTAGTTGGGAGTTTACTGCTGCCAAATTCTCTGAATGGACCAGGATGAACAAGGGGAGCGACAACTTTCCCTTTCAGAGTCTTTCCCTTAAAATCAAATATCCTTATTTCAGTGTTTCCAGTCGTGGCCAATATCTTTAGCATTTTTTCAAGTAAGCCTGTTTTATCTGACATTATCGCCTCAATAAAAGCTCTGAATAAAGCTACACTACCGTATCCCAAAATCTCTTTTCCTACCTTCTCAATTGAAAAAATATACCAAACCGCCACAAAGAAAGAAATGACCATCATCACTAGAAAAACTGCCAAAAACAAATACAGGTTAATTTCGTGTAAAAATCCGAACGTATAAAGCACTATAGAATGAAATATAATGATTAGAAGAGGTTGAGAGGACCCGGCAACAAAGAGTCTTGGCATTTTCAATAACGTGGTTGACCCAATTATGATCGTACCACAGGCCGACAAAGCCCCACATGAGATGAAATAAATCCTCTCGACAATGAGATAATCATTAAATACCCTAGAAATTCCTCCTCCTATAAGAAGAATTATTCCCAAAATAAAGAGTTCAAAAAAAGTAAGCCCAAACACTCTTTTATTTGTCAAAAATCCTTCTTTTATAATTGCTCGGATCAAGAACGCACTTAAGATACTGGCAATTGACAATGCAATAAATCCATCAGTTACACCAAAGAAAAGTTCGTTGAGACCTCTTAATAAACCATAAACAATAACTCCTATCAATATTCCAAACACGATAAAACCTAACAAAAGGTAATTTCTGCTGGGCAGACTAAAGATATTTTTGTATTTCCTGGCGAGCCCCTCAGTTAATGACAAAAACTTACCTCTCCGTCTCATCAATAATCATAAAAAGTTAAAAACTTATGCAATCTAAACAAAGATAAGGATATCTTTAGAGGTGCATAATGTTGTTCAGAGTCTCATGGAGTAATGGTGTACTTGTGGAAAACGATTTTAAAAGAATACTCCTAGATCCTCTTAAAGTTAACAATTCTGCCGAATCATTATTCATATCTCATGCTCATAAAGATCATACATGTGGATTTTTGGATGGTAGCAAACTCAAATATTCAACGCCTCAAACCGTTGCCCTTTTTGAAAATATAACCAACAAAAGAGTAAAAAATGTGGCATCATGCGCCTATGGACAACCATTAGATCTCCATAAAATGGAGCTTAGGATCGTCAACTCTGGCCATGTATTTGGTTCTGGTGCACTGGTTCTTAGAGATGATGATGTGACATTTCTTTATACAGGGGACTTTAACTTCACGGATAGCTTGACCCAAAAAGCCATTGCCCCAATTGAATGTGATATCATGGTTATAGAAACAACTTACGGAAAGCCCAACTTCTCATTCCCCCCGCGATATGAAATATATTACGATATTATAGAATGGGCAGCAAAAACGATCACAGAAAACCACATGCCGACATTCTTAGTCTATCCTATTGGTAAGGCCCAAGAGATTACAAAACTTTTCAATTCATTTACATCAATTCCTGTGGTCACGCATCCCACAATATCTAAAGTAAATGAGGTAATCAACAAATTTGGCGACGATCTGATCTATTATGACATGCTAACTGATGGGTTGGAATTGATAAATAGCAAAAACTGTGTTTGTTTATTTCCCTCAATATATAACCCAAAATCCCTGAGGTCCGCATACCCTAACGCTAAAATAGCTATAACAACTGGCTGGGCCCTTTTATATAAACTCAATAAAAACATTAATGCTGCATTCCCTCTAAGTGGACATGCTGATTTTCCACAACTAACTCGGTTTGTATCGAAATGTAATCCAAAAAAGGTATTTACAATTCATGGTTATTCCAACGAATTTGCAACGATATTAAAGAAAATGGGCATTGATGCTAAACCTCTAAACAGTTTTTTTATAAAATAGTTTATTTTATGATTTAAATCATAAAATAAACAAAAATTTGCAAATCCTAAACAAATAAATTAAAGCCCTATTAATAAATGTGCTAGTACAACGCTTACTATTACTAAAACACAACCAACCACAACGTAAGTTGGCTTGACCTTTATTCCATGAGTCTCGTCTTCGAAGAACCGTATCAAACCCGCACCAGTCATGGGCATGGGAGCTTCTTTTTTCTTCTCACTTTTAGGCAAGAAAGTTCCCCAACAGTGAATTTCACGCATCCCTTTTTAAGCATTATGTATATTACCTTCTTTTTACAAGAGATACTAATTGTTAATTTCGAGGGGAGTGTTTTATGGCCAAAGCCGAACTGAACGCCAGAGAGGCGTACAATAAGATCTTGAGTAGCCTAGAAGCACATCACGAAGTTATGAAAAATGCGCTTCCAATGATAGCTAGTGAAAATATTCCAAGTCCTGCCGTTAGGGAAGCACTAGCAAGTGACTTTGGCAACAGATATGCCGAAGGATGGGTTGGCGAAAGGGTCTACGCAGGTTGTCGATATTTGGATGAAGTTGAATCTATCGCTATTGAACTTGGGAAAAAACTCTTTCATGCTGAATTTATTGATGTAAGGCCCGTTTCTGGGGTATTTGCAAATTTAGCTGCCTTCACAATGTTCGCAAATCCTGGGGATGTCGTGTTATCTTGCACAATTCCTACGGGAGGACATATAAGTCATGCAAAGAAAACATTAGGTGGTACCGCAGGAGCTATAAGAGATCTTGACGTTCATAATTATCCATTTGATGAAGAGAATTTTAACATAGATGTTGATAAAACTACCTCATTGGTAAAGGAGCTAGACTCGCAGGGTAAAAAACCTAAGATCTTTATTTTAGGAGCAAGTGTATTTCTTTTTCCACATCCGGTCAAAGAAATAGTTGAATTAGCCAGAAATTATGATTCTAAGGTTGTATATGATGGCGCTCATGTGGCCGGTCTTATAGCTGGCGGAATATTTCAAGATCCATTAAATGAAGGTGCAGATGTTTTCACTATGAGTACCCACAAGACTCTGGCCGGTCCACAACATGGTACCATTGCCTCATGGTCGAAGTATTCAGAATCAATAAAACGGGTCGTATTTCCTGGCTTATCAAGCAATCACCATCTACACGCTGTAGCCGGGGTTGCCATAGCATTCGCGGAAGCCCTTGAATTCTATCATGAATACGCAAGAGCAATTGTGACAAATTCCAGGATATTGGGACAGGTCCTTTATGAAGGAGGAATAAATGTACTATATGAGAAAAAAGGTTTCACAAACTCACATATGCTTATCATAGACGTCACAAAATATGGAAACGGCTTTGAAATAGAGAAAAAACTAGAAAAATGCAACATCATTGTTAATAGAAACCTTCTTCCATATGACAAGAGAATGGGACGAGATTATCGAGCTCCAGGTGGAATTAGAATCGGAACACAAGAATTGACCCGTCTTGGCATGGGCAAGTCAGAGATGGTGGAAGTAGCTGACTTGATGAAGCGTGTCATAATCAACAATGCAGATCCCGAAAAAATAAGAGCCGAAGTTGCTGAGCTGCGCAAAAAGTTCCAAAAAGTCAAGTACTGTTTTTCATCGTTTCATGATGCATATGAGCACATAAAAATAAGGTAGATGTATTCCACATGGAAATTAAAAATGCTCAAAAGTTGATGTTCCAACTATATGGTGAACGCGACAAAAAGCGCGGATTAGAAGCCACATTTATGTGGCTCGTAGAAGAAATTGGTGAACTTTCAGAAGCAATAAGAAAAAAGGAAAGTAAAAATATGCGAGAAGAGTTTGCCGATGTATTAGCTTGGCTTTTTTCTCTTGCGAATATATTAAATATCGAAATGTCGGAATGTTTTGTAGAAAAATACATTGTTTGCCCACGTTGTAAGAGAATTCCTTGTGTTTGCGATTCGTAGGGTGATAAGGGTGCTGGTAAACGAAATAATGAATGATGATGTGATTTATGCTGAAGTACCTGGGAATAGGGATCAAGTACTGAAAAAACTAATAGAAAAGAAGATTTCTGGATTACCTGTTGTTAAAAAAGGGACTAAGACTCTAGTTGGCATGATAACTAGAGAGGACCTGTTAAGGCACTACGACGAAGAACAAATTGCCCTTATTATGAACACGAACGTCATAACGATATCTCCTGATGATACGCTAGCCGAATGTATTAAAATTATGGTAGATAAACACTACAGAAGGATTCCTGTAGTTGTGAACAAAGAACTTAAAGGAATTATAACCATTGGCGATATTGTTCATAAGGTTCTTACAAAATCTAACTCTAATGTGAAAATAAAAGATCTAATGCAATCATGTCTTTTGACATGTTGGGAAAAAACCCCGCTTTATATCGTTGGAAAGATAATGCAAATGGCCAAAATGCATGCCGCCTTAGCAATAAATGATGATGAAAAGATAGTTGGTATAATTTCTAATACAGATATGATAAGGCATGTTGAAGTAAAAATAGAAGAGAAGAGATCCGTATTAAAATCTAGTTCTGAAAGTCAAGAGTGGGACTGGGAGACCTCTTCAGTCCTTTACATTACAAAAGGAAAGATTGCATTACCAAACATACCTTTACATCAGGTGATGACCACCCCATGTGTTACCATAGGAGAGAACGCAACTGTTGGTGAATGCGCCATTAAAATGCAAAAGCATGATATCGACCAAATGCCTGTGACTAATGCAAAAAATGAAGTTCTTGGAATGATTTTTGACATGGATCTTCTCAAATCACTGTGACTCCATAAATTTACTGAGTGATAGATTTTCATCCTTTGTGACTGGGATTAGTGCTCTTAACCCTTTTTCAATAAGCTTGATTTGTTGATGAATGAACGCTTCGAGTTGATAATCTTTTGTTAAAGAAAATGCCGCATCAAGGTATTTACTGATATTGCCTTCATGTACAGTCAAAGTTAGATTACCATTACATTTTACACAAACGCCTTTAAGCGGAATCCTTCTATATTTGGTCCCACACTTCGTGCATCTGAACTTTTGAGTTGCAAACGCTCTCATGTTTCCAGCCAAATCAGGTATGAAGTGGTGTTTAAGCAATCGTTCTGCAACGTCTTTACTGTCTACCGAACGTATTTTTTTTGCTAATTGTAATTGTTTTTTAACTTTATCCATCATTGTTTTCAACTTATCATATTCTGTAGTTAATGGTCCTCTAACTATTTCATTTGTATATATTGAAAAATTAAAATTAATATATTGGTCTATTTTACCAAGCTTATTCTTCATTATTTTAATAACTTTTAATGCTTCTTTTGGATCCTTGTATGATTCACACATTTCGTAAAACTCTAATGGAAGTTTGTCCCCAGTTTCCATGTTATGACATTCGTCATCCACTTCTGAGGGATCAATAATTGTAGTTAAAACCAAAGGAGCGTCCATAAGCCCGCCAATTTTTTCAGGCAAATATTGCTTAGAAAAATCAATTAATGCTTCCAGAGCTAGCATTATGGCATCTTCGTCACCGTCGCAGTTTCTCCTTTTTGCGGCATGCCAAAATGGATGGGCATAGCAGATTGAAGCTTTTGTGAAACCAATTATCCTACCTATTATGCCAGCAGAGGTATGTGGGGCCAATCCTATAACAAGATGCCCTACAAGATCTCGATAACTTTTAAGATTGTAATATGGTTCCAAATTGTATACTTCTTTCAAAAGTTCATCTACGTAATTTGCAACTCTAAACAAGTATTTTCCACATTGTTCAGGCACAATAATGTCTTGAACTTTTAACTCAATTAACTGGTCAGAGGCAGTTAAATCATTTCCTTCACAATCTTTTAGATACCCCAATTCCTTAAGCCTTTGTAAATCTGTTACTATTTCTGATGGTTTAAAATGGGTAAGTGGAGCGTTTGTTATATCAAATCTTACAGTTCCATCTTTGTAAACGAAAATTTTGTGTTTACTTCGCAGCACCCCTTTTTCAATAATCTCGGGAATCTTCTTAGTGTTGGATAATCCTCTGACTCCTTTTATTACATTAGATTTACCTACACCTAATTTGATCAAAGTTTCCTCGAAGTTTTGGAGCCCAATCAATCTGGTCTTGTATGATAGGGTTTTTGAGTTGCATTTTTTACATGAGTCTTGTTCTTCATAATATGAATCGCAATTTTGGCAATAGTATACTTGTATTGTTTTAGTTAGACAATTTCTACATAAATTTTCATACAGCATTGAATTGCACTTTTCACATTTTTTCAAAACCAAGTTTACTTCAAATGTTCCATTCTTAACCGCTTTTAAAATATCTCGTTGAGATCCGCCTGCTAATCCTACTGGAAATAAAACGTGAACAGGCGGTCGCATGAGACGCTCTTTGGCTTTTTCAGGTCTACCCATTCTCGCCCCTATAAAAGATTTACCCTTTGATTTTATTTTTATACCTGAAATTTCACTTAGGTAAGTTATACTATCATTTGATTTACATGACTTATCTATATTTAAAAATGAAAATAATGTTTTTATAATAATGGGATCCTCAAATATTACAACACCATTTACATATTTATGAGGCACACATGCTTTTTCTAATATTTTTTTAGGCACACTATTTGGTAAGCTAACTTCAAGAGACCCACGTTTCCAGTTATTTAAACTCTCATTTAACCACTCATGAAGGATGATAATTTCTTCGATACTTACATTTTCCCAAAAATAGGTATATCTTGGGTGTAATGGAATTGACAATAATTTTGAAATTTTAATTGCTTCTTCTTCAGTAGGCTTAAATAACAAGGGACTATCAACAAATTTTTTAAGTCGATTTGATTCAAGTCCGAGTTTTTTTTCTAAAGTATCATATCTTCCTGCAAATTTATCTTCTATTATCTTCTTCAATTCTGCTGCCCAAATCTCTTCGCAGTATCCTGCTGGCATGAGTCTATGGTTGTTTTCCAGAAATTCTCCCACAGCTATGAGCATGTCCCCAAGAAATAGAATTTCATCAACATTATTCCTCAAATTCTCTGCCAAGACTTCACTTTCAACTCTGACAACATCACCATTTTTCAGCCTCACGATTGGCCCTTCAATAGTATCCACTGGAGTTATTGTTGCACTCTTACCAGGTCTTTCAATTCTAAGTTGGGTGCCGACGGCAATGAAACTTTCTAGAATCACCATTGTGGCTGGGTGTATTCCAATCGCAGCTAAACCCGTATTTCTAGCACGACCATATCTCAACCTGAATCCTCCAAACATTGACGGATGAGAAAAAATTGGTCTTCCACCAACTATATCAACGAGATATTTATTATCAGGGAGAATCTTAGCAGAAACCTTTTCTTCGTTTTCGTCTTTTCTTGGCTTTAGCCAGTCCCAATTCATTCCTATCTTATCTACAATCTTCTTGAGTTTTGCGGCTTTACCATAAACACCATCGTTTATAACCCTTAGTGCTCCACCCCTTACAAAATTAGTTTCGACTCTTCTCAAATTCCTGTAAACTGAGACTTGGTAATTATCTGTAGGCGGACCTGTTACCTCCACTGGTATATAATGTAAAATTCTACGAATTTCTTCATCAGAGGGGTGATACTGAAATCTGGAAACTTTCCTTTCGTAAAGTCTTAATTCCTCGATAAACCTGCCTACTTCGTCCTCTGTTATCTTATAACGGTCTAAATGAAGTAAGATTCTTATATAATCTGCAAACAATACTGTGAGTGCTTGTTCTGTACCTCCGGCAGATCTCATTGGTCCAGCGTAGTATACTGCTAAATACTTACTACCATCAATGTTTTTCTTTATCTCCACTTTTTCAATACCTTGTAATGGCGCCGCAGTGATACCTTCAGTCATTATAGCCAATGCGACTCTCAGAGCTTTATCGGCGGCGATCTTGTCTTCATATTTTCCAAATCGCCCATTTATTATATCTTCAATTATTTTGAATGCAATCTCTTCTCTAGAGAGTTGAGTTCTAAATTCACGTATTCTTTCAGCGATACCTTTTATACCGATTAATCCTTCTACCCTGGCGGCTAAGTCTTGCGCTTTGTATATCTCAACAAAAGACTCAGGATCTAAATTTTTTCTACGAACAACGTTGGCTAGATCATACAAATTATCTATGTGTTTTTTAAGTTCTGAAAAATACATTTCCGTAGCAGGATCGCATGTCATAGTAAGCCCTCCAGCAAATTAAAAATAACACTCATTCCCGTAGGTAATACAAAATTATCATCAAATCCAAAATTTACAAGATCAAATATCATAAAGCCAAGTCCTAGCATTATTGATATAATTATCTTCTCGGACAATAAATAAGAAATCATAACTACAGTGGTAATGCCTGCAATGCTTCCTTCTATTGTTTTGTTTTTGATTGTACGTTTTCCAATGCCTACCCCTATTATTGCTGATATGGCATCACCAAACAGAGCTGATGTAAGTCCGACAATAACAGTTTTTTCTGACATAAAAAATACGACTATTAGAGCAGCCATGCAAAAGTATACATAAGATGCGACAGCCGTTTTTTCAAAATGTCTTGAGATCATATCAGCTATTTTGTTCATTGGAAAAAGCGTATGAGATCTAATTCGTATGAACTCCAAGAGGATGGAGACCAAAAGTAAACTCGATGTAAAAAAGATTGCATAATTTTTTCCGAAAAGTATGTAAACTAAGGGTATTGTTATCCCTGTCAAGTGAAGAAGTTTTCGCACAACCTCCTTCTTAAATCTTTCTCTCATTAACTCCTTCCTCTATTCCTCCTATTATTTCCGTTAATATCCCTTTACTCTTATCTTCTTCTAGAACCGTGCCCGTGACAATAATTTCGGCTCCCACTTTGGCAAGTTCCTTTGCGTGCTCTTTTTTCCTAATGCCTCCACCAATTACTAGATGTGCCTCGTTGAGTACTTTTCTCACGACAGAAACCATCCGGAATGGAATGGGATCCTCTACTCCAGATCCTCTTTCAAGATAAACAAACCTCATACCCATATATTGTGCGGCAAGGGCATAAATCGCAGCCGCTTCTGGTCTCTCAGGAGGAACAGGATTCGCTTGGCTAATAAATCCGGCAGTACCACCAGGACTGATTATGATATACCCTAGTGGTATGGCCTCCAAATTATATGCTTTGATGATTCTTGCACCTATTGCCTGTGCACCTGTTATATAATATGGGTTTGTTGAATTCAAAACCGACATGAACCAAACCGCGTCCGCATATTTTGATATGCTTATGAGATTCCCGGGAAATAGAATAACTGGGAGGTCAGAACCTGACTTTAAACCCTTTATGATCTCGTCTATCATCTCTCCGCCAATACTAGTCGAACCACCCACCATCAGTGCTGATGTTCCCGCTTCTTTAACAAATTTGGAGAGCTCTTTAGCTGTATTAGGGTCGCATTTATCTGGGTCTACCAATGCAATATGTATACAACCTTTTTCTTTAATTTTGGATACGAGGTAGCTCTCAACTTTTCTCATAAGCCGCACCAGCTTTTTTAGGTCCATGACCATAATATCTATCAACAAATTTACCATAAGCGTCCACAGCTTCTTCTACACCAGCCAGTGAGATCTCGTCCATTATATTGCACCTACCACATTTTATAGTAGCCTTGCCTTCATCCCTGTTGATAAAAACGCTCAAAGTTTTCTCACCACAATTTGGACAGGCAAAGATCTTCGGAATGGTTTTTTTTATCCGCTTTACAACTTTCTTCCTTTTTCTTCCTCCCATTTAAATCATCTCATTTTCCCATAATCCTCTTTGGTTTCGAAATAATAACCTTTCGACTATTCCAGTGCTACACCACTTTTACTTTACTCCATCTGCTTGCTACAATCTCTAGTCCGTTCAACCCTATTTTTGAATAACAACCATTTATGTGCAACCTTGACCCTGGTTTGGCAAGCTGCCTTATGAGAACTGCTTTTTCATTCCAAAATATTAGTGGAAGCGCTGTATTTTCGTCTTTCAAAATTAATTTGGCAATTTTATTCCCATTATAGGTCTCTCCAAAGAATAACTCGCCTACAACGGTGCCCTCGACCGTCAGGTTTTCCATACCCGGCTTAATCTCTGATAGTTTGTTTCTCTCTTCTGTGGGCAAGACAATATCTTTTGGATTTGTTATAATGTTATTTTC
>CAZQQB010000002.1:0-4772 GCA_964595415.1 uncultured Nitrososphaerota archaeon | reverse complement strand
ACATGTAATTCTAGTTCGCCACGCGTATTTCTTTTGAATTCTCCCCCCATTATCTCAACATAAATTCCTTCTACCAATTTTTCTAAAAACATGTTTGTGGGACTCCACACCAAAACCCTCAATGTTTTACCATCCCCCTTTAAAAGAAAACTCGCCATCCTTCCTTTATTTCCATCCTTCCTCTGGAACTCAATGGAATCAAAAACTTTCCAAACCCTTCCTTTAAAGGACATTAACTCATTTTTACTACCTTCAAGGATCTCAATCTCTCCCTTATCACCTAAATGAATTTCTAAAAATCCATTTAGACCAATTTTTGTATAACCGGAACGAATTAGAATTTGTGTTCCTGGCTTTAAATCACGTAAAAATTCTGCGTTGTCATCCCACAAAACCAGGGTGGCTGTACTTGTTTCATCTTTAATAATGGCTCTTCCTACTTTACCTGTATCTCCATCCTTCCTACTGAACTCTTTAATTGTTAAGACTTTGTCTACAGTCACACGCAAGCTTACATTCCTCATTTTAGGAACAAGATCTACAATCTTTATTTCCATGTTTAATTGCGACTCAGTAGATACACTCACTCCTAAATCTCGGGCTACTAGGCGAACTGCAACATCATCATTTATCAGATATCCAAGACTTTCTTTCTTTCTTTCTATCAACTCCCTTAGTTCGTTCTCTTTAACAATCCCTGTCTTAATGATTTTTGAAAAAAAATCTTCATGTGCGGACATTGCTATCACTTTTTCTCAATAACCAGTACCACCAACGTCAATACGAGCAGAAAAGCGGCTGCAACCATGATTATATTGAATACGAGGTTCCAATCCATTATAGGCACTCTCCTACAAGCTTTCTCTCTTCCATTCGGCATTAAGTCTTATAAAATCACTGTCTGGCACTTCAAAACTTTCGTAATTCCCAATTTTTTCGGCGATTGCTTGCGCAAGCATGTGATAACATATTTTGCTCTTCCTTCTAATTACGACATTAATGTAAAATTCGTCGCACTGACAATAAATCTTTGGTATAATAAAATATTCTTTCTCTTTTCCAACAACTATCCAAACAACCCTGCCGCTTGGCTTGAATGTGTATTTTTTTACATCTATTGATGAAATCGCTTCTTGTGCTCTTTGATATTTTGGACCATACTTCTCCTCTAATTTCTTAAGTACTTCGTCACTCAGTTTCTTTTCTCCTTCCAAATCATATAGAATTTCTTCTAAATCTTTGTCCATATTGCTCTCTTTCTAAATTTATGGGCAAGAAAATAAATACTTCCACTATTAATTCAGTAGGCTCGTGGGTGTTGTATTTGGATTATGATGTGGTGATAATCGGTGCTGGACCGGCTGGAATGTTTGCAGCATATGAAATAGCGACAAAAAGCAAAGGTAAACTTTCAGTATTGGTTGTGGAGCAAGGATATGACGTAGACAAAAGAAAGTGTCCTGTTCAAAATTATAAGACCTGTACAAAATGTCCTATTTGTAGTATAATGGGTGGAGTAGGTGGCGCTGGCACACTTTCAAGTGGTTTATTGAATTTAAGACCTGATATAGGTGGTGACCTAACCGAATTTACTAATAATGAAAAAGAAGCAAGTGATCTGGTTAATTATGTTGATTCAATATTCTTGAAATATGGGGCTCCAAAGGACGTATACCGCGGGGATGTTGAAGAGGCTTTAGAATTGCAAAGAAAAGCCGCATCTGCAGGTATAAAGTTCTTACCAATTACTCAGCGCCATATAGGTACTGATGGCGCTCCCCGAGTTATTAGAACCTTTAAAGAAGACCTTGAAAGAATAGGCGTCAAATTTTTACTTGAGACTCGGGTTGAAGATATAAAAAAGAACCAAGTCCTATTGGAAGGTAATGTGGTTATAAAAGCAACATATATTTTATTAGCTCCAGGAAGGGTCGGTGCAAATTGGGCAGCAAAAATCGCCCAAAAGCTTTCGATTCCAACTAAACATGAACCGATAGATATTGGGGTGAGGGTCGAAGTACCTGCATTTGTGATGGAACCGATTGTTGCGGTTAATAGGGATCCTAAGTTCCACATCTACACTGACACCTATGATGACTTTGTAAGAACTTTCTGCGTGAACCATCGGGGATTTGTCGTCAAAGAAGTTTACGACGGATTTGTCGGCGTAAACGGGCATTCCATGACCGAAACTCTCTCGGATAATAGCAACTTTGCCTTTTTGGTCCGAGTAGTTCTCACGGAACCTATTGAAGATACAACAGCATATGGCAGATCTGTTGTACAGCAGGCTACAATTCTTGGAGGCGGCGAACCCCTGATCCAAAGGCTAGGCGATTTGAGGATGGGACGCCGCTCAACATGGACTAGGATCTCCCATAGCCATGTAACTCCGACCCTCAGGTCTGCAACACCGGGCGATATTGCTATGGCAATGCCCCACAGGATAGTGTCTGACATTCTAGAGGGCTTGGAAAAATTAGATCAGATTATACCCGGTGTGGCTAGTTCATCAACTCTCCTATATGCTCCAGAAATAAAATTCTCTGCGAATAAATTTCAAGTAAATAAAGATCTGGAAACTCCGATAGAGGGCATTTTTGTGGCTGGAGATGGTGTAGGTCTATCTAGAGGAATTGTTGGCGCTGCTGCAAATGGTGTTATTGCAGGTAGAGGCATACTCAAAAAAGACGGAGTAATTTCTTAAGGTGAAGTGGGGCTGCCCGGATTTGAACCGGGGTCACCAGGGCCCGAGCCTGGCAGTCTAGACCAAGCTAGCCTACAGCCCCTTTTTGATTTATGAAATTAAACGACATCTTTATACTTTTTTGTAAAAATTGTTTTTAATAGCTATAAACTAGTATTTGTGTGGTGCTGCTGTTGGAAACAATTAAAGAGCTCATTATGAAGCGGATAATTGGAGAAATAATATTATCAGACTCACCTGGCGAGATCATGCGAAGGTGGAGAGAAGTCTTTGGAATCACACAACTTGAAATTGCGCAAAGACTTGAAATATCTCCATCTGTAATAAGCGATTATGAAGGTGGCCGGCGAAAATCTCCTGGCTCAGTCTTCATAAAACGTTTTATAAAGGGACTTATAGACTTGGACGATTCTACCGGTGGAAAAGTTATAAAACAATTCTCAACAATATTTAAGCCATCATCAGACGCCATACTAGATCTTCGTGAGTTTTCTTCTCCAATCTCTCTGAAAGATCTTATGAAAGTCATACAAGGTGAGATCCTTGCTTGTGACTACTTATCTTCAAAAAAACTTCTTGGATACACGGTGGTAGATAGTGTAAAGGCCATCCTTTCCATGTCTGGATCAGATTTTTTGCAATTAATTGGAACTACAAGTGAACGTGCATTGATATTCACAAAGACTTCCACAGGCCGATCTCCAATGGTGGCCGTTCGTGTGACTCCTCTAAAACCCGCTGCCGTAGTCCTTCATGGAGTTAAGAAACTTGACAAACTTGCAATAGAATTAGCTAAGGCGGAACGAATTCCCTTGGTACTTTCTAAAAAAGCTACCGTTGAAGAGTTAATCAAATCACTCCACTCCCTTCTATAATCGACATTAGTCGAATTTAAATTAGTCAAAGATCGAATACCTAATATATACCCATGGTTTATATAGAGAAAAAAATGGTGGCCTCATTGAAACCTATTATTGATGTTGCCGTTTCAGGATGGGGCTCTTATATCCCCTTATATCGCATCTCGGTAGAAGAGATTGCCAGAATTTGGGGTAAATCTCCAAAACACTTTAGAGATGAATTACTAATCGATGAAAAAGCTGTGGCGGGTTTGGATGAAGATGTGGCGACCATATCCGTAGAATCATCAAATAATGCCATTCAAAGAGCTGGAATAAATCCTAAAGAACTTGGGGCAGTATTTGTTGGAACTGAATCAAAACCATACGCGGTAAAGCCCACTGGGACAATAGTTGCAGAGGCTATAGGCGCAACTCCAAGAGTCTTATCAGCAGATTTTGAATTCGCTTGCAAGGCTGGAACAGAATGCCTTCAATGTTGCATAGCCTTGGTGGGCTCTGGAATGATAAATTATGGTTTAGCCATAGGGGCCGATACCGCACAAGGAGCACCATCAGATCCTTTGGAATATTCTGCTGGATGTGGAGGAACAGCAATAATCGTAGGCAATAAAAGCCAAGAAAAGGACCCGGCAGCAGTTCTTGAGGGCTCCGTATCATACGTCACCGATACTCCTGATTTCTGGAGGCGTCCTAAAAGAGATTATCCATCTCATGCCGAAGCCTTTACCGGAGAACCCGCTTATTTTAATCACATTATATCTGCAACTAAGCTTTTGATGGAGGAACTTTCTTTGAAACCATCTGATTTTAAATACGTGGTCTTTCACCAACCAAATGGCAAATTTCCATTAAAAGCGGCCAAACTTCTAGGGTTTAGAAGAGAACAGGTTGAGCCTGGTTTGTTAGTTCCACATATTGGCAATCTATACGCTGGGTCATCACTTACTGGTTTTTCTGCGGTTTTAGACATTGCCACGCCTGGCGATAGGATACTTCTTACAAGTTTTGGATCTGGCGCTGGTAGCGATTCATTTAGCTTCATAGTCCAAGATGGTGTGATAACAAAGCGGGACAAAGCTCCCAAAGTCTGGGATTACATTAAAAGAAAAAGAAACATCGACTATGCATTTTATTGCAGATTTAGGAAAAAGATTTTGCTTTGAGGTGATTTTATGAGAAGGGTTGCAATTATTAGTTATGGA
>CAZQQB010000001.1:63000-63491 GCA_964595415.1 uncultured Nitrososphaerota archaeon | reverse complement strand
CCTTTTAATGAGCAGATATATGCATGCCTTTAAAACACCTAGAGAGGCTTTTGCCGATTTGGCAGTATTGATGCACAAAAATGGGGCAAGGAATCCTTACGCCCAACTTCCTTTCGAGATAAACAGAGAAATAGTTTTGAACTCCGAGCGAATAGCCGATCCAATAAGACTATATGATTGCGCCCCAGTTGGAGACGGTGCTGCGATTGTTATCCTCTGTCCCTTGGAAGATGCTACAAAATATTCTGATACTTTTGTGGAAATTTGTGGCATTTCTGGTGCTACTGACACAATAAATATTTCATCGAGAGAAGATTTACTCTCATTAAGGTCCACTATTGTTGCGGGAAAAAAGGCATACAAAATGGCAAAAATGTCTCCCGCCGATGTGGACGTGGCAGAAGTACATGATACCTTTACCATCACAGGAGCATTATCAATAGAAGATCTTGGTTTTGCTGAAAAAGGAAAATTCAATAAATTGCTTAACG
>CAZQQB010000001.1:54525-62990 GCA_964595415.1 uncultured Nitrososphaerota archaeon | reverse complement strand
AGGTGCATTTGAACCTGGGGGAATTGTAGCGATAAATCCAAGTGGGGGTTTAAAATCTAGGGGTCATCCTGTTGGTGCAACTGGCGTATACCAAGCAGCAGAAATAACAATGCAATTGACCGACAGCGCTAATAATATGCAAGTACCAAATGCAGAAGTTGGATTAATGCAGAATATAGGC
This sequence comes from uncultured Nitrososphaerota archaeon, assembly GCA_964595415.1. Taxonomy (GTDB): domain Archaea; phylum Thermoproteota; class Methanomethylicia; order Methanomethylicales; family Methanomethylicaceae; genus CAZQQB01. The sequence goes on along the minus strand of CAZQQB010000001.1, from coordinate 62,809 downwards.
GGCTCGGGCTCTAATACTTATGTTGCGATTATGAGGAGGTGTCGCTAGTGTCTGTATCCAGATATTGGCGAGAAATTCCAAAAAGGATTAGACTAGAAGGGCAAAAATGTAAATCCTGTGGAAATGTGGACTATCCACCCAGAGCTCGATGCTTAAAATGTGGTCAAACCAATTTAGAACCCTATAAACTTCCAGAAAAAGGGTCATTAATTTCATTCACTGTCATACGTAACCCCCCCTTGGGTTTCGAGGGAATGACTCCTTACGTTCTAGGATTGGTTGAACTCAAAGATGGAACCAAAATAACCGCTCAGATCACGGATGTTGAGCTTGACAATTTAAAAATTGGCATGCCTGTCGAGTCTGTTTTCAGAAAGATCTCTGAGGATGGTGACTCAGGAATCATACGCTATGCAATAAAATTTAGACCGTTGTTTTCTAATCCCTAAATTTTTTAGATACATATTTCCAAATAAACTCTGGTGGGGCAGTTGCATTCCAATGATCTTTTAGAATCTATACTCTCATCCCTTTCTAACGAAGTTAGAATTGATATCTTGAGGTTGATAAGTATAGAAGGTCCGCTCTCATTCACTGAGATGATGGAAAAACTTGAAATGAATCCCAAAACCGATGCTGGAAAATTTGGATACCATCTGAGGATGTTAACAGATGCAGACCTGATAAAGTCCGATGAGAGTTCTGGAAAGTATTATTTAACAATACTGGGTCAAGAGGTGTCCAATTTTATTTATGGTGTCGAAGATGCTATCCGGAGAAAAAAAGGCGAGATGTTGGTTAGAACATCTAGCTTAACAATTGAGCCATTTGATAGGAAGAAAATTATAGATGCCCTAATGCGCGAAGCAAACGTGCCTAGGAAATTAGCAGATACAATCTCTAAAGAGGCCGAGGATCGGTTAAAGAAACTTCAGGTCAGATATCTTACAGCAGCACTAATAAGAGAGTTCGTCAATGCAATTTTATTGGAAAAAGGTCTTGAAGAATATCGCCACGTACTAACAAGACTGGGTCAACCCGTTTATGACGTTACTATGAGTATAAAAAGCGCATCGCTTCATGGTTATCCATCACCCGAAAATATCCATTCTATGGCTGGGGATGCAGTTCTTGAAGAATATATGTTACTTAAAGTTTTACCAAGAACTATTGCCGATGCACACCTATGTGGAGCAATTCACTTAAACAATGCAAATTATTGGGTTCTAAGACCGGCTAATATATTCCATGATCTACGACCATTGTTAAGTGGTAAAATTGCAGCTGACGGTAGCGGCTTAACACTACCTCATCATTTTTCTCCCAAAAGTTTTCAAGGGGCACTATTTGCAATAAACTCTCTCTTAAAATCATCTTCAAGTTTTGTTTCTAACTCACAAGCCATTCCTTTTTTCAATGTTTTTTTAGCTCCTTTTGTTAAAGGGATGAGCAAAGAAGAAATCCATAGTACATTAAGGAGCTTTCTATACAATTTAAATGTATTAATGGGCGGTTCATTACGTCCAAATCTGTGCTTGGATTTAGAGTTAGGTATCCCTTCTTTTCTCGAGGACGTAAAATATGTTGGAACTGATGGTAAAAATGGTGTATACAATGATGTTTTTAATGAATCGGTAGATCTTCTGGTCTCTCTTATCGAAGTCCTTAAGGAGCCAGACAGTTCTTCAAAACCCCTATTAAATCCAGCAATTATCATCAAAATTAGGAAAAAATCTCTAATTTTAGACGATTTGCAAGAATGCCTAATGAAGGCATATGAGCTGGCTAGAATGTGGGGCAACATTTATTTCGTAAATCAAACGGCATCTTGGCAAACTGAAAATGTGGCTTACAGCTTAGATCTCTCAAGAGTTGATTCCAGTTGGAAAGATTGGGAATACGGAACATTACGGGTAGGGGTCCTAGATAATGTTACTATAAATCTACCGAGGATAGCTTACGAGTCTAAGGGAGACGATGAACGATTAAAAGAGCGCGTCAGAGAGCTTTTAGAACTCTGCAGAGAGGCCCTTCATATCAAAAAACAAGTTTTAGAGGAGCGAATTTCTTCAGATAAACTTCTACCTCTATTCAAGGAACCAGTAGAGGGGAGTAGCTATTTCAGACTTGATGAATCCCCTGGCATAATAAGCTATGTAGGATTACCTGAGGCTATAAAATACCACACTGGTTTTGAAATTATGGATAATGTTGACGCCCTGAGATTGGCCAAAGAAATTGTTTCAATGATTGATGGATATGCGAATCAAGTCGCCCCATCCCTAAGACTTTCAGCTTCGAGTATAACTTTTGAGCCTGCGGCACAACGTCTCACAAATTTGGATATTGTTGGAAATTACTTAAAATCCAAAAACATGCATTGTTATACCGAGCACTCCAATCTTCCTTTAACCACTGCTATTGAACTTAAAACTAGGCTAAAGGTAGAAGAAGAATTTCAGCAACTTAACAAAGGCGGTCATTTGTTTGATGTAAGGCTAAGCGAGCCTTTTCCAACCGAAGAGGTATTGGCAAACTACACTAAAAGAATTGTCGAGACCACACGTCTTGGATTTTTCACCTTTACCAGAGATTACACTTACTGCTGGCGATGTAAATCAACTTCTTATGGCTTTCATTATAGGTGCCCTGAGTGTGACTATGATGGCGATAGGCTTGTAATGTACACAAAAGTTTTTGGTAAAAATAAACCATCGATTGTATGGAGTCGTGAGGAAAAAGAGTTTGCTTTGACAAATCAACACTTTGTACTTTAGCCTTTAACTGTTAACAACATTATGGCCTGTGCCAAATCTCCTTTTGTACTTTCCAAGGCCTTCTTAGCAGCTTCAATACTCGCACCAGTCTGCGCTGCAACCAATTGCGCATCTTCATCTGGTATTTCTAACTTGACTTCCTCTAATTTTTCCTCAACCGCCTCGCCAACAATTTGGTACACTTTTTGTCCCCCAACTTTCATAATAGTGACTTGCGGATCGGGAATTATGAGATTTTTATCCTTCATACTAAGAATAACTTTTGTAATGCCTGGCAACTCTTCGATCTCCATACCCATTCTTTGCATCATTCTTTTGGCTTCCCTAGGACTGATCTTCCTCATTCTTGCTCCTCCTCCCCCTTCCTAATTTTTACAGCGACCCCATTTTTAAAACGTTTCATTTCTAATCCTGTTAAAACCGCTTTGCCAACTGCTACCACATTATCTTTTCCATCAATAATCAAAACCTCCTCGCCAGCTCTTATCTCCGGATCGCTTTCAATCACGTGTTTTGCAAATAGGTTTCTTCCTTTTTTTAAAAAATCTATCACATCGTCTCTTGCTACAACCCTATACCTTGGCGGAGGAACAACTAGCGCTAAACGTTTTGCACCTTCTATACTCAAAGCCAAATACCCATCTATAGGCCTCAATGTGGCCAAGAGCTTCCCTTCATAGTAAATATTCTTGACTTTTGCTGTTTTCTTCGACCTAATTACCATCACACTATCTGGAAAAAGTGCCATCCCACATCCATTACCGAACTGAAAATCAGCAACTGCCCTTATTCTTGTCAACTCCTCATGACTTATCGGTCTACAGATAGGTTCCACTGACGACACCCTTCGGGCTCTCCCTCCTCAAGATCTTTTCGATGGCCCTGAGAAAATCATCTCTGACAATATGGTCTCTATCATCTCTAATAGCAAACATTCCAGCCTCTGTACAAATTGCCTTTATTTCAGCACCCGTAGTACCTTCAGTAATTTTTGCCAACTCTCTCGCATCTACTTTCATAATGTTCATTTTTTCCATGTAAATCTTAAAAATTGCCTCCCTTCCTGATTGATTTGGTGCTGGTATCTCTATAACCCGATCAAACCTACCTGGTCGGAGGAGAGCCGGATCTAAAAGGTCTATCCTGTTAGTTGCACCTATTATTTTTACATCTCCCCTGGCACTAAAACCATCAAGCTCACTCAGTAGCTGGAGTAACGTCCTTTGAACCTCTCTCTCCCCGCTCACACTAATATCTGCTCTTCTACCACCTATCGCATCTATCTCATCAACGAACACTATTGTTGGAGCCTTTGATCTCGCAAACTGAAAGAGTTCTCTAACCATTCTAGCACCTTCACCGATATATTTTTGGACAAGCTCCGATGCCACAACTTTAATGAATGTAGCTTTTGTCTGACTTGCCACCGCTTTTGCCAAGAGCGTCTTTCCGCAACCAGGAGGTCCAAACAGAAGCACTCCTTTGGGCGGTTCTATTCCTACTTTTTCAAAAAGCTCTGGTTTAAGCAAAGGAAACTCTATAAGCTCTCTAATATCTCTAATCTGCTCATCCAACCCGCCTATATCATTGTAGCTTATCTTCGGGGATTCCAAAACCTCCATTGCTTTGACATATATGTCCAGAGGATCAGGCAAAACCTCAAGAACTGCAAAATTTCTTTGGCTTAAGGCAACCCTCTTTCCAGGTGAGAGCTTGCTTATATCTATCGTTCTTAACACATTAACAACTAAGGAAGGACCCGTAGAACTTTTTACGACTACTCTTCCATCCTCCAAAACATCTGTAATGCTACCTTCAATATATGGTGGAACCGTTAACTTCTCTACCTCTTCCCTAAGAACTTGGATCTCGCGCTGCAACCTGTCCCTCTCAAAATACCAATCCCTTCTCTCAGCTTCTAAATCCAAAACTTTTTGCTCTAACTTTCTTAACTGGGTAAGGAGTGATATCCCCTCATCTTTTACTTCGTCAGAACTCATTTCTTTCACCAATTATGCATATAAGTTGCAGTGTCTCCAGATTAGAATGGGAACGGTGCCTTTTATGAATTGTGAGATCTGTGGTAAAAAAATTCTGGCAAAACCTGTACAGATATCTATTGAAAGATCACTATTGACTGTTTGTCAGGAGTGCTCACGTTATGGAACCGTGGTTGATAAAAAAACTACTATTAATATCGAACGAACCCTACCGAAGCATAGTCTAAAAGTTTTAAAGCCAAAGATAGTAAAAAAGGCTAAATTTGAAGAATTTATTTTGGTAGAAAACTTTGGCGAATCGATAAAAAGAGGACGCGAATCCTTGGGGATTTCTAGAGAGGAATTTGCAAAGAAATTAGGGGAAAAAGAGTCCGTCATTAGGAGAATAGAGGCGGGAGAAATGCATCCCCCATCTGGTCTCATACATAAAATTGAGCGGGCCCTTAAGATATCTTTAAGAACAAAAGTGGAGGAGGATATCAAAGGAGACCTCCCAGTCACAGACACTCTAACTCTAGGCGATGTTGCAATCCTAAAGGAGGGTAGAAACAATTAATTTTGGACAGAATGGAGCGGTTCTAATCGAAGTTAAAGAGAAACAACAACCAAGCGGATTGGCTGAACTGCGTCTATTATCCGAAGCAGCAGGCTATGTTGTGCTCAAGGAATTTCAGCAGAATAGAATTTGCGATCCATCTTTTTGTTTGGGAAGAGGTAAAGCCGAAGAAATCGCCAAATCGATTCAAAATTTAAAACCAAAAAAAGTCATTCTAAATAACCAACTTAAGCCTATTCAAAGGTACAACCTCACAAAACTTTTTGGAATCGAGGTATTGGACCGATTTCAGTTGATACTTGAAATATTTAATAAACGCGCAGGAACATTAGAGGCAAAGTACCAAATAGAACTTGCCAAACTGCAATACGAGTTGCCTATGGCCAGAGAAAATGTGCATTTAGCAAGGTTAGGGGAGCTTCCCGGCTTCCATGGTCTGGGAAAATATCAAGTTGATGTCTATGAAACCATGATCAAAAGACGCATCTCATGCCTAAGGCGCAGGCTTGAAGAAATTAGAACAAGGAAGTCGATGCATAGACGTAAGCGAAGAAGGGATGCCTTGTATAGTATTGCTTTAACTGGGTATACATTTGCAGGGAAAACGGCCCTTTTTAACTATCTAACGAAAGAATCTTTTGCTTTGGGAGAATTATTATTCACAACACTTTCAACAACAACACGTGCCATCAATGTAGCAGGCAGAAAGGTCCTCCTTTCTGACACCGTCGGTTTTATTGACAACCTTCCTCACTTGCTGATCGATGCTTTTTATTCAACGCTCGAAGAGATAACATGGGCCGATACTGTTTTATTAATTCTTGATTCTTCGGATCCAAGAGAAGAGTTTTTTAGGAAACTACAAACTTCAATCTCCGCACTAAACTCCATAGGCGTTTTCAACAATATGATAATCCCTGTCCTCAATAAGATTGATGCTGCTAATAATTTAGAAGAATCCGAAAATACAGTCCTAGAATTTATTGGCGTTCATCCTGCCAAGATCTCAGCAAAAACAGGAGAAGGCATACCGAGTTTAATGGAAATGATTGCCCAAAGACTCCCGCCCTACGAAACCGTGCGCCTCATCATCCCTAATCAAATCAACTCAAACTCGATTTTAGGATGGGCCTTGAAGGAAGCAGATGTAAAATCCATAAAGTATTTTGATGATTCCGTTTTCTTAGAAATAGACCTGCATCCCGCTTATTTACACAGAATTAAAAAATTGGTCTCCAACATTAAAGGGGTTCAATTACATTATTCTAAGGAGGCAAACGTACGAGAAGGCCCGTCATATTAAGAATCGGTCATAGGCCTGCAAGGGACAAAAGAGTCACTTCCCATGTGTGTTTAGTAGCTAGGGCATTCGGCGCCGAAGGCATTTATATCTCGGGAATAAAGGATTCAAATATTTTGTCCACGGTGAAGAAGGCCTGTGAAACATGGGGAGGCGATTTCTGGGTAGATTTCGTAGTAGATCCTATCAATCTAGTTAGAATTTGGAAAAGCAAAGGCGGATCAGTTGTTCATTTGACCATGTATGGTATCCCTCTTAGAGAAGTATTGGCCAATATAATGAAAGAAAGCAAGGATCTTTTGGTTATCGTTGGGGGAGAAAAAGTTCCAACCGAATACTATAAAGAAGCTGATTATAACATTGCCGTTGGAAACCAACCACACTCTGAAGTTTCGGCATTAGCAATATTTTTGGACAGAATCAATAATGGCGCTTGGGAAAGTTTGATTTTTTCTGGCGCAAAACTGAGGATAATCCCATCAAAAAGAGGCAAATTTGTTCAACAGATTAAATAACAAAAGAAAGACTTTTGAAGTTACAGAGTATATTATTCTTGGGGGTACCTTCCGAGAACTGGTGATAATTAATGCCCGATATTTGCTTAGTCTCTGCTACTAGAGAACTCCTTGGAGAGTATGCGGTAAAACTTATTGAGATCCTATCAGAAAAGGAAGAGACTACAGATGATGAATTAATTCAGAAAACAGGGATGAAATTGAACAATTTACGGAAGGTCCTTTACCAGCTTTTTGATCAAAATCTTGTCTCATATAGGAGGGTTAGGGATAAAGAAGCTGGCTGGTTCAAGTATTATTGGAAGATAAATCCCACAGGATTAAACATACTTTTGAACACAAAAAAACGAAAAATACTGACCAAGTTGAAAGAGCGTTTAGAATATGAGACGAGTAACATGTTTTTTATGTGTTCGACCCATAATACTAGATACACATTTGATGATGCTATGGAAATTAATTTTCAATGTCCTGAATGTGGGAGTCGGCTTGATAGCGTTCAAAATGATGACATAATCGCGGTTCTCAAAATAAAAATATCTGAAATAGAGAAAAATTTAGCAGAGAGTGCCTAAAAGTTTTAAGGGAGGATAAATTTATCATCCTTGGGCCGATAGTCTAGTTGGTTAGGATCCCGCCCTTACATGGCGGTGGTCGCCGGTTCGAATCCGGCTCGGCCCACCAAAAAAGAAATTGTGTTTAAAATACCTCATACTCTGCTGCTAAGTAAATTAATGAATCTTCTTTCCTTTTACCTTTTGAAACCTCCTTTATCATATCCGCAGTGGTTATTATTCCCACTAACTTATTGTTTTCAACCACAGGCAGTCTTCTTATCATTCTGCTCACCATCAGTTTGGCCGCTTCGACCATTTCCACATTAGGCTCAATATTAATTACAGGCGAGGACATAATATCTTTAGCTTTTGTCTCCCTTGGGCTCAACTCCTTTGCCAAGCACTTTGTTATTATGTCTCTCTCCGTCACTATTCCAATCGGCTTTTCTTGCTCCGTGATCACGACGCACCCTATACTATTTTGATCCATTAGCTTTGCCAAGTCGTACACGGAACTATCTTTATGTAACGTTATAACATTCTTGGTCATCAAATCCTTTACCTTTCTCAATCCAAATC
>CAZQQB010000001.1:53792-54515 GCA_964595415.1 uncultured Nitrososphaerota archaeon | reverse complement strand
GCTTTTTTAGTATTCCTGCCTTATAACATTTAATTACTACGGTATTATCTCTGTGGAGTTGTTGAATTTTGGATATTCCAACATTTCATGACTTATTATGCTACTTTTTAACGCCTTCTCAACCTTAACGATAACATTCTCTAGCTCAAGGATCGTGAACTTTGTAACATCACAAACCGCCTCCATATGATTCCTATCCCACAAGACCTCTCTGTTCACGTAAAGGCATCTACCTCCACAGATCGCGAAGTAGTTACAGTTTTGACAAGAACTATTTAAGCTAAACTTCGGTAAACCTGATGGGCTGCATGAATATATGCTTCCAATCTTTGCCCACTCTACATCAAACGCTATTGGACATGCTAAAATATTTCCATTTGGCAGAATAGCATAAGCTTCGGCTCCAGACCCACAAGGTGGCCTTGTTCCTCCTCCCATCCTAATTCTTTGTATTATTCCAAGCACGGGAACGAGTCCCAAAATAACGCCATCTTCTAACCGCTCTATCCATAAATCTATCGGTGCTTTGATCCCTGGTTTATAGCTTTTTTTCACACCATCTAATGAAATCTCGCCACGAAGTGCTCCACCCCACATCCAACTGCCAATGGATGTGGTCGAATAATCTCAAATCCATCAAATGTGATCCATCTTTATAAATGTCCGTCCTCTCAGAGACTGCCATCCTTGCTATTAAATCTCCTCTAAATCCGCCTTCTCTTA
>CAZQQB010000001.1:46615-53782 GCA_964595415.1 uncultured Nitrososphaerota archaeon | reverse complement strand
TTAACGATCTTGCTACATCAATGACTCTCTCATACACTTGATCTCATCTATAGAAATTCGTGACCTCTCTTCTACCATCAATCGAGAGCAAGACTGCATCCATTTTGTTCCAAAATTCACTGCCCAATTGATTATAAAGCAAACCATTAGTCTGTATAATGAATCTCTTAGCTTTTATTTCATCCATTACCTTTTCTATAAATCTTGGATTTACTAGAGGCTCTCCTCCATAAAAGACAATAGTCGCGTCTGGATCTTTTTTATAAACTCTTTTAAGACATTTAAATCATAAGTTATTTCGTAGGGAACACAATCTTCTGGAAAACTACCCCCGCAATACCTGCACCTAAGATTACACTTTCCACTCGTGAGGACAAAAAACAGCAAAGATGTTCTCCAGAGATAAACCATTTTTATTTACTTGAACATAATCTTTACGGTGATTCCGATGGGCTATTTGGAGAGTAAGGGGCAGAGGGAATTTTTATGTAATATTCCATACAACTCGGATCTTTTACTTTCAATCAAGGAACTGGCGAAAAAGCTACAAATAAAGAGCGCTGTATTCAGTCTCATCGGTGCCCTAAAGACCGCTACCTTATATTTTTACGTCCAAAATGAGAATAAGTTTGAAAAAAATATTTTCGAGTCTCAATTCGAAATTGTCTCGGGTATAGGTAACATAGCTATCATGGACGAAGATGTAGTCGTTCACGCACATCTTGTCATTGCTGACAGGAAAGGTAACTGCTATGGGGGACACCTTACAGAAGGCTCCAAAGTATTTGCGTGTGAAGTATACATCAGGGAACTCTCCCCCACCGTGAGTAGGAAGTACGATCCTATTACAGGTCTAAACCTAATGGTCTTGTAATATGGAAAAAATCAAATATAAATCTCGTTATAAAATCATAGTTTTTTTTACAACATTTTTTTGCATCAAGCTTAAAACTTTTTTTGGGATATAAAATGGCGCTAAAGCATGGTGCACTTAAAAGGACTATCTGATCTCCCCCGCGCAGTGGTTTCAGAAGTGCTGAAGTATAAAGGAATTTATTTTTAATAAATAAAAAGCGATTATAAGATTTTTTACCAAATGAAAAAGCATTTGTGATTTTGTTCACGCCTAATTATAATGATAACCTTTTTATCTCGATTTTATTATTGGATTAGGAGAGGTTGTAATCAACGTCTCCCAAAGAAAGAATAGCGCTCTCGTCAATCTTGGCTTCTTTAGTCGTAGCTAGCCTAAAGCTTATAACTGGTATCTTGACAAACAGTTTGGGCATACTTTCAGAAGGATTGCACTCAACTGTGGACCTTATCGCTGTATCCGCTACATATTTTGCGGTGAAAAAAGCTGACACCCCGCCTGACCATGACCATCAATATGGACATGGAAAGGCGGAAAATTTAGCGAGCCTTTTGGAATCCATGCTACTTCTAATAATAGCCGCTTGGATTTTTTACGAGGCATTTGAACGTATTTGGATTAAAGAGGCTCCAATAGCAATAAATCTGATTTCAATTGTCATAATTTTGATATCTATTTTTATCGATACAACACGTTTTCGAGCTCTCTCTCAAGCCTCAAAAAAATATCGTTCCTCTGCCTTGGAAGCTGACGCTTTACACTTTTCGACCGACCTTATATCCACCATTGTGGTTCTTGTAGGCGGCGTAATAGTTTTCTTCGGCATAGAGTTTGTGGATTCCATAGCTGCAATTTTGGTGGGCATAATAGTTATTTCAATCTCATATCGTCTTGGGCGTAAATCAGTAGGCATTCTAATGGATCGTGCGCCTTTTGGTGTGCCCCAGCTAATAAGAGAAGAGGCCAGAAAAATTGAAGGCATAGAAAAAATTGACCAAATAAGGGTCCGCGAATCGGGGTCAAAAATCTTTGTGGATTTAGTCGTATATATTGACAAGCTATTGCCACTGGAAGCGGCGCATAAAATTGCTGAAACCTTATCACTGAGGACAATGCGAGCTGTTCCAAACTCTGAGGTGTTGATTCATACCGAACCTTCGTCTGTTGCGACTTCAAGCTTGATTACAAGGATCAGAGCTGCTGCATCTTCTATCCCCGAAATAAAAAACATCCACAGCGTAAGAATATTGGAAATCGAAAAGAAGCTTTATATCGACTTTCATTTAGAAATGGAACCATCCCTTCCACTAACTACCGCACATTCCATAGCAAGCGGGTTGGAAATGAGGATAAAGGACCTTGATCCCCTGATTCAAGCAGTTTCTTCCCACATTGAACCAGTAGACAATGGAAAATATTCTGGAGTGTTGGATAACACACTCTTGGAGTCCCTAAATAGAGAAATTTGTAATATAATAAAAGATATTCCTGAAGTTATCAAAATTAGTGGACTAGAAGTTAGAAAAGTTAACGATAAATTTAGAGCGTCACTAGATTGTGTATTCATAAAATCCACCACGGTTCAGTCCTCTCACAGAATAGCTGAACGATTGGAGGCTGTAATACGAAGCAATTTTAAGGAAATTGAAAAAGTTACAATCCACATCGAACCAGAAATCGAATAATCTAACAATCTTATTCGTTAAACAACCTGAAAACATTATCCTATGATTAACCTCTGATGTTTCCTACTTTTAAGAATGAATGTATTAGGTTCGAAATCTGATAATTATTGGGTGAAAAATGGAAAAATTCAAGAAAAGAAAGGAATCCCTCTTCTGGGAGAGAATTTTCCAGAAATGAAAGTGCAAACGAGTAATGACTTGATCGAACTGCCAAAAGCTTTTTCCGGAAAGTGGCTCATTTTGTTCAGTCATATTGGAGATTTTACGCTCGTTTTTACAACAGAATTTGTTGCATTTCAGCAAAGATACGAAAAGTTCAAAAGTTTGAACTTTGAATTGATTGGTCTCAATGTGGATCAGGTATTTTCCCATGTAAAATGGATGGAATGGATAAGAAAAGTTAGGAGTAGGAATTCAGTTTCCGATAATTGCAGATACAGGGGCAGTCGCTGAAAAGCCAAGGTTATTTCATCTTGGAAAAGGCACTAATACTGTGCGGCCTGTTTTTGTAGTGGACAAAGAATCAAAAATTAGAATCATCTTCTACTACCCACAAGAGCTTGGAAGAAACATCGATGATTCTCAGGGCAGTCGAGGCTGTGCAGATATCCGACAAATATGGTGTTGCAATGCCTGCTAACTGACCAAGCAACGAAATTTTAAAGGATCATGTTATCATTTCACCCGCCAGGGATGTGGCATCCGCAAAGGCGCGACTAGAAAAGGCGAAAACTGGAGAATTCGAGGTCTACGACTGGTGGTTCTGCTACAAGAAATCATAAAAGATGAGAACGTCTTTTTCATAAAATCTTAGTCAAATCCCATATTTTATCTTATACCTTTTTTGTGAAATAATACAAAAATAATTATTGAATTCGATTTTTTATATTTATAGATAGCGGGCCCGGAGGGATTCGAACCCTCGACCATCGACTTAGAAGGCCGACGCGCTATCCAGTCTGCGCCACGGGCCCTACCAGCAAACAACACCATAAGCAATTAAATCTTTTGTCGATCAATTTAAACTTCGCACTTACACAAATAAATCTAAATATCTCCCAAACTTACTTATCAATAGTGCGGGGATTCCCAAGTCAGGACAACGGGGCAGGATGCATCTAGGGCATGCCAAACTTAAGATCCATGAACTTGGGTAGGGTATCCTGTGGCGTAGGCCTTCGTGGGTTCAAATCCCACTCCCCGCACTTTTCCCCTTTGGGTTCAAATATCGTTTTAAATTATCGGTTTTAAAGCTACATTTTCAGTCATTTTGGAAAATGGTTTCAAAACGAGACCAGAATAAGAATTAATCTGATTTTAGGACAGTCGCACATTGTACAGTCTAAATGCATGTTATATGAAGGAAAAAGTTGATTAATTGCGTTCCCAAAGGCTTCGGGAAGCTCATGGGCTATACATGCAGCAAGTATGCTTCCTGTCTTTTCCCTAATGAATCCGAAGAGTAGTCCTCCGAAAAATGTCCATAAGCCCCCCAAGCAAGGTCCAAACTTCCTTTGAAAGGGTTAAATGGGTTAAGAACATAAGCCATGGCGAAGAGCAAGGAAGATACAATCAATCCTATACCAAAATTAACGCCTAAAAAATTGTAGGGCCGTCCAAATTCTTCATTTATCCTCGACTGATAGTATCATCTGTACATGATCTCTTCTCCGAAGCCTGAAAAGATGAATTGCCAAATAACTGTAGAAACTATTTTCGGCGTGAGCTTATTCAGACTGGGCCCAATGATAATTGGAATGATTAGCAAGAGAATGATAATAAGCCCATCACTACATGTGGAAAATTTTTCAGTAGGCAAACGCCGAAGGATAATTAACAGCAGAAGAATGGTGGGAATTTCAATAACTGATAAAATTAACCAACCAATGATTCCTGCTTAGCTAATTTAAAAATCCTAACACTATTGAAAAGTCCGGATTATCCAAATCAAAAAGCATTTCATTCCTATGTTCAGGTTGTACCTCCATTCTTTTAGTATGAAGCCGTAATTCCCAAAATCTCTTTTGGCTATTAGAATAATAATAACAGGGATCAAAATCAGAAGAGCGCCAGCGATATAACTCCAACTTAGTATCGCAATTTCAGCTCTTATCACATCGGTCAATAGCCAAATAAGCAAGTAACTCATTACGAACACTGAAAGAACTACAATCGATTTACTTTTCACCTTCGTCTCCTTCTTAATGTTTCATAAGATCCGTAGCCGCCTGAAATACCATCGAGTTTAAAGCTACCAAAGGACTGAGCTAATATTGAAAGATTTCTTTCTTCGTCAAAGAACGGCACAGGAATAACAGACCCTGCTTGCCCCTCTAGAATGTGTATGTCCCCAAGACCATCTCTTAACTCTAATTTTGAACTTACTGGGATTACATCGTCTCGGAACTTGTCTTCTAAGACTTTGATCTCTATTATTGGGATGTTTTTCCCATTTTTAAATATGAACCCACCCGTTGAGACCCTACCATCATTTGTAATTATTGCTGCTGGGTTGATAGCAAGCTCCTTGGAAAACCAAATCACATAGTAGAGCCAGTAGTCTATATGGGTCCAGTCTCTAATGCCGTGTGTATGATCCCTTTGTCCCATGGAATCTTTTATACAAAAAAGTTCCCCTCCCAGTCGGATCTCGCCGCTCACCATAGCAATCTGCTCCCAATGGGCATCCCCTGCTTTTCTTCCAATTTCACGTGATTCTTGCGTCATATGTTTGCTATATTCATAAATCTCATTAATTGGTGTGAAAAATAGACTTAGTTTCACGGGCAATATTTTTGATATTAATGCAGGATCTTCGCGAACTTTAACCAAATCCTCTGGTTTCTTCACCACGACCATATTACCTTCAAAGCAATATCTCCATTTGCCATCCGGAAGCCACTCATGGATCATGGAGCCAACACGCAGAAGTCGTTTTTCCGAATGATCTTTAATCTGTTCTACGGATTGATACCCCGCAGCAGATCCCTCCGGAAGGAATAGAAATAAGAAAGTCGTTCCCTCCGACTTACTGGGTTTAAAACCAAGACGTGTCATCCCACCTAGTCTTTGCTTCAAATCATAAAATACAAAATAGTATGACTCATTCCATTCTTTGTGGGGAGTGGGCCTATGCGTCAAAGGTTCCATTGTCATCACCCTTTCCTAACCTTCAACCCTTACTACACCACTCGTTCCGTCGATCGTAACAACCTGACCTGTTTTGAAAATCTGGCAAGCGTTGGAGATGTTTGTCACGGCCGGAATCCTATACTCTCTAGAAACAACTGCGCCATGAGATAATATGCCACCAGTTTCGGTGATCAATCCACCAATCTTAGAGAAAACTGGGGTCCATCCAGGGTCCGTACGTGGAACCACTAAGATCTCGCCTACACGAACCTGCCAAATCTCTTCTATACTATTTAAAACCCTCACCGGTGCCGTAATCAGTCCTTGACTTGCCGGAATTCCCTGAAGCATTGTCGTGTAATCACATGCTGGGTCGTTAAACTCTCGAGATCCCTGCAAAAACTTGGGTGGAGTGATATTTTGGTACCTCAGAAACTCTGACTTTCGATCATTAATCAGAACCTGTAAATCTTGTAACTCATGAGCTCTGTAAGCTCCTAGGACAATCTTCTGAACTTCTTCCTTTGTAAGGAAGAATATTTCCTGAGGATCTTGCAAAATCCCTTGACCTTTGAGGTTCTTGCCAATCTCTAAGTAGACCATTCGGTTCATAGTTATCCATCGGTCGAGATTGAACCGCTGATCCTCGCGGAAAATTATGTATTTTCTTGCAAAACCCAAAATAATTGAGAAGAGCTTCCACTTAAACCATCCAAAACGTAACACCTTAATTTTACGCTTTGTTTCTTCCTCCACCTCATTCCGTTTACGCAGGTTTTCATTTTCGTCTACTATGCCTCCATGTCCCTCCTCGACAAGGGACTTTAAAATATCGAAAACATATTGTGGCGCCTCAAACCATCTGGGGTAATATGGTTCTCTTGTAAACCCTCTGACACCGAAATCTTTAATGAATTTATTAAACTCTCTAACAAAATCTTGACTTTCCATATCTCCTGTAAATGAAAGGACTTCAAGTAACCTATCGGATGGCGTTTCAAGAATCTCATTTTTAATTTTTGGCGAAGATTTGGCCTTAAGTGCCAACTGGTTAATTCTTTCATTGGTTTCGCTTGTTTTATGCTTTAATCCCGAAATCAAAATTGGGTATGTCCTTAACGCCTCCTCTTTTCCAAGAAACCGGGTTAAAAGATATTGAACCAGTAAATTCATACCGATGTTATGAACTGGAATGCCATAACGCACCAGGCGAAAATGAGCGGTCATCAAGTCATCCAATTCTTTAGCTAGGTTCATGTATTCTGAAAGGCTTCTTTTTTCCGCAAGTTCTTCCATTCTAGAGTCAAAGCTATCCCAAAATAAATTGAAGACTTCTTTGGTCCATTTTTCATAAGCTGACGCAGTCTTAGTTACTGAACCCTTTGGATCATAAACCATTACTCGAAGTTCGGCCACGATTCGCTTTCTCAGTCTAAATGGTAGTTTCTTTATGGTATCCTTGCCATATGGACCACT
>CAZQQB010000001.1:34288-46605 GCA_964595415.1 uncultured Nitrososphaerota archaeon | reverse complement strand
ACTACCATCGGGAAAGTAATTCAAAATATCCTCATTGCGTAAAAATGGCGGTATCTCATATTCGACCTTTTTTTTCAGAACTTAAAGATTGAAATATGCATGGGCTCGGTGAAGCTTCAGAAGTTGATCTGTTTTCTTAGATCCCGGCTCGAAATAGCCCATTATCTTGTTGAGTTCGACATTTACAATATTTGTTAACTGATCGCCTAAAAGACCAAAGAACAATGGCGAAACTGGATCGTTCCAGTAATCGTCCGAATAACCTCTACTCCAAACGACATCATCTTCTGGACCTGCCCTAACTAAAGCAGTAATGGGTCTCGTCTGAAGAACAAAAATATTACCGTTTTCATCAATTGCCCACTCAATATCTCTTGGTCATTCAACGATGGTAGGCTTTGCCTTTTTGCATCTAGTTCAACGTCTTCGACCCCGTAAACATCTTTGGAAAAAACTTCCTTTGTTACAATTTTTTTTGTACCAATCTCTCTTCCGATGATCCTTAGACTGCCTTCCTTACCATCTGAAGCGCGCGCGACTATGAACCTATCTGGTACCACCCGACCCGAAACCAGTGATTCGCCTAAGCCAAAGTTGGACTCTATAATCAACCTTGTATTATCTGAAGAAATAGGGTCTGCTGTAAAAATAATGCCCGCACTCTTTGCCTTCACCATGGCTTGTATAATAACTGCCATTTTAAGGTTTGCATGTGATAGCTTATTCCTACTTCTATAGGCAATGGCTCTGGCACTCCATAGAGAAGCATAGCATTTTTTCACATGCCGAACAACATTTTCTATGCCTTCTACATTAAGGAAAGTCTCCATTTGCCCCGCAAAAGATTCTTCTGGAAGGTCCTCGGAAGTTGCTGAAGATCGAATCGCAACGTAATTTATTGGAAGGCTCGCATATCCCTTATTTATTTCTCCAACAACCTCCTTTGGGACCTCAGATCTTTCGAAACGCTTCCGAATCTCGTTCGAAGATTTTTCGATTGAACTAGGATCTTCAAAATTAGTATTCGCCATTACATTACTGATAGTTTCTCTAAGCCCATTCTCTCTCAAAAACTGTCCATAAGACTCCGTGGTGATCACAAAACCTTCGGGAACTAGAAACCCTAAACGCTTCAACTCACCCAAGTTGGCGGCTTTGCCTCCCACTTTCTCCCAATCACCCTTATTTATGCTTGCTAGATTAATTGTATACCCTTTTGTTGGCATTTAAGCCACTTTTCCCTCGAATTTGCAACATTCTTGTCTCTATTAGATTTATAAACTTAAGGGATTATTCTGTCCGTTTACACAATTATGGATGATATGGGGGGTCTACACATCAGCTTCTTTCATTTCGCCTCATATCAGGAAATTAAATAATTTAGAAGTTATCTTCGAATTTAAAACATAAGTTAGCATCAACCCTTTAAACTTGTACCTCCGTATTTAAATGTCCAGAAATACTGATCTTTTTTTGGCGATAGGATTGCGCTACAAAACTGAAAAATCCGCAGGATTCTTGGTCTTCAAGAAAGATGATAAAATCAAGTACCTCTTCCTTCAAAGCAAAGGCAAATATGACATCCCAAAAGGGCTACAGCAGTCAGGAGAGGACGATCTGAAGACCGCATTGAGGGAACTTGAAGAAGAAACTGGACTAAAAGTTAAAGTTGTCCCCTTGTTTAAAAAAACAGTTGAATATTTCTACAAGTGGGAAGGCGTTCTTATAAGAAAAGTTGTGGTATACTTTCTTGGCGAATCTGAGAACGATAAAGTAAGGATCTCTCCCGAGCATGATGGATACCTTTGGATGACAATAGATGAAGCTCTGATTCGTATAAAATACCCATCCCTGAAAAATCTTGTAAAAGAGGCGGAAAGGTTTCTATCGAGATTAAAGTAGAACGAATTTAAATTTAAAAGAACGTCATCGAAATTTAAGCATCAAAGATTCCGGCGAGTAAACAACTTGCCATAAAACTTTAATCATTCAGTTAATTACCCAAAATCAAAGCCTATTCTGTGGATAGGCCTGCTTCTCTAAAACTCTTCAATCAAAATTTGAAAAAATAGCGCAAAAAATATTTTCATTAATGATTAAGATTTAATAAACACATCCTGTTTGGTTAACTAGGTGCCATCTTTGAGAGAGCTATACGGAATAATTTTATCATGGGCCGTCATCAGCTTTTGCTTTTCCATATACTCGCTTTTCCATTATCCACCTTTATTTTACATAACTTTCTTAATTTCAGCATCAACTGCTGGATTAGGTTTTTTACTTCACGAAATAGCCCATAGAACTACGGCGAAACGCAATGGATGTTACGCCTATTACCAAGTCTGGCCATGGGGTTTAATATTGGCTCTCCTAATCTCAATTTTAACCATGGGAAGCCTTATATTCGCCGCTTTGGGTGCTGTTTACATCTCTCCAATGGCCTTCTCCAATAGATTAGACATGGACACCCTAAAACGCATATACGGAAAAATCTCACTTTCAGGGCCATCTATGAACCTATTGCTTGTAGCAATTTTCTTCTTTATGATTAGTGTGGGCGGCTGGATCGCAGAAGTCTCTTATATCGGTCTCAGGATAAACCTTTGGCTTGCAGCTTTCAACATGTTGCCCATATCACCCTTTGACGGATCAAAAGTTTATGCTTGGTCAAAAATTGTATGGGCGATTTTCGCCCTACCGGCTTGGTTTTTGGTGCTTTTTTTAATATGATTTTTCATCCAACGTCTAATTTTTTTTTACTAAACCTTAAATTTTCATTGAACCAAGGTTTAAATGGTCTTCGACATGATGGAAATCGAATATGAATTGTCTCTCCTTAAGGAACTTGTAAAGATTGATACTGATGTTACTAAAAAAATAGGTTACCCCGAATGCTCCTCACTAATAAGGGAGAGAATGGCGGATCTAGGTTTAAAGGTCGAGGTCTTCGATCCAAATTTAAAGGATGGCATAAAGCGCCCCAGTATAGTAGGCACCTTAGATGTTGGATCGGAGACTACCATTGGTTTTGTCACACATTACGATGTGGTTCCTGCCGGAGACTGCTGGAGTAAACCGCCCTTTGAACTCTCAATAGAAGGTGAAAGAGCCTTTGGCAGGGGAGCTGCGGATGACAAGAGTGCCATTGCGACAACACTGGGTGCTATTAACCTCGTTGGAGACAACACGCGATTCAATGTAAAAGTACTTGCATCACCAGAAGAGGAAGTTGGCGGCGAATGGGGTATCGGTTACCTCATGCAAAGCGTTGGATTGAAGTTTGATTTTGGTATTATCGTGGATTCGATGCCGAACACAGTTTCCATCGGCGCTAGTGGAATAGTTCAGGGAGAGATTAAAGTGATAGGCAAACAGGGTCATGCAGGTTACCCACATCATGCTATTAATCCAGTTCATGAACTTACAAAACTGATAAATCGTTTTGATAAATTTATCAAAACGCGCGAGGATAAGCTTTCTTCAGTAGATGCTCCTCCAGGCTCTCCAAAGAAGAAAGTATGGGGGCGATTATCCTTTACAATGCTCGGCGGCGGCGTAAAAGAGAACGTAATCCCCTCTAATGCTTGGACACGATTCGACATGCGACTTCTACCCGAAGAGGATCCAGAGGTCGCCAAAAAAGAAATGTGCGAATTCTTTGAGGGCATAAAAAATGAGCTGAGGGGATTGGCATCTCTCTCTTTTAAAAGCACAGATAGGGGATATCTGACGCCTCCCACCAATTCATATGTTCAAGCTTTTGTGGCTTCCACTAGGGAGGTATTTGGTTACCCTCTTCCAATAGCGGCATCACTAGGTGGAGACGATGGTAGATTCTTGGATAACAAGGGCATCCCGGTTGTAAGTTATGGAACTATCGCCGAAGACACAAACTTTCATGGCATTGACGAATTTGTTTACCTAAAAGATCTAAAGAATGTAAGAGACGTATTTGCAACTTTCATCAAAAACAGGACTAGAAACTGATTATTGGGAATATTGATATATCGCACTTTTCACTTTGCATATGTTAATTCGGTGGTTGCCTTACTATGAAACCTTATTTAGTTATTGCTACTATAAATCCGCTATCGAATTTGGTCAACGAAGTCAGTGAGCTTATTACAACTTCAACAAAGGTGCTCATAGTTGACGAAGGTAACCTTTCAATACGTTCAAAAAATGACAAGATCCTCAAAGACACAGAGAAAAGCTATTATGGACCGATCGAGCGCAAGGAGTGGTTTCAAAAAAGATTTGGCCAATCTTATGAAAAATATGCATCAGTGATCCCAGAAAAAGCCCACGCCGAGACTAGTTTTGGTTTCCTTGTTGCATACGAGGAGGGCGCCGACTTCATAATCGAATTAGATGATGATGTGCAAATTACTGGGCTGGTCGAAGGACATAGCTCAAATCTATATGAAGAATCCGGAGAAACCGTGATTTCCAATTCAAAATGGTATAACACACTTGATTTGCTTAATCTGAACGATTCTAAACGCTATTTCCCTCGAGGGCATCCCTACGCACCAGAAACACGGGTAGAGAATTACCAATGGATTCCAAAAGGCGGTAAATGCGTACTTAATATGGGTCATTGGCTGGGCAACCCTGATTTCGATGCTCTTACAATCCTCTATAATGGTGGTCTTGATGGCAGATGTAATATCCTTGGAAAGAGTATTAAAAAGGATAAAGTAGTGGTTGGCAAGGGCACTTATTTTGCCGTCTGCAGTATGAACACATCTTTTGTCACAAAAATAGTTCCCGCTTTCTATCAGCTTTACATGAATATTATGGGCATTGACAGGTTTGATGATATATGGTCTGGCTTGTTCTTAAAGCGCGTAGCAGATCACCTAGGGGATCAATTGTGTTTAGGCAAACCAGTCGGGAAGCATGAAAAAAAACCTAGGAGCACCTTCAAAGATCTTAAAAAAGAAATGGATGGAATGATTATAAATGAGTGGCTGTGGAAGAACATCGATGGAGACCTCTCAGGTAACAGTTATGCCGATGTTTATCTGTCATTATCTGATTTACTGAATTCAAGAATCAAAGAGCTTAACGATGAACTTTTCAAGCGCTTTTTAAAAATTCAAGTCGATAAGATGCGTCTATGGGTGGATATTGTTGATGCAATATCTTAAATTGTCTTATTAATTTCAGCCACACTTTTTTCCAATTTTTTATAAAAATTACAAACCCATGAATAGCTGTATAATTAAAAGATACTGCTGATCCAGAGAACAGTCACGGTTATTATAAAAATGGCAATCAGCACCCCAACCAATATTGCAAGGAGGGCTCTCTTAAAGTCAATTCCAAACAGATATGCTACAATACTGCCAGTCCAAGCCCCTGTCCCGGGAATTGGAATAGCAACAAAAACCGCCAAACCAATAAACCCATATTTTTTGACGGTTACACTAGCTCTCTACCTGAGATTTTTTATGTATCTTACAAAAACTCTTCTAATTAGGCTATGCTCCCCCCTACTCATTATCCACTTCTCAATGCTCTTCATGGCTAAAAGTAAAAATGGGACAGGCGCCATATTGCCTAAGAATGAAAGCATTAGTGTCCAAGGCAGATCAATTCCGTTGGCAATCCCATAAGGGATCGAACCTCTACTTTCAACAATTGGAGTAATCGCTAATATTATGATGTGCCAGAGAGTTTCCGTGCTTGCCAAATTCCATCTCCCAACAGGACAATACAGTCACTACGTTAAATTAAGGCTATTCCTCCGAGCAAGCAGACTTATGCTCCGTCTCTTGTGAAATCTTCCTAAATGCCCATGTCGCGAGTTTTTCATTTTTGTGTTTATTCCAGTTTTTGAAGCAGTGATTAATTCTTATTTTTCAGCGATCAGACTTTACGAACTAATGTCCGAGAAGTTGATCGCTTCACACTAAAGCTAAATATCATGAACAAGAATATCAATTAGGTGACTTTATGACAATTTACATCTCAGTCATAAATGCCTCGTCTTATAAGATTAAACCGACATACTCGATAGAGAATAATGCTTTAAAAGAATTCCTGTTTCGAGCCTTCAAAGATTAATTATGGTGGTGAAAAATGCGCGCTATAGTTTTGGCAGGAGGATATGCAAAACGTCTTTGGCCTTTAACCTTTGATTGTCCTAAACCTCTATTACCTCTGGGCGATGGTTCAATCTTGGATTTTGTGATCTCTAAAATCCTGGCAGTCAAGGAGGTAGACGATGTAATAATCTCAACAAATAAGCGATTTGAAGAGAAATTTGTTAATTGGCTAAAAGAACGCGACCATAAAAAAGTAATAATAATTCCAGAACCTTCAACAAAGGAAGAGGAAAAGCTCGGTCCCATAAATGCTGTTTGGTCTATCGCAAAGGATCACCCAGATGACTACCTTATCGTGGCGGGTGACAACTTGTTCTCTTTAGAGCTTACCAAAATGGTGTCTTTTTACCATAAAGTCAGAGCTCCAATAATCGCCCTATACAAGATAGACAACAAAGAATTAGCAAAGCAATATGCCTGTGTGGAACTCAATGCTTATTCACACATAACAAATTTCGAGGAGAAGCCTGCCGAACCCAAAAGCCTTCTCGTATCAACTGGCATATACATTCTGCCTTGGCGCAGTATTAGCCAAATAGAGGTATATCTTCGCGAAGGTAACCCTCCTGATCCCATTGGGCGGTTTATAGAATGGCTCACCAAGTTCGGAGCGATCTACGGATTTAAGTTTACAGGATACTGGTATGATATAGGATCTCTCGAATCCTACAGGGCTGCTAAAGAGGACTTCAAGGATCGTTCCTTCAAAAAAAAGGATTTTAGTTTTTAAGTGCTTCAAACTTCGATTATTAAAGTAACCTTTAAATCTTAACAGTCTCTGTTTTTAGTCATGTCACGGAACTCTTTAGCGATCATTTTATCAGGATTGTGGTCCCTTATCCTGATTTTTGCATTATGTTTTGGCAGAGAATTTGCTTGGCCAGACTATTTCCACGTAAATTACGGATACCCTCTTGTCTGGGGCATCCACACATTAAGTACAATTTATGGGTCTGTGGACATATGGAGTGTAAATCCTATGGCTCTTTCCTTAGACTTAATCTTCTGGCTTGCCATTATGATTTTGGCTCTCTATTTAGTACTAAATGTGAAGGCTAAGTAAACATTACATTTCGTCCAGAGTTGGGACCGCATTCTTTACGAAACATTTTTAGTTTTAGCCTACCATTGGGCTGCAACAAACCATAAGCCTGATTTAAAACTTTTTACAATCCTTATCAAAATTTACAATTTCAACTCTAATGAAGCGCCTTTGCACCCGGGATTCTTCCTAACTTATCCTCAAACCAAATCATAGTTCTCTCCAGCCCTTCTTTTATTCCGACTTTAGCCTTCCAACCAAGCTCTCTCTCTGCTTTTGAAACATCGGGCCTTGTTAACTCCACATCACCTAACCAAGCTTTCCCTCCCTTAGTAACCACATCAACATCTTTCAGCCCAAGCATCTTGAGCATCATCTCCGCTATTTGTAATACAGTATACGACTCACCGAGACCTATGTTGTACGCCTCTCCTACACATTTTGCTCTCTCAGGTGTGACCAACAAAGCCTCTACGGTGTCGTCGATGTAAAGGTAATCCTTAAGTTGATTCCCGCTACCGAGCACTTCTAGCTTTTTTTGATCTCTCAAGAGCTTTCTGTAGAGATCTATCATCAAACCTTTGTTATTGCCTGGACCGTATATGTTGAATAATCTAAGTATTACCGTCGGAACACCAAATTGTTCGCTATATATCCTACAATAGTGCTCAGCTGCCATCTTTGATAATCCATAGAAAGAATGAGGCATTAGGGGCTCGTCCTCCGGTGTTGGAATCTTGGTCACATTACCATAAACCGTTGACGAGGACGTGAAGACAACCCCTGTCATGAAATCTTTCGCAACCATCAGAACATTAAGGGTTCCTTTTACGTTGATATCCATGTCTATCTCTGGTCTTTCCATAGAAAATGGAACCAGTGACTGGGCAGCCAAATGGTATATAAGCTCACATCCTTCCGCCGCCTTCTTCAGGGCTGCAAGCCCTCTCACATCACCTTTTATGAACTCTACCGCGCCGGTCTTTAACAAATGCGATATGTTTGATAGTCTACCAGATGATAGGTCGTCAAATATTCTTACATAATCCCCCCTCTTTATGAGCTCCTCCACAAGCTTGGGTCCAATGAAACCTGCCCCTCCAGTAACTAGGATTCTCAAACAACATCCTCCTCAATCGTGTCTCCATGTATGGCATCTTGTGAATAAATATTGCGCACGTGAAAGTCGTATTATGAGATAACTATTAATTCTACCGATGTGTCAAGTCTCTAAAAGAAGCTTGTGAAAGTGTCTAATTTGAGGTACTTTACAAGTCCCTATAATTTCATCTTTCAGGAGAATAGGAAAGTAAAGATATATGATACTACTTTAAGGGACGGGGAGCAAACTCCTGGCGTCAAATTTACCAAGGAGCAAAAAGTGGAGATCGCTAGGAAGTTGGACGAAGTTGGAGTACACGCTATAGAGGCTGGTTTTCCCGTGATATCTCCCTACGATGAAGATGCGGTTCGAGCTGTGGCATCAGAGAGACTTAATGCGGATGTGCTCTGCCTTTGCCGTTCAAAACAGAAAGATATTGATGCTGCCATCAGAACAGATGTGGATGGTGTAATAATATTCTTAGCCGTGTCCGACCTACACCTAAAGTACAAATTGAAGAGTGACTTGTCCACCGCTGTTAACCAAGCCGCAACCTCGGTGGAATACGCCAAGGATCATGGATTTTTTGTACAATTATCAGCAGAGGATGCCACAAGAACCTCACTAAACTCTCTCGTCACTCTTTACACCACTGCTAAGCAAAACGGTGCAGATAGATTGGGTATCGC
Organism: uncultured Nitrososphaerota archaeon; assembly: GCA_964595415.1. Taxonomy (GTDB): domain Archaea; phylum Thermoproteota; class Methanomethylicia; order Methanomethylicales; family Methanomethylicaceae; genus CAZQQB01. Next base: position 37,659 of record CAZQQB010000001.1, on the reverse strand, counting down.
AGATACAACGGGCTGCATAAGACCAAAGGGCATGGCATATTTGGTCGAAGCCATCAGAAAGAGCTTTGATATAGAACTTTCCGTTCATTGTCACGACGATTTCGGACTTGCCGTGGCCAACTCACTAGCGGCTTACGAGGCAGGCATAGACGCCATTTCGGTTTCTGTAAACGGTATTGGAGAGCGATGCGGAAATGCCGCCCTAGAAGAAGTCGTAATGGCACTTTATGCACTTTATGGGGTAGATCTACAACTCAGAACCGAGATGTTACATGAGCTATCAGTAATGGTCTCTAAATATTCAGGGGTTCCCATCCCTATCAATAAGGCAATAGTTGGTGACAACGCTTTCCGCCACGAATCAGGAATACATGTGGCAGCCGTCATGAAACATCCTTTCACGTATGAGTCATATGCCCCTCAACTCGTCGGACAGGATCGCAAGTTAGTCTTTGGGAGGCACTCAGGCACGGAAAGCGTGAAGGAGAAGCTCACTGCATGCGGGCTCCAATTGACAGACGAGGAACTTGCAGACATCGTGAAGCGCTTGAAAAACCTGCCCATTGGATCAGAACTCATAGACAACGGCGGTCTGATCAATTTTACAAATAAGGTCCTAGCGGAGAGGAAAAAGTTCGATGAGCGGTCTTGAGAAAGTTCGCCGAGACATATACTCTCTAGCCCTATCCAATAGGGCAAAAGTAGCCATAGGATTGAATCCTGCTATTCCATCCGCTGAGATTGTAAGGAATTCTGCTCTCTTCGCCAAGAAGGAAGGATACGCAAGTCCAATTTTGGTATCGGGGCACAACCCATCTGATTCTGGATCCACAGAGGAAGTTCCTGTTTTGGTTTCGGACAATCCTGAGAAAACCTTAGTATCTCTCCTCAATGCGTGTAAGGTCGATGCGGCTGTTAGGGGGAACCTGAGTGCAGGCAGACTTCTACCATTGCTTCGCTCGACCTTCAGATGTAAAACCCTCTACCGTATAGCCCTTATGGAGATCAAAGGTAGAATGGTTTTGCTCGCCCCCGTTGGAATAGATGAGGGGGACACACTTGAGGACCTTGTGAAATTCGCTAACTACGGAATGGGGATATCAAAGTTGCTCGGAATGCCCTACAAAGTCGGAGTAATCTCTGGCGGGCGGCTTGAAGACAAAGGACGCAGTCCTAAGGTAGATCTGCTCCTCTCGCTTTCTAATGACTTGACAATCAAGCTTAGAGGACTGGGCTTAGAGGCCCTGAACTTTGGCATAGAGATCGAGAGCGCCTTGGAATCTGGCGCCTCTATCCTTTTGGCGCCTGACGGCATAATTGGGAACATTATCTTCAGGTCTTTGGTTCTTGTTGCTAACATTGATAGCTTTGGCGCTTACGCATCTACTTTACCCAAGACTTATATCGACACTTCTAGGGCTAAAAGCAGCTATCTTCTGCCTATTGTCTTTGCAAGCGCCTTAGCCAGGCGCTATTCAGGCACAAACTTAATGGAGAGCGACCCTAAATAGAATTAGAAAAGTGCAGGTATAGGATTTCAAGACAGTTTAGAGTTTAGGATTTTCCGGATCTCTTTCAACTCCTCAAGCATTTGTTGTTCTAGACTCTCAGATGTCACACTCGGTCCGAAGAGTGGTCTTCCTCTGATTACGCTTAGTATCTCCTCTCTCAATCTAAGGAAATCAGGTATATGCATTATTGATGCTTCTGCCCTCCTAAGACTTGGTCCGCTACCCCCACCAGCCCGTCCTGTATACCCCGCCGTGTAGATGTCCACGGTGCCAATGCCATAATATCTTGATAATGGTCCTTGAACAGTATCGACGCTCATTATTCTAGAGAATGGAACAGCATGGCGCATTTTCCACCAGACTCCTCTCTCGACCCTGACTTCGTCTTTAGTCAAGAGATATTTGATTGAGTTGTAGAACCTTGGGATCCAATAACTGACGAATATTGTAATAATCAAGAGCGGCAGAATATATAATACGGCCAGAATTGTTGCAGCCATCAGTTCATTTATCAAGACTAGGTAAGATATGATCCCTAAACCTAGCACTAAGAGAGGGACAACTATCAATACCAAATACGTAAAATATAGTTTCTTCATTTTAGGGTCAGGGCTAAATTCCTCTCCGACTTTCAAATAATTTCCTCTCTCTTCTAATCACTTTCGTCTCAAATATCTTTATAGGAGTTACGACAACTAAAAATACTTCTCCGAACTTGATTGGTGTTGGGGGTCATAGGATTGGGTAGCACTGCAGTCGAGAAGATAATCTCTAATTCCGTAGGTCAAAGCGTCCAACCTGGAGAGTTTGTTGAAGTACCTGTGGACTTTGCCTATTTTCATGACGGGACCGGTCCCTTGGTAATTGACGCACTTAATGAGATGGGCGTAGATCGGATACCTTATCCGGAGAAGGTAGCGATAGTCTTCGACCACTCTGTTCCGCCCTACAACGACCAAGCTGCCACACTTCAGGCCAAAGTAAGGAGGTTTGCTCGGGAGCAGGGAATCTCAAAATTCCACGACTTGGGGGAGGGCATATGCCACCAAGTGATACCTGAGAAAGGTTATGTCGCTCCAGGGATGATCGTCGTTGGTGCAGACTCCCACAGTTGTACATTAGGGGCATTCGGTTTAATGTCAACGGGAATGGGTGCTACAGACATGGCATACATACTCGCGACCGGCAAGACATGGCTCAAAGTTCCAGAGACCCTCCGCATAAACTATACTGGCAAGTTAGGCAAAGGCATATCATCAAAGGACCTCATCCTTGAGACTGCAAGGATCATTGGAACTGATGGTGCTACATATAAAGCCTTGGAATTCACGGGCGAGGCCGTGACAGCCATGTCTCAATCATCAAGAATGACCATGTCAAACATGGCCGTTGAGATGGGCGCTAAGACGGGTTTCATAGAAGCCGATGAGAAAAGTGTTGAGTTTCTTGGGAAGCGCGGAAAGATATTTCGTACCGATATAAGTGTGGAAACATTAGTGGTGGACGCATCTTTATTAGATCCAAAAGTTGCCTGCCCCAGCAATGTCTCAAATGTAAAGTCAGTAACCGAGGTTGAGGGTAAGCCTGTTGATCAGGCATTCTTGGGGTCATGCACAAACGGCAGATATGAGGATCTCCTCAAGGCTGCCAAGATAATAAAAGGAAAACACGTAAACAAGGACACAAGGTTCATTGTGATCCCCGCCTCCAAGTCCACCTACATAAAGGCACAAAGAGACGGTCTGATTGACGTATTCCTAGAAGCCGGTGCGATAATCGGCGTGACGGGCTGTGGTCCCTGTTTGGGAGTGCATATGGGGGTGTTAGGGGAGAATGAAGTCTGTATATCAACCTCCAACA
>CAZQQB010000001.1:27422-34278 GCA_964595415.1 uncultured Nitrososphaerota archaeon | reverse complement strand
GGATGGGTGCCAAGTCATCCTCTGTCTTTTTGGCTTCGCCACAGACAGTTGCCGCATCTGCGATCGAAGGTCAGATAACTGACCCGAGGAGGTATCTTCAATGATTAGAGGCAGGGTTTGGAAATTTGGTGATGATGTCGACACTGATGTGATAATACCCGCGAAGTATCTCCGGTCTGTTGACAAAACCGTCTGGCCAAAGCACCTACTAGAAGGCCTCGATCCCTCGTTCAGCTCAAAAGTTAAAACTGGCGACATAATAGTTGCTGGAAAGAACTTTGGTTGTGGATCCAGCAGAGAGCAAGCAGTCCTAGCGATTAGGTGGTCCGGCGTATCTGCAGTGGTTGCAGAATCATTTGCAAGAATTTTCTTCAGAAATGGTATCAACAAAGGCCTAACATTGATTGAGTGTAAGGGCATAAGTGGTGCTGTGGACGAAGGAGACACGATCGAGATAGATTTAGAAAAAGGTGAAATCCACACCAAGAATGGCACATTGAGAACATCCCCCATCCCAAAATTCCTTCAGGAGATTTTAAACGCTGGTGGGCTTGTAGAATTCTACAAGAAAAGGGTGAGGACTGGGCTTGCCTGACAATCTCAGGACGGCTGATGTAGTCGTCGAGGCTCTTCAGAGGCTTGGATTCAAAGTGACCTTCGGAATACCTGGGATGTGGACGATCTCTCTATACGAGGCACTATATACGTCGAAGATCCGTCACATATTGATGCGCCACGAACAGCACGCCGTCTATGCTGCAGATGGTTACGCAAGGTCTTCAGGGGTCGTGGGCCTATGTATAGGAACAGCAGGACCTGGAGCCGTTAATATCGCTGCTGGAATTGCCGTCCCTTTTAAGGATCACTCGCCCGTGATCGCCCTCACTGGGCACGTTCCAACCTATGAACAGGGAAAAGGTTGGATTGAAGATCTAGATCTGGAGGCTATATTTTCTCCAGTAACAAAACTCACTTGCCAAATATTAGATCCATATGCGGCATACGACATAATCTGCAAGGCATACGCCACCTCTACCGAAGGTTGCGCAGGCCCTTCGCACGTGAGTATTCCTGGTGACATCCAAAAAAAACCATCTAAGGATAAGAGGTATGTCCCTGCTACGCTTAAAATAGAGCCTGACCCTCATATTTTGTCCACGGTGGCAGAAGCAATCTCTCTCTCAAACTCCCCCCTCATAATTTGCGGGTGGGGCGCTGTTTTATCCAATGCTTCTGAATTGGTGCTTCGTCTTGCAGAATCTATCGGGGCACCCGTCGTCACTTCTATGATGGGACGAGGGATAATTCCTGAAGACCATCCTCTATCTCTCGGTCCTGTTGGAAGGCGTGGTTTCCGTGCAGCTAACGAGGCTTTATCAAACTGCGATCTCTTATTGGCAATTGGTTGCCGACTTTCTAATCTGACCCTAGATAACATAAAGTTCAACTGCAAAGTTATCCAAGTGGATGTTGAAGATCGCAACTTTTCACCATTTGCCAGCTTGAAAGTCAAGAGCGATGGGGCACTGTTTATAGAGGCAATGCTTACGAAGATACGTCGGAAGATCCTGCAAAAAATCAAAAAAACACAAGAAGCCTCTCCGCCTGGCAAGGCCCATGAGTTTGCAAGTGCAATAGCCAAATTGGCAGATGCGACCTTTACTCTTGACATAGGGCAACACACAATCTGGCTTATGCGAGCTCTGATGGCCAAACGCCCAAGGCAGATCATATTCTCCGGAAACCTATCTGCGATGGGTTACTCTTTACCTGCATCCATCGGGGTAAAGCTTGCAAATCCGAATAGGAAGGTTATAGCTGTAATGGGCGATGGCGGATTCCAAATGTCTTCACCCGAACTTTCTACAATCAGGGAGAACAACCTTGCTATGGCAATATGCATGTATAACAACAAGTCTCTTGGCTTGATTAGGCAGCTTCAGGAGGTAGTGTACCACAAGGTATATGGAGTAGACTACACATCGCCACCAGATTATTTAAAGTTGGCAGAAGCCCATGGAATAGAAGCAATCAGTGTGTCAAATCCTGATGAGATAACAAAAACCCTAGAGAACATCCGGGAGCCTGTTTTTATCGAGATTCCCGTGCCAATAGAAGAAGGAGTAGAACTCTCAAGGCCTAGAATCTTAGAAGATAAATAGCCGTTACAGCGATAGTTAAATGATGGTTATGGGCCTCTTCGACAAAAAAACCCTCGAAAAATTTCTATCATCAAAGGCGTGGGCATCCCCCCATAACAAAGTGCTGGCAATGGTGGACGAAAAATCTGGCATCGTCGAACTTGTAGAGGATCATGCACGTGGTACATGTTTTGGGGGATCAGCTTGGTCTCTCTACCACTATACGAAGAACAGTCCATGCGTTTTTTGGTCAAAGAGGGAGGGCGCACGCATCTTCTACAAAATTCGATCGTTGACTCCTGAAGCCACAACCAATCTTACCCCGAGCTATAGACCCGCTTCAATAGATGTAGTCTCAGTGGAGGGCGCAAAAGTAAGAGTCATGTATTCTGGGCTTGCGGGCGCCGGTGTAGCCGCGCTGACCAGATGCATCGCAAAAGGGGTTGAGGGGATTGAAGTGGTGGAGTGGGGTGGGGGTAGCAAAATAGGCAAGGCTACTATAATCTTACCGAAGAAGGAGAAAGTGATAATCGGTGTGGACGACACTGATAGAAAAGATGATGGTGCAACATGGTCCCTCGTAAACGAAATCGCCTACAACCTCTCAATTGAGATGGATGTAGATTACCTTGAACATTCCATAGTACAATTATACCCACAGAACCCCTTCAAGACCCAGAATTGTGTTTCAATATCTGTCTCATTTGCGGCACTCCCCGAGCAAAAGTTGCAGTTAATAGAATCCTTTAAGAAGAAATTAGAGCAATCAACACTCTCCGACGAGACTGGCATGGCAATACTAAAAGGCATTATGATCAACGAAAAGCTGATGGCATTTGCAAACCGGGCAAAGTCTGAAATGGTCTCAATAGAAGAGGCACTTACGGTTGCCTCTCATTGCGAAGTAGAGCTTGTAAAGTTCAAGGGAGAAAGGGGTCTGATTGGGGCACTTGCTGCCATACCATACGTAGAATATCCTGACGACGCAGTTCGACTGGTAGGGGAGGATTAATGTTTGATTTTATTGTGGTGGGATCGGGGGCGGGCGGCGCCACTATAGCTAAAGAGCTCTCCACCGCTAATAAAAGAGTCCTGATACTTGAGAGTGGGACGGATCTCCCGGCAAGTTCTGCCTCCAAGAGCTATAAAATAATGCCTTCAGGAGTTGAAGTCTGGCAAGCCAATTGTCTTGGAGGCACTACAACGGTCTCCATGGGAAATGCTGTCAGAGGACATAGGAAGGGGCTTGACGAATATTTCCGTGAAGCAGAGGGTGAGCTCGGCGTAACCTTGGTTCCAGACTCGCACATTGGACATGGAACTCGACTCCTTTTTTCAGCCTCGAGCGATTGGAACCTCATGCCAAAAGCGATTGATTTTTCTAGGTGCAAGCCCTGCGGGATGTGCCCTTTAGGATGTCCAAACCAAGCCAGGTGGGACGCAACTCTTTACGTAAAACAAGCCAAATCCTGCGGTGGGCACCTCCTTACCGGATTGCCTGTAAGTCGGGTATTGGTCGAGAGAGGTAAAGCCGTGGGTGTTGAGACCGCAGATGGTAAAACTTTCCAAGGGCGCGTGATAATCATCTCGGCCGGCTCAATCGAGACCCCCCGGATCCTGATGAGATCTGGTATAGAAGGCGTTGGTTCTGGTCTTTATGTAGATACATATGTAACAGTAGGGGGCCTAATGAAGGGAGTAGGCTTAAACAGCGAACTGAATATGGCCCTTTTCATAAAAAGGGATGGGTACCTCCTATCTCCCCACTACTCCAGTTTTCTGGTACCTTATCTTTCAAGCAAAGGAATAAAGGCACTTCCTTCAGATGTGTTGGGGATCATGGTGAAAATAGCAGATGAGCCAACAGGAGTAGTTGAAAGAGATCGCGTTATCAAGGACCTTTCAAACAAAGATGCTGGTCTATTAGAGAGGGGCAAAAAAGAGGCTGAAGACCTGTTGATTCGCGCTGGCGTGAATCCCGAAAACATAGTCTGTACATACCCAAGGGGCGCCCACCCTGGGGGCACTTGTGCCTCCCTAGTTAAGAACTTTGAGCCTGTTCTTGAATCCCTTTACATCTCCGACGCCAGCATCATACCAGGTCCTTTAGGAATACCCCCAATTCTAACGATAATTGCGATGTCAAAAAAAATTGCAGCCATTCTGATGGGAAAAGCCTAGACTAAATGCTGTTATTTTTTACAATTGGGCAAACCAAAATAAAAATATAAAATTAATTATTTTGCAGCATTCATAGCTTCCAGAATAATTTTAGCCATCTTCTCAATATCTTCTTCTCCTACCAATGGATTGACTGGCAATGATAGAACTCTCTTTGAGGCGAACTCACTATTCGGAAGTTTGATCTCTCCATAGCCCAAGGACACATAATATGGTAGTTTATGAACCGGCGTAGGATAGTACACTGTAGCCCCTATGCCTTCAGCATGCAACCTCTTCCTTATCTCTTCCCTTTCACTCTCATTTTCGAATCTTACCGTGAATAAATACCAGTTATGAATAGAGTGTTCTGGCACATGTGGTAAAACTAATCTTCCACCACTTAACTTATCCATCAAAATTCTTGCATTTTTTGCCCTCACTTTAAGGAATCTTGGCAATTTTTTAAGCTGAACGCGACCAATGGCCGCTTCTATCTCAGGCATTCTAAAGTTTCCGCCAAGCACAATTGAGTCATAACCCTTTATCTGTCCGTGCGTCCTAATCATCCGCAGCTTTTCTCCAAGTTCCTTATAATCAGTTATTATTGCACCACCTTCTCCTGTGGTCATAACCTTGCCCGGATAGAAGCTAAGACACCCTAAATTCCCTAACGTACCTGCCATCCTGCCCTTATAAGTGGCCCCTTGTGCCTGACAAGCGTCCTCTATAACAGCGATTGCGTTCCCTTCTGCGATCTCTTTTATCTCATCCATCTCTGCCGGTAGACCGTAAAGGTCGACAGGTATAACCGCCTTAGTTTTTTCAGTAATAGCTTTCCTGAATGCCTCTGAACTCATATTGTAAGTATTCAAATCTATATCCACAAACACAGGTTTAGCACCTATTAAAAGAACCGCACCAGCGGTGGCTGCGAAAGTGAATGAAGGAACAATCACTTCATCCCCAGGCTTTACATCTAACGCCAAAAGTGCGATTTGAAGTGCAGCTGTGCCGGAATTGACCACCACTGCCTCCCTAGCTCCCATGAATTTGGCCAAATCCTTCTCGAAAGCCCTTACAACCGGTCCCCCTTCGGCTGATGCATTTGTGAGTGTTCCGCTATCTAGAACCTCAAGGATCGCCTCCTTCTCTTCAGCACCTAAGATCGGTTTATTAATGGGGATCAATGAAACCACAATCCTACTGCTTGGTATATTTCTTCCGCTTATAAAAATGGATCCCGTTTGCTTTTTTATCATTATAATAACAAAACCAGTTTCTCAGATATAAAAGAGAACAATTACCAAAATAAACATTTTAAATATTATTAAAATATTACAGTCCATGGCAAAAATAGAACAAATAAAATATCTGAAGATCCTGTTAATACCATCGCCATAACATTAATAAAACAGGAGTGGGCCCGGAGGGATTCGAACCCTCGACCAACAGGTTATGAGCCTGTCGCTATAGCCGGTCTAAGCTACGGGCCCCGAAAAAAGGAGAGTATAGCCGAAATTTATTCCTTTTGGATAAATAAACCTAAACCTTCCATCATAAAAAGCTTCATCCAAATACTCCATCATTCCATCAAGCAACCTCTAAGCCTAAGTTTTATTTATTAGACGGTGGTGGCGCCGCGGGAAGGACTCGAACCTTCGACCAACGGGTTAACAGCCCGTCGCTCTACCGAACTGAGCTACCGCGGCCCTATAGATGACCAACTAAAATTACTATTAAACCTTTACGCCCTAACTTAACTCGCCTCAGAAATCATCTTCAATTTCTTGGGGAGGTACTTATCAACAATGGCACTGAGACCATGGGCGCTAAAGCTCTCAAGCTCTGCTCTCCTTTTGGTCTTCTTGAACTCTTGAAGCTCGCTCTGCCACTCAAAGTCCCTATATCTGAGGTCCTCCTCAAGTAGCCTTATCCTATCCTCGTCCAGCTTCGTGAGTGGGAAAGAAGGAAGGTTGAACCTCTTTATGTCTGTTGCCCACAGCCCAACCCACTTTGCCTCAGGAGTGGTCAACTCTCTGAGGTGTGCAGCGTTTGCAGAACCCCTGATTATTACCATAGCGATGTGCATCCCCCAAGGATCCGCATCAGTAAGTAGATAAACTGGTAATCCCAGCTCCAAATTCAGCCTCCTCAATAGTAGCCTTGCTAGTCTCGGAGCCTGCCCCGCTGTGTCTATCAAAATTGCATTAAATCTCTCATAGACCATCTCCTCTATGAACCGTCTGAAAACAGCATTTTTCTCTATAACAAACACCTTATCCGCATTACAGGATATGAAATCAGCTTGAGCAACAGACAAACCTATCATCACTCCATCGGGGTTTGAACTCAAGTTAGCCCTCATCCCTTTATGGGTCTCAGGCGTGGTGTATTCTATCGTGAGGTTACCAAAGATGGAGGATCTTTCTTTTGGAAATATATTAAAAGCCTCCCGTGGCTCCATGAGTAGTGCCTCTAGGTCTGTCACGGTATCATCAGATTCGAGCTGCTCCCTGAACCTAATGCCATAGTTTAATGAGTGGTAATAAAGA
>CAZQQB010000001.1:19000-27412 GCA_964595415.1 uncultured Nitrososphaerota archaeon | reverse complement strand
TACTCTTTCCCTCCTCCACGAGCCTCTTTGCAAACGATGCTACCCATAATAGTTGTGTCAATGATCTGACCTGCTTAATATTACTGGCCGTTCTCTCCGCCCTGTACGTTCCTAATACCAGCTGTTTCAGCCCCTCATCAAATATTATATTGGATGTGCTCCTTATGGGTAACTTTACCCTCGGGAACTCTCCCCTCTCTATCTGACCGTATACTTCAGTTCCCAATTCAGTTAACTTGGACAACACTTCTTTGTTCAATCTCTTTTGCATGAGTCTGCAACCTCCTCAATACTTTTTCATAATTAGGTGGGTTGGATGCTCCCACAAGTTCAGTCGCAAACTGAGAGATCATGGGAAGGTATTTCTCAAACACGCTCAGCCTCCGCTGTACTACTGCCGCTCTCTCTTTCTTTGCCAAGTGTATCCTCAATTGTCTGGCGCAGGTCTTCAATGCCCACTCTATCTCATACTCCACCTCTGGTCTATCGGCAATATACTCCTTGCCCACTGTCTTATATGGAACTTTTGTGGCACATATATGCACAAAAAATGCCAGTGGCATAGTCGCGGGATCCAACTTGTACCTCTTCCAGTTTATTTTCTTTATGACCTTCATTGTAACATCGCTGTGGAGATCATAAAGCAATGGGATCTTATTCGCATACCTGAAGACCGTGAGTTCATCTGGGGGGGTAATTGGTATTTCCCCACCATATGCTATAGCCGCCTCCACTATAAACGGATGCCCACCGTAAGCAGCAGCTCCCCTCTGTGTTACCGCTACAAACTCTGGTCTGAACTCCCTCATTATGCCTGCCCTTAGCAGTTCTGTTCCTACGAAAGAGAGACACTGAGCGTCAGGCGGTTGGAACCCATCATATTCCTTCATCTTGTTTACCAATGTTAGGAGCTCCTTGGGCGTCAAATTTTTCGGATTCAGATCCGACCTAAACCTTATACTCTTGAGGAAGTTGAGTGCGGTTGCCACTCCTACTCGGTGAAAGTTATTTGCTAAAAAATCCACGAGGGTGCTACTTCTCGTTGCATTTATCATTCTCTGGACCATCTCGAGGTCAATTCCATGCGGGTGCGGCTTGACTTCCTCGGCAGGTTTTGGCATCACATTGGTTATTCTATCAAATCTGTAGATCACTCCATCCGGATCTATGAAGAGAAGGTTGGTATAAGGTAGTATTATAGAAGTCTGTTTGAAGTACTCCACAACCTTCGGTTTCGCTCTGACATAGTCCCCTTCAAAGCTGAATTGGACTATAGTCCCCCTCCACCTGCTCGGATTTGGCATTACTTCCTTCCTTTTTATTATTGGTCTATTCTCTTGAATGTTGATGTTCAGCTCATATGAGTACTTTTCATACCCTCCTTGACTCGATGTAATCTTTACGGTGCTGTGCGCCGTTATCTGTCCGTATAAAACTGCCATCTTGCCTCCAAGCCCAAATATCCCTCTGCTCTGCCTAAGTGTATACTTTGATCCGAAGAGGATCTGTGCGAAAGCATATGGAACTTGTTCATATGGGACCCCGATTCCATTATCCTCCACCTTTAGCCTGTATATGGAGTTCCCTTCATCTATCAGCTTGACCCTTACATCAGGCAAAATTGCATACTGTTCGCAGGCATCAAGTGCGTTCTCGACCAACTCACGCACAATAGTGTAAGTTGCTCTTACTGGATTATCAAATCCTGCAATCTCTTTGTTCTTATAGAAGAAGTCCGCAGCCGATATAGCCTTGAACTTCTCTCCTGACATTATCCCTCACCCTTGAGCTCAGGTCTCTCTTCCCAAAGCGAAAGCTCCCTCTTCTTAAGGTCCAAATGCTTGCGGTTGAGGAACCTGTAGACCGTCCCGTGTTGCATCCCTTTCAGTAACATCTCTATCGCCTCTTTTGCCACTCTAACCTCTTCATACTCTCCTATCAACGCCACGGTGTGTCCATATACGGATACATAAGCATCAGTCAAGCTCTCGATTATTCTCCTCGTCTTGCCCTTCTCTCCGATCACTCTACCTTTGACTCTAATTAGCTGATTTCTTGAATCACCCAAGAGCTCCTTCAAGTCTATAACTTCAAGCATCTGACCGTCACTGAATAGTCTAAAAGCCCTCTCAGGACTAAAACCTCTAGCGATTGCATTTATTAGATCCCTTGCCTTCAGAATTCCTGAAGGATCCTTTGCTCCCGAGGATACTTCTATTACAACTTCTCCCGTTCTGCCGTCTACAGATATGGTGGTTCCCGTTCCTTTTTCTATCTCAGCCTTTGTACTACCTTTATGTCCTATAAGCACTCCTGCTCTCTCTAGTGGGATCTTCATGTAGATCCTACTCATCACTTCTTCAACCATTCTAGAACCTCCTCTTCTTCAGGCACATCCAACCCTGATTTTTTAAAGAACCTCAAAATGTTACCAATATCCCTCCCTAAAAACTCCCAACTCATCGGATGCTCTTTAGATACCGCCTGACCAAAATCTATTAGACAAGCCTTACCATCGTTCACCATGATGTTATATTCGCTCAAGTCAGCATGCACCAGCCCCGCGATTGAGTACAACCTCTTAACCGCTGTAATGATCTGTTGGTACAGCTCCTTATCCACTTCTGGCAAGTCTTTCAATAGGGGCGCTGGGACACCTTCCACTCCAATGAACTCCATAATTAAGATGTTCTCATAGGCATATATTGGCTTTGGCACAGGAACCCCAGCAACCTTTGCCTCAGTAAGATTTCTGAACTCCTTCTGTGCCCATGTATACACTATCTTTCTGTAATCCTTTCCTATCTTGAATCTAGGATCTCCATGAATGTATTGAAGCATGCTCTTCTTGAACTCCATTGATGATGTAAGGAAGATCTTAACAGCAAGATCTTCCCCACCCTTTCCCTTAGCCCAATAGACCCTTGACTCCTTTCCCGCCTTCACAACGCCTCTCATTCCGTCAATTATGCCCCTGTTTATAAGTAGGTAAAGCGCCATCACTGTACGACCATCAAAGACCTCTTCTACGGTCTCAAATACGTCTTCGTCCTTCTCTCTTCTCAGCCTCTTTCTCTCTACCTTCTTCAGCATTTGTCTCTTGGCTTTCTCTTCAACATCCTCTATTGGCATCAGAACCCACTAAAAATATCTATCTTAATGATAAAACCTTTTACGCAAGTGCACCTAGAAGCCCCTTTGATTTAAGGGTCTTGACCTCATTTCTATCGTAACGCCATATAATATCGCCCTTTTGGTCGGACTGAAAGTCCCAAGGGGCTACAAGTACTAGATCTCCTTCTCTCAACCAAACCTTTTTTATCATCTTACCGGGAATCCTACAAATTCGCGTCTTACCATCCGCACACCTTACTTTGACTCTATTAAAACCGAGTAACTGAGCAACAGCCCCAACTAATTGCCCTTCCCCAGGAACGACTAATTCTCTGGCAGAACCCTCTTTATTTTTCGACATTAATATACACTTCTCGTTACGCATAGAAGTAATGGGATGATATTAAACTTTTTCAAGATCCACAACTCTTAAGACATTATAGGACTAAATTACTTGGGCCCGTGGCCTAGCTGGATCATGGCGGCGGCCTTCGGAGCCGCAGGTCCTGGGTTCGAATCCCAGCGGGCCCGCCATCAAGCTTTTTTGTCGGCGCCAAAAAGGCCTGACCAAAAAAGGCGCGTTTTTTCAACAGACGCAAAACGGTGCAGTACGGGACCGGATCTGAGTGATTAAGTTCTACAGGGTCGACCTGAGACTCAGCCCAAGGTTGAGCACGAGGATCCTCAGGACTACCTCGCATAGGTTCGACTCCCGCCAGCGCGTCTGGTAAGCCCTCTGAAACTTCTTGATCGCCAACGTCATACCTCCATCGGCACTGGTTCGCGCATCCTGAACTTCGACCTAAGCAGGGATCTCTACCAAGCGTGTGACGAAGGGCTGGATATTAAGCTCTGGCTGATAAACCAATACACTTTAGACCGCACCACTCGATGAGGCACTGAACCCAAGCCCCTCTTTGGCAAGGCTGAGACTTGGGCAACATTTCCACCGCCGCATGGGCACCCATCCAATTGTGTCTTGAGCAGAACTTATTTATATCGTCCTCCCGAAGAGTACAGTAGGTAACAAGTTATGGTAACCCAGATTGAAACACCCGCCATCATAGTGATTGACATGCTGAAAGACTTCGTGTACGGGAGCCTCAGGTGCGACCGCGCCGCGAAGATCGTCCCAAACGTGAAGAGGCTCGTCGGAGCAGCCCGCGCCCGCGGCGTCCCGGTCGTCTTCAGCAACGACGCTCACTACCCTCACGACCCGGAGGTCGTTAACAGATGGGGACTGCATGCCATCAAGGGCACGGAGGGGGCAAAGGTGATCCAGGAGCTTGGGCCAGCAGAGGCCGATTTTATTGTAGAGAAGAGAGTTTACAGCGGATTCTTCGAGACTGGACTGGATCCCCTCCTCAGGAGCTTATACGGCGGCAGGGGCGTGAGGACCGTGGTGCTTTGCGGGCTCCACACCCACATGTGTGTCAGACACACCGCGGCCGACGCCTTCTTCAGGGGTTATAAGATCGTGGTTGCTAAGGACGCCGTGGAGGCGTTCACCGAGGAGGATCACCTTGCTGGCCTGAAGTACCTCGTTGATGCATACAATGCAGAAATCAAGGGCGTGGACGAGATAGTCGCTTCTTGGGGCGGAATACCTGACTTAATCTAGCCAAGTCTCGAAGCGCATTTCCGATTACGGAAACATATAATAAATTATGCCCAAGAAGGGCTTCAAGTCTGTCACTTTGTCGGAGGATCTCTACAAGAAGCTAGTAGAAACCGCTGGGCGGTATGGTACCACCGTGCAGGGCATCATCAAACTGATGGTTTTTGATTTGCCTTTTTACCAAAAATGTCCTTCGGAGCCGCAGGTCCTGGGTTCGAATCCCAGCGGGCCCGCCAATTTTTCAATTAGGATCTAATAAGGCGCATTGATCATAATGATCCTGGCAGGTACTCTTCCAAATTTTATGACAATTTGCATAAAATTAAAATTTTAGAATAAGTTGCAGAAAGCATTTTTTGGTCACTAATGGCAAAAATATTTCAGAACACCCACCAAACTTTTAGCAATGAACGTTTGACATATTATCAAAATTGGTGGATTCCTTGAGCGGCGATAAAGTCCGGCTGGCACGTTCGGCAGCTTACCTCGCGATTCAGAGTACCGTCTCCACCATATCAGGGATATTATATTTTGCATTCGCTGCCCGACTCCTACCCACAGTTGCAGACCTAGGTAGAGTTTCTGCAATTACAATGTTTTCAGGTCTCATTGCCTCTATTGTAGTACTGTCCATACCTTCTGCTGTAACAAAGTACTATGCCGAACTTATTGGAAGGGGCGATTTATCAGGGGCAAAAGGGGTGATCTCTACTGGCTTTCGATTCGGAGTGATAGCTGCTCTAGTAAGCTCTCTCTCATGCTTCCTCTTCGCTCCAGCAATCTCTTCCCTATTCCTTGGAAGCGATGCCGATGCGTTTCTTTTTAGGTTGCTATCGTTGGACTTATTTGTTTTGATTATTTCCCAATTTTCGGCTTCAGTGCTTTACGGCTCTCAGATGTTCAAGGAGATGTGCCTCGTCTCTGTTTTCTCCAACTCTCTGAAGACATTTGCGACAATATCACTTCTATTGCTAGGATTTGACATACCTGGCATAATATTGGGATGGATAGTCGGCGACTTTCTGTACCTATCCCTATCCTTATTCTACTGCCGCCACATTATGAGAAGCAAAAAGGGATCTTTTTCACTCTCTGTAATGTTTAGATACTCAGCACCCATTTACGGATCAACCATACTTAGCTACTTCCAGTCCACCATTGACCGTTATATAGTACTCGGCCTCGTTGGGGCGCAGGTTTTGGGTCTATATTCCCCTGCCACTGCCGCCGTCCTCTATGTCTCCTCTATATCGGGATCGCTGGCGTCTGCAATATTTCCAAAAGCCTCAGAACTGTTCGGGAAAGGCGACCTCAGCGGCATACTGCGGACTACAAGGGCCACATCGAGATATTCTGCCCTCATATACTCCCCTCTAGCCCTCGGTCTTGCAGCCACAGCCATGCCAACAATCGACCTATTCGCCGGTTCTAGGTATATTGACGGGGCACCAGCCCTAGCTATAATTGCAGTAGCCTCGATTATCCTATCCCTTCACAATGTCCTCTACACTTACTTTGCATCAATAGGAAAGACCTTTGTATTCTTCGTCTCTCAAGCTACGGCAATAGTGGTTTGTACTGTCGTCGCCATTCTCTTTGTACCCTTATTAGGTGCGACTGGTGCCGCCTTTGGAAGGGCCGCTCTCACATTGGCATATTTCCTTGTGCTGCTCTTTTATGCTAAGGGGGAAATTAGAAGTCTGTTCGATTTGCGGTCTTTCTTTATATCTGTTGCCACTTCCTCTGTAATGGCACTCTTCGTTTACATCTTTGTTTGGGGCTACTATTCAAAGTACATGTTACCAGTCTACATTCTCGTCGGGGCAACAATCTATACCTTAATGCTGAAGATATTAAAAGTGATAGACATGAGCGACGTAAATCTACTGATAGCCTTTGTTCCTTCTCGTTTGAAAGGAATTGCGTCACGTTTCGGGCGCTTTTTGGCCTGTTAAGTCACATGCTTTTTAGGATCTTGGAAGTTGTATGCTTTTTTCTAAAATAAGCTCGTAACAAGTCAAGTTAAAATTTTTTAATGAAAATCAATTCGTTTTTATAATATTTGCTATTATTTCCTTAATGCTATCAAGATCTCCTTCGACTAACCTCCGCATTCCAAAAACTTCATTAAAGATTCTCCTCCCGATATTATCATCAATTTCTACCTTAAAAATCACGGATCTTGGGTCCATTACCCCGTTTCGGATCAATCCCTCCCCGTCCCCGTCAACGATCCCTATTATTGGTATCCCAAACCTGCTTAGAACATCTCCCACAATAGCCGTCGTGTCATCTCCAATTGTGACCGCGCAACACACTCCCTCATCCAACAGCTTGAAAACTTCGTATCCTGCATGCTCGACGTAGGCGACTTTACCTTTAGTTTGATCAATTAATTTCTTTTTTATCCTTTTCTTACTACCATCCCTTAAGTATTTTATGGTGTCAATTCTTGCATCTAACAAATTCACATTCCCAAGCTTTTCTAAGCCATGTTCTTTCAAAATGCCCCCCTTTATCTCTACAATTTTTCCTTTTTCACAGATCACAACAACATCACTTGTCAATGCCTTTCCAACTATTATTTTGTTTATGAGTATCCAGTCACTTGGCATGACTGCCAACACCTTCCTGCACTCTCGTTCTCCCTCAACCCAAAAAGTAGTTCCGTAATCCTTTCCTTTTCTCAACTCAAATCCCAAATCATTAGCCAATATCTCGGCGAGCTCCCTTACTTTATCGCTCCAAAGCGCAACTGTCTTGCTGTTCGTCTCTATACCTATTAACGGCGCCACAATCTTCTTTGAGAGGTGCCAACAGTCTGCAAACATTCGCTCAACATTGCTCGCGTGCATCGAGTTTATAACAACATCAAAAGACTCTTTATTAGCCCAATCGCTGAATTTTTCTCTAACAAAAGTTACTTTGCCTTCGAGAAGGGAATCCATCATGGCAACTGCTCCCATAGTCCCCGTCACGACAGCTACAACTTCTCCAAGTTTTTCCGTGACCGAGATTATGCGATCTGCCCAACCTGAGTCGAATATACCCGACATGTGGAAGCGGAGGCAGACTCTCATAAAACAATCCCTGGCCAGTCAATACCTATTATTACATCAGATAAAGAAATAAAGAATAAAATATATGCTCTTTTATGGGAAAGTCCTTGGTTAAGCTTTCAGTCATAGTTCCAACATACAATGAAGAGAGAGGGATAGAACGGACCCTTAGGTCCATTTCCCAACAGACCTTGCCCCGAAAAGATTATGAGATAATAGTGGTGGATGGGGGGAGCACTGATAGGACAGTAGAGATCGCTTCAAACTACGCAGACACAGTTATCCCGCAGATACATAAAGGAGTCGGCGGTGCTAGAAACGATGGCGCACTTATCGCGAGAGGCACCATATTAGTACATACAGATGCCGATGTTGTAGTTAGCAAGGATTGGCTTGAGAAGATCGTTTCCCTCTTCTCACCAGGCGTTGTCGCTGTATGTGGTCCAGACGAACCATTGGAAGCGGATCCAAGGTATAGAATTCTTTACTCATTGATTAACCTAACATCATCATTAGCATACATTTTGGGGATCGTCTGGACAAGAGGAACCAACACCGCGGTGCTTCGAGACGTTTTTTTAAGACTAGGTGGTTACACTGATTACCCTTTATGTGATGACG
>CAZQQB010000001.1:16889-18990 GCA_964595415.1 uncultured Nitrososphaerota archaeon | reverse complement strand
AAAGAGGATTGGGAAGGTAATATACTCCAAAAAAATTCTGGTGAAGATGTCAGCACGCCGGTTCGAAAAATATGGAGTATTAAATGTCATAAAAGACTGGATCAGAGGAGATCTCATGATCTTCATGGGCAAAAGGACGATTGGTAAATATCATAGGGCGTCCTACTGATCATTTTAATCTTATTTCTTTACTTGATGTTGCATCTAACATGGCAATTTTCACATCTGCGCCCTACTTACCGACGGTATGCCACTTAAGATTTTGACTCTCTCATAACATAATTCTTGACATGACTAGTCGACCTGTTATCGGTGAACTCATATGCGTATGTAGAAATATGCCCGAAAAAGGAGTATCTATGGCCCGGGGATAAAGATGGCCATCACTTCCTTATCGGATCCTTTTTTGGCTGCTCTCGTTTCTTTTAATCGGTTATGGAGTTGTTTTCTTAATAGTTCTGGTTTTGAACAACATACTATCGAAATGGGTTGAAAAGATCTTAGTCAAGTCGCCCTCCCTCAAGACAACCCACAGCTTCTTGAGAAGGGCTATCTTGGCTTTGGTCATTCTCATTGGGTTTTCCTTTGTAACATTCACAGCATTCCCCAAGCTCGGTCCTGCTATCGCTTCCTTATTTGTCGCTGCCGGTTTCGCCTCCATAGTCATCGGATTAGCAGCTCAAGCAACCCTCTCAAACATCATTTCCGGGATAATGATCGCACTCTCTCAACCAATCAAACTTGACGATACCATCCTGTTTAGGAATGAGTTCTGCTTTGTCGAGGACATAAAGCTCATGTATACTGTGATGCGTACATGGAATAACCGTCGACTAATTGTACCAAACTCGGCACTCCAATCTGAGGCAATCGTGAATTACACGGCTCAAGATCCCACAAAACTCGTTTCGGTTTTTGTGGATGTAACTCACGATTCTGACATGGATCTTGCGATGGAAATAATGGTTGATGTGGCAAAGAGGCACCGGGATTGCCTTCCAATTGGCAATTTACCGAATGCGGCCGTCATGGAGATAAACGAAAACAGTTTGAATCTGAGGCTTCTCAGCAGAGCCAAGGATCAACCCGCCGCTTTCAGCATGGCCCGTGACCTTTTGAAAGAGATCAAAAAAGAATTTACTACTAATGGCATAGAAATAGCCTATCCGAGAAAGTTCGTTAAACTCGAATCAAAATTATCTGGTAGTGCAAAAACCAAAAAAAGCCAAACCTCCCTACAGACAGTCGCCTAAGAAGACCAGAGAATAAATACATAATTGATATGGTAAATTTTTTTTATTTAATAATTGACAATAAATTGTTAATATTAAATTTTTATACATTGATAACGTAATAGTATGCAGAACTATTTTTAAAGCTTTAAATATTTCCTACTTTAAATTTTTTCCTGGGAGTTCATATGATGCCTGCCTTAGTGCTACTAATGGTGTCCTTGATACCAAAAGCTGCATCAGTTGATCCTTGGCAGACATGGGCGATCATGCTATTTTGGCCATTCCTTTGGTTGGTTTTGGCCTTCGTAGCTTGGGTCATCTTGAGACGTAGAGAAAGAAGAGAAGAACTTCAATCACAGGAGGGTTAGGCGATGGCTGAAATTTTCCACATAGAAGCACTGGTCGCTTGGGCTGTCTACCTCATTTTGATGGTCGCTATTGGGATTTTCTCTGCCAAGTTCATCAAAAAGCTTGAGGACTTTACAGTAGCTGGTAGAAAGACAGGCGCCTTTCTAGTAGGTCTAAGCCATGGTGCTGGGTCGATGAGCGGCTTTATGTTTGTTGGATTGCCAGGCTATGCCTACTCTGAGGGTGCATTCGCCTTCTGGTATGAGGCTGGAGATGCTGGAGGCGGTTTCTGGAACTTCACCTTCTTAGGAAGGAGAATGCGTACCCTTGCCGCAAAACTTAATGCCGTCACACCCGTCGACCTGATCTCTAAAAGATTCCCATCAAAAGCAACGCCTGCAGTCGGAAGCTTGATAACGGCCATCTTCTGCTGGGTCTACCTTTTGGCTCAAATCATTGCAGCAGGAAAAATGGCGCAACTGCTATTGGGCATCCCGTACCAGTGGGGAGTAATAGTT
>CAZQQB010000001.1:16639-16879 GCA_964595415.1 uncultured Nitrososphaerota archaeon | reverse complement strand
GGCATTAGGTGGCCTCCTAGCCGTTATGTTGACCAATGCCCTTCAAGCTTCCATAATGCTTATTGGCGCAGTCATAGGGCTGCTCTTGGGTTTCAGCTTGCTAGGCGGTCTGGGCGGTCTGACCGAGCGCCTCATGGCAATAAATCCCACCATAATGTCGGTTTGGGGAACCAACAACATGTACCAGGGACAGTACGGCGAAATTCTGGGTTCTCTATTAATCTACATGATAGGCTACAT
>CAZQQB010000001.1:14686-16629 GCA_964595415.1 uncultured Nitrososphaerota archaeon | reverse complement strand
CGTAAAGGCAATAACCAACTCTATAGTCATAAACGTCTTATGGGCTGTGATCTTTACATACGCTTGCGTCTTCCTTGGGCTTTTTGCCATAGTCCTTTTGCCTGGACTGCCTGATCCTGAACTTGCGGCGGCGACATTCTTCTACACGTTTACTAATCCCTGGCTAGCAGGCTTCTTGCTTGCTGCGGTCTATGCCGCAATCATGAGCACGGCAGATACGCTGTCCCTGGCATCGGCCTCGACACTTATCAACGACCTATACGTCCGATACATAAACCCTAAGCTTGACGACAAATCCAGAATGAGGTGGACGCAGATCTTGGTGCTTGTTATAGGTTTCATAGCCATAGGAATTGCACTAATACCTGGCGGAAGCGTCTTCGCAACCGTGGTCTCCGCTTTCGGCGTTCTTGGGTGTGCTTTTCTCGTCACAAACCTCTCCGCGGTCTACTGGAAGAGGGCGACATCTGCAGGAGTTTTAGCTTCCATGATTGGTGGGGCAGGGACAGCTGCCCTCTGGGGCCCGTCTGGATTAAGGGCCATGACCGCTGTGCACCCATTCTTTGCTGGTCTTATCGTCTCCATAGTATTAATGATATTTGTGAGCCTAATGACTAAGCCCATGCCTCCTGAGGTTCAAGGACTTGTAGACGCTAGCAAGAAACACTTCCTATCGCCCGATGTTGACAAGAGAATAGCCAAGTCTTCGTCTATCGAGACCGATATAGTCGCGTCCAACATCTCAAAGGCCTTCTCGACCTCTCACTTGACGGAACTTACCTCCATACCCATATCACTTGGCACCACAAACTGAGTCGAACCAGACACGCTGTCGAGAAGCAGCCACACCTTTCTTTTCTTTTTTTCTGGCAATTGAACTAACCAGAACTGTTTATAGATGACTGATCTCTCGATCAAATTTATTTCAAGGTTTTTTAGCATAGTCAATCTCTTTATTCTCTGAAACGTTCTCTTCAAATACTCCTTTGCTCCATTAAAACTCGCGTCTTCATGAACCTTCATATCTAAAATATTGGCGTCTTCCAAATCTTCCACAATCAGTTCCGGTTTTGAAGTATACCCAACAAAACCTGTAATGCCATCGACCATCAGATAAACCTCATCATAACTCTTCACGATACCTAAGGCCATATTCGCATCAACTCTAAAGCAAATAAGCCAATATGGATAATACAAAAACCCCATACTTGCTCCGGACAGGTTATCACTTCCAACCCGCTTCTTTAGCAAGTCCATTGCTGCGTGCATGTCTCTATATTGGCCTTTGACTACTTGCATCTTCATCAAATCACCCTACTGTTAGTGTGGTTATGCTCGACCAGCTTAATTATTTGCTGTCTTTTGAATGCATTCCCAAATACACTCAGCTATTTTGGAATTTTTATCTAAAAATTTAGTGGTTGTCGGTTTAGAATTTTATGGTGACAATTTATGGGCGAACCCGACATCAGGTTATAAAATCAGAAATTACGACCTTTGTAGCTGATGCGCTGGTAAACCCTTCCAACAGCCTTATGAAAATGGGCGGAGGAGTTGTTGGGTGGCTCTTAAGAGGGCTGCGGGAATTGGGGTGGAAGAGGAGGCAATGAGACATGCCCCAGTGCCTATCGGTAGGATCATAGCAACTTCTGCGGGTCGTTTCCGAAAGATATATGATTCACGCTCCCATCATGGAAAGGCCAAGTATGCATGCGATAAAGGAAGCGGTATTTTTGGCAACGCTTGTTGCAGTGAAGTTTGCTGAAACTTTGAATGTTGATAGCATAGCTAATCTCGCAATGGGGACTGGTGTTGGCAGCCTTCTTTTGGAAGGGTCCGCAAATACTATACTCATGGCAATGTATGTTCCTTGACATAGACAAAACAATTCTTGAAAACGGTCCGCAAATACTATACTCATGGCAATCCACCACCATTTATTG
>CAZQQB010000001.1:14427-14676 GCA_964595415.1 uncultured Nitrososphaerota archaeon | reverse complement strand
CATCAAATTAAACATTCCATGAGCGCTAGGCTTAACCGCTCAAACAAAATGGCGCCCCGACCGGGATTTGAACCCGGGTCACTGGCTCGACAGGCCAGTATTCTAGACCGGACTATACTATCGGGGCTCACCGAGATTTTCCATTCTGATTTATTTAACTTTATCGGCACCAACTCTAACACAGATGAAATTAAAAATATAGAGTATTTGCCATGGGCGTCCTTGCATAACACTTCGAACATGCGGTCG
>CAZQQB010000001.1:1472-14417 GCA_964595415.1 uncultured Nitrososphaerota archaeon | reverse complement strand
GATTATAAGAGAGTGTACAATAAACCTCTAATGAAAAATCCTTTTTAGGAGACTGTTACATGAGCATGGGTCGTTCGCCAAACATGCTTGCCCCACTCCTGATCGCATTGATAGCTGGCGCATACATCGGTTATTCCTTATCCTACTATAACTCCTCCGCATTAATTGCGAAATTTGACACATTGCAGAGTAAAATATCCTCTCTGGAGTCTAAAATTTCAGTTTTACAAAATACTCTTCTGAGCATTCAACAGAATAATGCCACTCTGTCAAGCTCGTCACTTAATGATCTATACGAGTCTGTAAAGACTTCCGTTGTTATGATCAAAGGGTTGACACCCGTAACAAATATCTTCGGAACAACATATCAAGTGGTGCTGGGTTCTGGGTTCATAATCAATCTTACTGGAGTACCTTTGGTAATCACTAACTATCACGTTATCGACAAAATGGTCGAAGGCTCAATTACTTTTTGGGATGGCGAGGCATACAAATTCGAGGTTTTAGGAAAGGATATGTATAGCGATCTTGCAGTGCTTAAACCAATTGCCCCCAGTCAAAAACTTTTACCAATACCTGTGGTATCATCTTCTAATTTGAGGGTTGGAGATCTTGTAGTTGCAATAGGCAACCCCTATGGCCTTCAATCCACGATGACTTCTGGGATAGTAAGTCAGCTAGGGAGGGCTATACAAACTGAAACCGCCTTAGGCTACCTCATAGCGGATGTTATTCAGATCAGTACCCCAATAAACCCTGGGAATTCAGGTGGGCCCCTCCTTGACGCAAATGGAAGAGTGGTGGGCATAACCACGGCTATAATCTCAGGCTCCCAAAATGTGGGATTCGCGATTCCCTCGGACACATTAATTAGAGAGATCAATGATCTCGTTGTGAAAGGGGGGTACGACCACCCATACATCGGCATTAACGGTCTTTCAGTTGATTATATCGTAGCAAAAGCCCTCGGTCTGAACTACACCTACGGCGTTTTAATTCAATCCACAACGAAGAACGGTCCGGCAGATAAAGCAGGACTTAAGGGTGGCACAAAAGTCATCACCGTGGCTGGCCAACAGATATATTCAGGCGGAGATTTAATATTGGCCATAGACCGACACGCTATAAAAACAATAGAGGATCTCTCATCATATCTTGAAAGGAATACTATACCCGGACAGACCGTTAACTTCACAATTGTCAGAAACAATCAAATTATCTCTGTCCCAGTAATTATCGGCGTGAGACCGTAAGCTTTCTGCCTCCAATCATGTCTAAAAAAACTTATAAGAACCGCCAAATTTTAGCATATTTTGGGCCTCGTAAGTATATTGCCCGCCCTAGCTCAGTGGTAGAGCGCCCGGCTGTAGACTGGTGGTCACGCAGGTAACTTCGCCTAATGGCGGCAGATGATCCTGCGTTAGCTGGGCATTAACCGGGTGGTCGCTGGTTCAAATCCGGCGGGCGGGACCACCCCCCTTCCAAAGATAGGAAACTTTATAAACAAGCATATTTTCCAATTCATTGCTCTGCTCGGGCATATCTTTTGTTGGGATAATGGTGGGGTGTTATTGGTAAAGTTCGATATTCTTAAACATGAACTTGTTCCGAAGTTCACAATTCTTTCAAAGGACGAAGTAGAAGAACTCAGACAGAAATATGGCATAAGGAAGGAGCACTTGCCTTGGATAAGAAAGAGCGACCCAGTCTGCAGGGTTTTGGGCGCAAAGCCAGGGGATGTCCTTAAGATAGAGCGAAATAGCGAGGTTGCAGGCATGTCAGTGGCATATAGATATGTTGTTCCAGGGTGATCACATTGAACAAATTAAAAATAGAGGATAGATGGGTTCTGGTTGAGAGCTTCTTCAAGGAAAAAGGCGTGGTCAGGCAACACTTAGATTCTTTTGACGACTTTGTTAAAAACAAGATCCAAGAGATCGTTAATGAACAGGGAGTGATAGAAACTGACCTCCCTGGATACAAAATTAAACTTGGAAAGCTGAGTATAAAGCCTCCGACAATCCATGAAGCTGACGGCTCAGAGAAAGAGATAACACCAATGGAGTCCAGGCAAAGGAACCTGACTTACTCCTCCTCCATGTACCTCAAAGTAACTCCAGTTGAAAACGGATTTGAAGAAGAAGAGCAGGAGGTTTATATTGGAAAACTTCCAATAATGGTAAAGTCGGCTCCATGCGTCTTGTCCAGAATGAGCAAAGAAGAGCTCATTAAATGCGGCGAAGATCCTGAAGATCCCGGCGGATATTTTCTAGTCAACGGCTCAGAGAGAGTCGTCGTCATCCAAGAAGATCTGGCCGTGAATAGAATACTCGTAGACGTTATGGAGGGCGCGTCACCGGTCACACATGTTGCCAAGGTCTTCTCAGCCACCTCTGGCTTCAGGGTACCTGTGACTATAGAGCGCATGAAAGGGGGCGACCTGCAAGTTTCGTTCCCCTCAATCCCTGGCAGAATATCTCTCTCTGTTATAATGCGAGCCTTGGGTACCCAATCCGACAAAGAGATCGTGGAGTTTGTCTCGAGCGATCCAGAGATCCAGAAAGCCCTCATACCCACCTTGGAGGCAGGCATGGAAATAAATACAGTGGAGGATGCTCTCGATTACATTGGCAATAGAGTTGCCATAGGACAGACACGTGACTTTAGGATCCAGAGAGCGGAGCAGATCCTCGATAAATACCTCCTCCCTCACATTGGCACCAATAAGGAAGATCGCAGGAAAAAAGCCCTGTACCTTGGTCAGATGACTGAGAAGCTGATCGAGCTCTCACTCGGTCGTCGCAAGCCTGACGACAAGGATCATTATGCCAACAAGCGCTTGAAACTGGCTGGAGACCTTCTCGCAAGCCTATTTCGTGTCGCTTTCAAGAGCTTCTGTCGTGACCTGAAATACCAGCTCGAAAGAGCAAAGAGTCGGAGTAGAAAAGTCTCTATACCAACGCTTGTAAGGGCAGATGTCATCACAGAGAGGATGCGGCATGCCTTAGCCACCGGTAATTGGGTGGGTGGAAAGGCTGGTGTGAGCCAACTATTGGACCGGACAAACTACCTCTCAACAGTTGGTCACCTCCGTAGGATAATCTCGCCCCTCAGTAGGAGCCAGCCCCATTTCGAGGCGAGAGACCTTCACCCTACTCAGTGGGGACGACTATGCCCAAGTGAGACCCCTGAGGGGCCAAATTGCGGGCTTGTCAAGAACCTTGCGCTGATGGCCTTCATATCTGTCGGCGTGGATGAACGTCCTATAGAAGAGCTTCTTTACGAGCTTGAGACTGAGCCCATCGAATCGGCCAGAAAGAGGGGCATAACAGGGGCAAAAGTAATTCTAAATGGCAGATTAGTGGGAATTCACCAGAAGCCAGACCTTTTGACCGCAGAGCTCAGAAAACTGAGGCGGCGTTGCAAAATACACAATGAAGTTAACGTGGCTTACTACAATTACGGGATGATACAGGAGGTATATGTGAACTGCGATGCTGGAAGAGTAAGGCGCCCCCTAATAATCGTAGACAACGGCGTACCACGATTGACAAGAGATCATGTTGAAAAACTCCTCTCGGGAGAGTGGATCTGGAACGATCTAATACTTCAGAGCATTGTAGAGTACCTCGACGCAGAGGAGGAAGAGAACGCCTACATCTCCTTAACACTCGAGGACTTGACTAAGGAACATACGCACTTGGAGCTTGTGCCATCCGCTATCTTGGGCATAAGCGCCTCTATGATTCCTTTCTTGGAGGCAAACCAATCTCCAAGAAACACTTACGGTTCTGCGATGGTAAAACAGGCGCTTGGGTTCTACGTAGCCAACTTTTCCAAAAGATTGGATACGCGTGGTCATCTACTCCACTATCCCCAGAAGCCCCTTGTTAATACAAAACCTGCCAAGATCCTCGAATTGGACAGGCGCCCAGCCGGTCAGAATTTTGTCGTCGCGGTCCTATCTTACTCAGGATACAATATTGAGGATGCCCTGATAATGAATAAGTCTTCGGTGGAGAGAGGACTAGGTCGATCCTCTTTCTTTAGATGCTATGAGACAGAAGAGAGGCGGTATCCTGGCGGCCAGGAGGACAAGATAGAGACGCCCTCACCAAGCGTGAGAGGGTACAGGACTCCAGAATCCTATCGATATCTGGGCGATGATGGCATTATAGAGCCCGAATCTATGGTTCAAGGAGGCGACGTCCTCATTGGAAAGACGAGCCCACCAAGGTTCCTCGAAGAGTATCGTGAGTTCGAGGCCGCGGGTCCAACACGGCGGGAAACATCGGTCTCCATGAGGGCAGGCGAGGATGGTATAGTGGACTTGGTCTTAGTTACCGAGTCCTCGGATGGCAACAAGCTTGTGAAGATCAGGGTCAGAAATGAAAGGGTTCCCGAACTTGGCGACAAATTCGCATCTAGACACGGGCAGAAGGGTGTTGTTGGCATGCTTGTACCTCAGTACGACATGCCATATACTGAGGACGGTGTTGTGCCTGATCTGATAATCAACCCCCACGCTATACCTTCGAGAATGACACTTGGCCAATTGCTAGAGATACTGGCTGGAAAGGCCTATGCCATATCTGGTCAGCCACAAGAAGGGACTGCCTTCTGCGGTGCCGACGAGATCAAGATGCGTACTCTCCTAGAAAATGCTGGCTTTAAGTCAACAGGCAAAGAGGTAATGTACGATGGTCGTAGCGGAAGAGTGCTTGAGGCTGAGGTCTTCATAGGCATAGCATACTACCTTAAACTTCACCACATGGTGTCTGACAAGATGCACGCAAGGGCTAGAGGGCCTGTTCAGATACTCACAAGGCAACCAACCGAGGGGAGGGCTAGGGAGGGAGGACTAAGGTTCGGAGAGATGGAGAGGGACTGTCTCATAGGTCACGGCGCCGCCACGCTCCTCAAGGAGAGGTTGCTTGACGAGTCGGACAGAACCGTTGTCTTCATATGCGAAGACTGCGGCCTCATATCCTATTACGATAGGATAAAAGACAGGCACGTATGTCCGGTTTGTGGCGAAAAAGCCAAGATAACAAGGGTCGTTATGTCCTATGCCTTTAAACTCCTACTTCAGGAACTCATGAGTCTTGGGATAGCCCCCAGATTAAAACTTTCCGAAAGGGTGTGAGATCATGTCAGTAAACGATATCGCAAAATCCATAAAGTCAATCAAATTCGGTCTACTTTCGCCAGAAGAGATCAGAAAGATGTCTGTGGTGAACATAATAACTGCAGATACATATGACGAGCCCTGGTCATTTGGGTCACATTGAACTTGCAAGACCTGTTGTTCACCCAGGATTCGCTAAGACTGTATACCTAACACTCAGAGCGATATGTTGGAATTGTGGAAGGATCCTGCTTAGAAAAGAAGATTATGATAAATATATCCAGCTGATGGAGAAGTACAGGAGACGCTGGCCCCAGCTTAGGTACAAGCTCGCCGAGAAGATAATGAAGAGAGCCAGCAAGCTACAAGAATGCCCGTATTGTGGACGCGAGCAATACAAAATTGGAGAAGCCGACAACTTACTACGAAGAACACCCGGAGGGGAACGTAAAACTCGCACCAAGCGAGATAAGGGCTCGACTAGAGCGGATAACAGATGCTGACGCTGCACTCCTTGGACTCGATCCCCAAATGGCAAGACCGGAATGGATGGTTTTAACAGTCCTTCCCGTTCCCCCCTCTTCTGTGAGACCATCAATTACCCTAGAGTCAGGCGTCAGGTCGGAGGATGACCTCACACACAAGCTAGTCGACATTATTAGGATAAACGAGCGCCTTAAGGAGAACATCGATGCTGGAGCCCCCCAGCTTATAATAGAGGACCTCTGGGAATTGCTTCAGTACCACGTCACCACTTACTTTGATAATGAGACCTCAGGAATTCCACCGGCTAGGCACAGGTCTGGGCGTCCGCTTCGAACACTCGCACAGAGGCTGAAGGGCAAAGAGGGAAGGTTCCGCTCTAACCTCTCTGGAAAGAGGGTTGATTTCTCGGCTAGAACTGTTATTTCCCCCGACCCATTAATCAGCATGAATGAAGTCGGTGTTCCCGTAGAGGTCGCCAAACTACTGACAATTCCAGAAAGGATAAACAAGTTCAATCTTGAGGAAATGAAAAAACTTATTGAGAATGGTCCTGATGCCCATCCAGGCGCCAATTACATAATCAGACCAGACGGAAGGAGGATAGATCTCAGATTTCCAAAGGATCGAAAAACCATCGCCGAATCCGTTGAGGTTGGTTACATAGTAGAACGACACATCAAGGATGGAGATGTGGTGCTGTTCAATAGGCAGCCCTCACTCCACAGAATGTCGATTATGAGTCACCGCATTAGGGTTCTTCCGTACAAGACCTTCCGACTAAACCTCTGCGTATGTCCGCCATATAACGCGGATTTCGACGGCGACGAAATGAACCTTCACGTTCCCCAGAGCGAGGAGGCTAGGGCTGAGGCATTAGTCTTGATGTTGGTTCAGGAACAGATACTCTCGCCTAGATATGGTGGCCCAATTATGGGCGCGATACAGGACTACATCTCTGGCGCGTACATGCTCACGAAGAAAGATACAATTCTTACGAGAGAGGAAGCCTCGCAACTCCTTATTAACTCTGGATATGAAGGTGAGCTGCCACCTCCATGCCTAAAAGAATCAGAGGAGATTTGGACTGGAAAGCAGCTCGTAAGTCTCTTCTTCCCAAGCGATTTCAATTACACACTCAAAGCGAACATATGCCAGAAGTGTGTCCAGTGCAAAAAAGAAGAATGTCCCAACGACGCTTATGTGGTAATACGAAACGGAACATTAGTATCTGGAGTCCTCGATAAGAAGTCTATAGGCGCCGGTCAACCTGAGAGTGTCCTTCATAGGCTTGTCAAGGACTACGGTACAGACATGGGCAGACTATTCATAGATAAGGCCTTCAAACTCTTCCTCTCCTACATCGACAGTAGAGGCCTCACGATAGGACTTGAGGAGGAAGAATTGCCACAAGAGGCTAAGGAG
The DNA here is from genome assembly GCA_964595415.1 of uncultured Nitrososphaerota archaeon. Lineage (GTDB taxonomy): Archaea > Thermoproteota > Methanomethylicia > Methanomethylicales > Methanomethylicaceae > CAZQQB01. The sequence continues at coordinate 7,381 of CAZQQB010000001.1, read as the reverse complement.
AAGATAAGGATGGTAATGGAGGAAGCGGAACAGAAGACTGCAAAATTGATCGAGATATACAATGAGGGTCTCTTAGAACGGTTGCCTGGCAGGACCTTAGAAGAAACATTGGAGACAAAGATTATGCAGGAGCTGGAAGAAGCGAGAGAGAAGGCAGGAGAGATCGCAAGCCAATATTTGAAGGAGACCAATTCTGCTCTACTCATGGCTAGGACTGGAGCTAGAGGAAGTCTAATGAACTTGGCACATATGGTGGCCTGTGTGGCAGTCTGTCAGGGGGGAAAGGATCAACAGAGGTTACCAGAACAGGACTCTGCCCCACTTCAAGCCTGGAGACCTTGGCGCCAAACCTCATGGGTTTGTATACAGCAGCTATAAAGATCGACTCAACCCAATAGAGTTCTTCTTCCATGCCATGGGAGGCAGAGAGGGTCTTGTTGATACAGCAGTGCGAACCAGTCAGAGTGGATACATGCAGCGGAGGCTCATAAATGCGTTACAGGATATAAGGGTTGAATATGATGGCACAGTCCGGGCTACCGACGGCTCAATAATACAATTCAAATACGGAGAGGATGGTGTAGATCCAGCCAAGAGTGACCACGGAAAGGCTGTAAACGTCGATAAGATTATTGAAAAGGTTGTAGGGGCGGGGGCTGTCTAATATGGTTGACAAGAAAACTAAGACAAAGGCCGAAAAGGAGGATCCGAAGCTAGAGCTCGTAAATAACCTGCTTGGTAGCTACAAGGACGCCCTCCCTGAGAGCCTAATTAACGAGCTCAGGGAGAAGCTTTACCGACTCAATTTTAACGAGGATCAGATTAAACGGGTCATAGAAGAGGCAAACAGGGCTTACATCAGGGCTTTGGTGGAGCCTGGAGAGGCCGCAGGAACCGTTGCTGCCCAGTCTGTGGGAGAGCCAGGCACTCAGATGACACTGCGAACCTTTCACTATGCTGGTGTTAGAGAGCTTAACGTGACCTTGGGTCTACCTCGCCTTATAGAGATCGTGGATGCGCGCAGAACTCCATCCACACCAACCATGACTATCAAGCTCGACGAGGATCACAAGTACAGCCTTGAAAAGGCAAAAGAGGTGGCCTCAAGGATCGAGCGAATAGCTATAGAGAATATAGCAAAGAGTATTGAGTACGACATGGTCAGCTCATCTTTTATAATCGAAATCGACGAGGAGATCGCTCAAGACAAGGGAATAGAACTAGAATATGCAGCTAAGGCCCTTGAGCGCCTGAAGGTAGGTAAGGTGGAGATCGAAGGAAACAATGTCATAATCGCGCCAGAGACGACTTCTCCTGAAAAAATAAAGAGGCTCAGAGAGAGAATCTTAGACCTCAGGTTAAAAGGGATAAAAGGAATAAAAAGGGTCTTAGTTCAAAAAGAGGGCGACGAATACGTCCTTCATACCGATGGCTCCAATCTCTCTGCCGTCCTTCAAGTCAAGGGCATAGATCCTCATAAGATTTACACAAATAACATCTCAGAAATAGCCGAGGTTCTTGGAATAGAGGCCGCAAGATCAGCGATCATAAAGGAGGCCTTTCAAGTATTAGATCAGCAAGGCCTTGATGTCGACATGCGCCATGTCATTCTCATTGCTGATCTGATGACCTCTACAGGAAGAATAAGACAGATAGGCAGGCATGGCGTTAGCGGTGAGAAATCAAGCGTTTTGGCAAGAGCTGCGTTCGAAGTAACCGTAAAGCATTTATTGGATGCAGCATCACATGGAGAAGAGGATGCATTGGAGGGTGTGACTGAAAACGTAATAGTGGGGCAATCGATACCATTAGGTACAGGTGTCGTTGAGCTCTTCATGCGCTTCCCTAAGGAAGGTGCATAAAGAAATGGATCTTTCAAAGGAACTTAAGGTTGCGATAGGCACAGGAAAGGTCGAGATAGGTTATAAGGTGAGCCTCAAAACTTTAAACAATAAGAAGGCAAAGCTAATCGTAATGGCATCAAATACTCCAGAGAGCCTCTCCTCAAGAGTTAAACAGGTTGCCGGAACAGAGGTGCCCCTATATATCTTTCCAGGTTCAAGCTGGGACCTTGGCGGGCTTTGCGGGAAACCATACCCTGTTACTACAATAGCTGTTATTGACCCAGGAGAATCTTCAATTCTTAACCTAAAGGAGGGATGATCCTTTCCAAATATAAGACTCACCGCTGACGAGATGCGCTATATTGCCTTGCTCGAGAACCTAACTGGGGCCATCGCAAAAGATTGCGTTGTGGAGCCCGAAGGGAATAAAATAATATTTGTGATACGACCAGGCGACATGGGTCTCGCCATTGGAAAAAATGGCGTCAACATAGAAAGAGCCAGAAAAGTCATCGGCAGAAATGTGGAGATCGTCGAGCACGCCGACGCCCCTGAGGAATTTTTAAGGAACATTCTCGCCCCTGCTAAAGTCAGAGGCATAAAGATAACGAAAAACTCAGAAGGAAACACCGTGGCTCAGGTAACTGTTGACCCAAAGGACAAGGGCATTGCTATAGGTAGAAATGGGCGGAATATCGCAAAAACGAGGCTCCTTATGAAGCGCCATTTTGATATCGGTAATGTGGTAGTCCTCTGAAGCCATGAAATAACCCTCCGACAAAGTTAAATAATCGTGATACTTTTACGAAGACCGCACTAGGTGTATCTCATGGCAGGTTCAAAATCACCAAGGGGCCTCCTTGCCGGTAGGAAACTGGCCAACAAGAGGAAAACCTTCCGCTGGAGCCTTAGGCAATTCAAAAGGAGAGCCTTAAGACTAGATGAAAAGGCGGATCCGCTAGAGGGATCTCCACAGGCAAGGGGCATCGTACTTGAGAAAGTAGGAGTTGAGAGTAGGCAGCCCAATAGTGCTGTAAGGAAGTGCGTTAGGATCCAACTCATAAAGAATGGAAAACAGATTACTGCCTTTCTACCCGGAGACGGCGCCCTCAACTTTGTGGATGAGCACGACGAGGTAATTGTTGAGGGAATAGGTGGGCCAATGGGGAAAGCAATAGGCGACCTGCCTGGTGTAAGATGGAAGGTTGTTAAGATAAATGGCGTATCTTTAAACGCCCTGATGACAGGCAAGAAGCAGAAGCCTGTGAGGTGAACACATGTCCGAGATAAAACTTTTTGGAAAATGGGATTTATCTAATATACAGTTGAGGGACTTGGGGCTAAAGGCCTACCTAACACTCAACCCAATGCTCCTCCCCCACTCCTGTGGAAGGCACGAGCATAAGCGTTTTGGGAAGGCAAAAGTAAACATCGTAGAGCGCCTGGCAAATAGGGTCATGCGCCCAGGTAAAAATGGAGGAAAAAAGGCCCTTGCCCTAAGTATCGTTGACAATGCGCTTGAACTCGTGTACTTGAAGACTGGCGAAAACCCTGTGCAGGTTCTTGTGAGAGCGATAGAGAATTCGGCTCCAAGAGAGGAAGTAACGCGCATCAGCTACGGTGGTGTAACTTATCCACAGTCCGTGGACTCGTCTCCACAGCGTAGGGTAGACCTGGCCCTAAGGTTCATTACAGATGCCGCTAGGAATTCTGCCTTTGACAGCAACAAGCCTATTGAAGAATGCCTTGCAGACGAGATTGTATCGGCCTCAAGCAACGACCCAAAGAGCTACGCTGTGCAGAAGAGAGAGGAGATCGAGCGCATAGCGATCTCGGCTAGATGATCCTTCTAATACAATTGCTTTAAAATGCCTTAGGGCACAAAGGAAAGGGCAAAAATGCTTTTTTCGACTAAACTTTATATATGACTGACTATTTTCTAACTTCAACAGGCAATTAAGAGGCGATATTAAATGTCATCCCAGAAGAAAGAGCATCTGAATATGCTCGTAATGGGGCACGTAGACAACGGCAAGAGCACGCTTGTAGGTCACCTCCTCTTCCTGGCCGGCGGTCTTGACGATCGTTATTTGGCCGCGCTAGAAGAGGAAGCAAAAAAGACAGGTAAGGAATTTGCAAAATTCGCTTGGCTCGGGGATAAGTTGAAGGAAGAAAGAGAGCGAGACATGACCATCGACTTGTCATTTTGGAAGTTTGAGACTCCTAAGTACTTCTTCACGATTATCGACGCTCCCGGGCACAGAGACTTCGTAAAGAACATGATCACAGGGGCCTCTCAGGCAGACTGTGCAATACTTGTGGTGTCTGCTAAGAAAGGCGAATACGAGGCAGGAATGGGTCCTGGCGGTCAGACAAGGGAACATGCTTTCTTGGCCAAGACTTTGGGAGTAAACCAAGTCGTAGTGGTCATAAACAAAATGGACGACCAGACCGTCAACTATAGTGAACAGCGATACAGCGAGGTAAAAGACGGCGTATTCAAATTCCTAAAAATGATAGGCTACGACACATCTAAGATAATAGCAATACCCATATCTGGCTGGAAGGGCGATAACATCATCAAGCACAGCCCCAATACTCCATGGTACAAAGGACCAACACTTTTTGAGGCCTTGGACACCTTTGTCCCACCAGAAAAACCGATCACAAAACCACTCAGAGTCCCGATCCAAGACGTATACACAATCACTGGTGTAGGCACAGTCCCTGTTGGAAGAGTTGAGACGGGTGTAATGAAAATTAACACGAATGTAGTATTTATGCCAGCTAACAAGGCAGGCGAAGTCAAGTCAATAGAGACCCACCACATGAAGATAGAAGAAGCTATACCTGGCGATAACATTGGCTTCAACGTAAAAGGCGTAGGAAAGACCGACATTCATAGGGGTGATGTCTGTGGCGAAGTTGCAAAGCCTCCAACTGTTGCAGAGACTTTCAAAGGGAGGATCTTTGTATTGTACCATCCGACAGCAATTGCTGCAGGTTACACACCTGTCCTACACGTCCATACAGCAACCGTCGCCACCACATTCTTAGAACTTGAGAAAAAGATCGATCCTAAGACTGGTGCAGTTATAGAGGAGAAGCCTAGCTTCCTCAAGCAAGGTGACAGCGCAATTGTGACATTCAAACCCACCAAGCCACTTGCAATCGAGCTATACAACGACCTCCCACCATTAGGTAGGTTCGCCCTAAGAGATATGGGCAGAACTATCGCGGCTGGTGTTGTAACCGAGATAAAGCCCGCCACGCTAACAAAATAACCTCCTTTTTTATGGTGTAATTTTTATGCCCCAGAAAGCGAGGATAATGCTCAGCAGTACAGACCACAGAAAACTTGACGATGTGTGTTCCCAGATCAAAAAGATCGTAGAGAAGACAGGGGTCAGGATGGCAGGTCCGGTTCCACTCCCTACGAAGAGGCTCCTGGTACCAACAATGAAATCCCCCGCAGGGGAGGGCACAAAGACGTGGGACAAATGGGAGATGCGCATACACAAACGTCTAATCGACATCGACGCCGATGATAGGACGATGCGCCAAATGATGCGCATTCAAGTACCAGACGATGTATTTATCGAAATAGAGCTCGTGTAAATCGAGATCTTTACTTCCAATAGGCAATCTATTCTGTACTTAATTAACAAAGTAATAGTGCATTTTCTTCGCAATCAAATGAGATAGGCGCCGGGGAAGGGATTCGAACCCTTGCTCCCCAGGAGGGGAACCGGCTTACCTGTCCCTTTTTAAAGATCTCGAGGCCGGCGCCTTAACCGCTCAGCCACCCCGGCTCTGAAAGCGCCTCTATGGACATGTGCTGACAACCTACTTCCTTGATATTCTCCGAGATGTTTGAATATGCGCGACATTAAATATCTTTTGCTAAACTAAATATCCAAAACAAAATATGCCTCCCATTTTTTCCCTTTATTAAATATTCGCATCAAGGAATAAGTCATTGCCTTAACACCTACCTTTTGTCCGTGCCTCTCTGGGGCATATTCCTCCCCAAAGATCTCTGCTCTAAGTAAATAAGGAACTTCG
>CAZQQB010000001.1:0-1462 GCA_964595415.1 uncultured Nitrososphaerota archaeon | reverse complement strand
TCAGCAAGAGGTGGTCTACCCACATATAAAGGAGCTGCTCAAGATCCTTTGCCCTAACTTCGACCTTGACCTTCTCCAACTCCTTAACCGAATGGGTATCTAACATAACCTCGAAAGTTGCCTTGGCTGCATCTTCGAAGATCCCTTCTAATGTATCCGATTCAACATGGACGTAAACATCAGATGGATGGTCCAAATAAGAGTATACCATTTAAAGCACCTAATAAAATATCCTGCATAGATGTTTTTTTCACTTTCTCACTAAATTTAAATTAGCGGATTTGTATATGATAGTACATCAAGGCGCCTCAGAAGATTATGCGCCTTTTCTATTGGTTTGTATGCCTCACAAATAAAGGTGGGTGATAAATGGTGTCTTCAAATATCCCGCTTAATAGGATGGACGAGAACATATGGGAGATCCCTAAGGGCTTTAATCCAAACATGAATGTGCCGTGCAGGGTTTATGCGGATGAATCCCTGCTCGAAAAGATGAAACAAGATCTCACTCTGCAACAATGCGTCAATGTGGCTCAACTACCTGGCATACTGAAGTTTTCAATCACTATGCCCGATGGGCATCAAGGATATGGCTTCCCCATAGGCGGTGTCGCCGCCTTTGAAGCTGAAAATGGCATAATCTCTCCCGGTGGTGTAGGTTACGACATCAACTGTGGGGTAAGGCTTGTCCTGACCAACTTGGACATACGCGATGTTCGACCACATCTGACGAAACTCGTGGACACACTTTTTGATCTTGTCCCCTCGGGTCTTGGCAGCAAAGGTGGAATACGGCTTGACCTAGCACAGCAAGACCGCGTCTTGGACATGGGAGTAGAATGGACTATCGATAAGGGATACGGATGGGCGGAAGACGCTAGGAGGTGTGAAGAGGGTGGATGCATGAAGAGCGCAGATCATTCCAAAATATCTTCAAACGCAAAATCTAGAGGGGCTAGCCAACTCGGCACGCTTGGAAGTGGAAACCACTTCCTCGAGGTTCAAGTGGTTGACAAGGTTTACGATCAACACATTGCAAAAACATTCGGCATTGAACACGAGGGACAAGTCGTCGTCATGATCCACTCTGGCAGCCGCGGGTTGGGACACCAGGTCTGCAGTGACTACCTACATATAATGGAACACGCCGTCTCCAAGTACAAGATAAAGATACCCGACAGGGAGCTTGCATGTGCACCGGCGGGCAGTCCCGAAGCCAAGGATTACTTCGCCGCAATGTCCGCCGCGTGCAACTACGCCTGGGCTAACAGGCAATGCATAACACACTGGACTAGGGAGGCTTTTCAAAAAGTCTTCAAGAGCGATCCTGAACGCCTTGGCATGAAATTAGTCTATGATGTCGCCCATAATCTAGCCAAAAGGGAGGAACACCTCTACGAGGGCAAAAGGCGTCTCCTGTACGTCCACAGGAAAGGAGCCACTAGAGCATTTCCTGCCGGTC